>CAXBNA010000177.1:0-13657 GCA_963976915.1 uncultured Verrucomicrobiales bacterium
GCGGGAATGAACCGCCCCCAGCACCCATCCCGCCACCGAGCGTCGCAGGCGTCAAAACCGTCTCAAACTCACTCATGGACCGCACTCGATGCAATCCAATCACTCGCAGCCGGGTTCCAAACATGTAAAACACCGTGCTATCATCCAGCCCCTCAATGACACTCCCCCCCCGTTGCAAGATCGGTTTGCCCCGCAGAATGGCCTCGTCCTCCGTGACGTAAGCTTCCTGACACAGCGCTTTGGCAGGCTCCAAAAAGCGCATCTCCACAAACACCTTCCCAGAAGCACGTGCACGCCTGGGCACCCCATTCTCATAGGTCTTGATGACCTCAATGTTGTCCGCAGCGACACTGAAAAATGGCGGAACATCCATGTGCTGAGGCGTGATCATCTTCGCCTCTTCCCAGCTCATGCTGAGCAAGAAGCCCAGGTTCACCGAGTTCTCGGGATACTCCGGGGTCTCAGTCAGTCTTTGAAAAAAGCCCTTCTTCTCAGGAGTCCCTTCTGCCGACGCCGCATCCTCTGCATCCGGTGCCGATTCCTCATCACCCGTAGCCGGGGTCGTCTTGCAGCCCGTCACCACCATCATCGCTCCGACGAAACTGGCCAGAGCAGCCAGCCGCCAGCCGAAATACCTTTGTCGCCTTAGAATCACTCCCATCCCTCCACTATACGCAGACAGTCGAAGGTTTGCCCAACGAGAATTTTCGACGCCCGCCTTCACGTCGATTTGCTTGATCGTGGAAGATCCAACCGCCTGAGATGGAGGATCGAACTTCAACGTTCCTCTCAAGCCGAATGATGAAGGATTTTCTGGAATCCAGCCGTTATCCTTCCAGAGATTCCAACCATCATGGCCTCTTCCCATCCCGAATTCACCCCAGCCAAACCCAAGTCCTACATGGGCGTCTGGATCCTTACCCTGATCCTCATCGTCGGCTTCGTCTTGTCCTTGCTGCTCTATCCTCCCTTGGATGAGTCGCCTGCCGTCAAGGGTAGCAACGAGATCTTGATGGTGGGACGTTTCCACCCCATCCTCGTTCACCTGCCCATCGGTGCGCTCATGGTCCTGATCATCATGGAGTTGGCGTCCTTCAATAAGGCTCTGGAAGAAAAATTCGCCCCAACCACACTCCTCACGCTTTGGGTCGGTTCAGCTGGCGCAGCTGCGGCCGTGGTCGCTGGCATTTTTCTCTCACGCGATGGCGGCTATGGCGGAGGCAACTTTTCGCTTCACCAGACAATGGGCATTGTCGGCACCTGCGGCGTCTTGCTTTCGCTCGTGCTGCGCATCATCGCCATGAGCCAGGAGAACCGCGGTCTCCTCGACGTGTATCGGGCCATCCTGTTCATCTCCTTCGGTGTCATGGGGGCCGGGGCTCATTTCGGGGCCAACATGGTCCACGGCAGCAAGTACCTGACTCAATATGCGCCTCCCGCGATCGCAGAGAAGGTGAAGGGCTTTGAGAGCTTCATGCTGGGCTTTGTCGAGGAACCCAAAGAAGAGGCTCCCGCTCACGAACTCCCCACCACACCACCTCCACCGCAGGCACCGGACAAGCCCAAGGCCAAGCCGCCACAAACACCAACAGCCTCCACGCCGACTGCCCCGGCTGAGGATGCAAAGTTGGTCTTCCAGCACGTCATTCTCCCGATCCTCGAAGAAAAGTGCAACAACTGCCACAACGAGGACAAGGCGAAGGGCGACCTCGCCATGCACACTTATGAGGCAGCCATGACGACAGGCGACTCAGCAGGCGAGTCCTTCATCCCGGGTAAGCCTGACGAAAGCTTGGCCATCGTTCGGATCGGCTACCCGGAAGACGACGACGAGCACATGCCACCCGAGGGCAAACCCCAGCTCACCGAGCCCGAGATCGCCTTGCTCCGCTGGTGGATCCAAGAAGGCGCTTCCGACAAACATACGGTTGCCGAAGCCGCATTCCCCGCCGACACAAAGTCCACTGTTGATGCGATACTCTCGGCAGGAGCCGTTACCCATTGAACGCCATCCCATTCCAAACCACCATTCATCTCCGTTTCCGACCTCAACCATGAAATCCCGCCTCCTCACCACCACCCTCTGCCTCATCACAGCCCTCGCTTTCGGCGCTGACGGAAAATCCGACAGCGCCGGGGATCCCGCGATCAAGACGGCGATCCAGAAAGTGGAAGCCTCCGGCGCATCGCTTCTTCCAATCGCCGCCGACGTTGCGGAGTACCGTTTCACCGCCCTGAACGTCGCCAAGCAGTTCAAAGACGGCGGTCTCGCACCTCTCGCTCCCATCGCCGACAAGATCACCTCACTCGATCTGGCGCGCACCAGCATCACGGATGCCGGGCTCAAGGCGGTGGCAGCCATGAAGAACCTCAAGGAGCTTCGTCTGGACAACACGGGCATCACGGATGCCGGACTCGATCAACTCAAAGGCCTGACCAAGCTGGAATACCTCAACCTCTACGGCACCAAGGTCACCGATGCGGGCGTCATGAAACTCGCCGCTCTTCCGGCCTTGAAGTCCCTCTACCTCTGGCAGACCGGCGTGACGAAAAAGGGATTTGCCCAGCTCAAGGGCAAGATGCCCAAAACGCACATCAACATGGGGTGGGGCCCCGAAGACGACGCCAAACCCGTCGCCGTCGTTGCCGCAGCCAAGCCTGCCGCTCCCGCACCCGCGCCGACCAAGCCTGCCGCAGCTGCTGCCGCCAAGCCCGCCACCGCCAAACTCGACGCCGAGATCGCCAAGAAAGCCAATGTCTACCAGCACATCATTGCTCCCATCCTTGAAGCCAAGTGCGTCGCCTGCCACGGCGAAGACAAGACCAAGGGCAAACTCAAGATGCACACCTTTGCCGACCTTCTCAAAGGTGGCAGCGAGGGCGATGTAACCGTCATTCCCGGCAACACCAAGGACAGTCTCATGCTCGTCCGCGCCAAGCTTCCCCTCGATGACGACGAGCACATGCCCCCGGAAGACGAGGAACAACTGACGGCCGGGGAATCCGCCCTGCTTGAGTGGTGGGTTGCCGAAGGTGCCTCAGACAAAGTGAGCGTGGCCGAGGCGAAGAAGACACCGGCAATCGAGACGCTGCTAGCCGCAGCCCTGTCCTCGGGACTGCCCAAGGTCGCCAGCGCCAAACCCAAGGAGGACGAGAAACCGGCAGCAGCCCCAATGACAGACGCTGAGAAAAAAGCCCTCGCTGACGTCACCGCCAAGCTCACGGCCCTCAACGCCACCTTGATGCCGATTGCGCAAGACACCGAGCTTCTTCGCCTCAGCGTCATCAATGCCGCCGACAAATTTGGCGACAAGGAACTCGCGCTTCTCGCTCCCGTTGCCAAGCACGTCGTCTGGCTCGACCTCGCACGAAGCAAGGTCACTGACGCAGGACTCGCCAGCGCCGCCGCCATGCCTAACCTTGAGCGTCTCCACTTGGAAAACACCAGCATCACCGACGCAGGCGTCGCCAAGCTCGCGGGCCTCAAGAATCTCGAATACCTCAACCTCTACGCCACCAAGGTCACCGATGCCGGCATCGCCAAACTTGCCGCGGCCACTGGATTGCGGAAACTCTTTGTCTGGCAGACCGGCGTTACCAAGGCCGGAGCGAAGGCTCTCGAAGGCAAGATCGCAGGCCTCGTGGTCAACGTGGGATTGAGCGAAGCCGAGATCGCCAAGCTCACCGCACCCCCTCCAGCTCCCCCAAAGAAGGAAGAAGCGAAACCCGCTCCTGCTCCAGCGAAGAAGCCCGAGCCAGCCAAGAAGGCAGACACACCTCCCGCAAAGAAAGCCGAGCCCAAGAAGGCGGACACGCCTCCTGCAAAGAAGGCCGAGCCCAAGAAGGCGGATGCAACCCCGGCGAAAAAGCCTGACGCAGTGAAAAAGCCTGCTCCAAAAAAACCAGCTGCTGCTCCAGCGAAGAAAACGGACACCGCAAAGCCTCAGGCCAAATAGTCTTCAGGCTCGTTCGTTACATTACAGAATGAAACCCTCCCCCCTCTGCGCCATGGTGGCGCTTTGCACCACCGTCTTCACATCCTGCGACCGCTTGCAGGAAAGGATGGAAATCACCGAGACGCGCGAGGTTTCCGAGTTCGCACGCAGTCCTGCGGTCGACATCCCCAGCAGCACACGCTTCTACGACGACACGCCTGCACAGCCCGCCGCAGGTCAACCACCAAGTCTCCGCGGCCTTTTGGTTTGGGAGGTCCCCCAAGGGTGGACCGAACTTCCCGAAGACGCTTCCAGCAGCATGCGGATGATCGACATCCGGTTTGGCCCCAACAACGAGGGCGAGTGCTATGTGTCGCTCATGCCTGGAAGTGCGGGTGGCCTCAATGCCAACGTCAATCGTTGGCGTAGCCAAATGGGGCTGCCCCCCCTCGACGAAGCAGGCATCGCTGCCTTGCCGAAGAAACCTTTCTTCAACCGTGACGCCACCTACATCGAGATGGACGGCGACTTCTCTGGATTCGGAGCCACTGACGCCAAAAAAGACTACCGGATGCTCGGCCTCATCCATTCCGCGGACGAGGCGACCATTTTCGTCAAGCTGACAGGACCCCGTACGGTTGTTGAGGAAAACACGCCTCAGTTCGAAGCTTTCTGCCAGTCCATCTCCCCCAACAGCGCGTTCCTCAATCAGCAGTAACCATGGCTCCAACCGCATCCATTCCCGCGCGCATCTTCCGGACGCTGAGCTCATTCGGGCTCGCCACCATCACGCTGTCCCTGCTGCTCATCTACACCTTCCTCGGAACCTTGGAACAGGCCGAGTACGGTCTGGTTGCCAGTCAGGAACGCTACTTCGAATCGGTCTTTTTGGATCGCATCGACATCGGCGCCTGCTGGCGTGCGCTCGCCCTCGACGCTTACTGGGACATCGGGAACATCCAGCTTCCACTCTACATCGTCCCAGGTGGCTACACCTTGATGGCCATCCTTTTCGTCAACATGTCCCTGGGTGGGCTCATTCGGATTCGAAAATCCCCCAAGACCATCGGTGTCGTCATCTCTCACTTCGCCATTCTATTCATGATCGCGGCAGGAGCGGTCAGCTACCACTTTGCCAAAGAGGGAAACCTCACCCTCGCGGAGGGTGAAACCAGCGATGAGTTCCGCAGTTTCCATGACCGCGTCATCGAGATCGAGCCGGTTGTCGCTGACGGAAAACAGCGCAACGCCCTCGTCATCGACGATTCGCTCTTTCAGGATCTCAGTCAGGGCAAGGGTCGCACCTTCACGCATCCCGACCTGCCTTTTGACCTCTTGATCACGAACTTCAAGCGCAACGCCGAACCGAGGCGGGACACCTCGGGCGAACGCCGGGATGCCGTGGATGGGTACTTCATTCAGGAAATGAGTACCCTCGACGAGGCCGGACAGGCGCTTCCTGACGAGCAACTCGCCAGCGCCTGCATGGCCATTGTGAAGGACAAGAAAACCGGTGAGGAACAAAAAGGCCTTCTCTGGGAATTTGCAGCCGCGCCGTGGACCGTCACCATCGGCGACCAAAAATTCCTCCTGACCCTCGCCCATCGTACCTACAAACTCCCCTTCGCGATCCGGTTGGACGAGACCACTCAGGAAAAGCACCCCGGTACCGATCGTGCACGCAAGTTTACCAGCAAGGTCACCAAACTCAGCAATGGGCGCGAGGAGAAGAAAGTCGTCACCATGAACGAACCGGTCCGCAGTGAGGGCTACGCCGTCTTCCAACAGACTTTTGACAGCGGCGAGAAGCGGGGCGGCATCCCTCAGTCCGGTTTCCAGATCGTCGAAAACCCTTCCGACCACTGGCCACTGATTTCCTGCATCATCGTTGCCATCGGCCTTCTGATCCACTTCACCATGATGCTCGCCCGCTCCATGAAATGGAATGAGTGGATCGCCGCAGCCGCAGCCGTCGTCGTCTTCGTTGGCGGCTTTGGCATCGCCATGTGGAAACTCCTGTAACCTGTCTCATTTCGACATGAAAACCTTCCGTTGGATCTTCGCTCTCCTGACCTTCGCCTCCGTCGCGCCTGCAGAGGACGCCAGGCTGCCGTCCCTCGATCTCTTGCGTGATCCCGAAGTGGTCGACACCTTCGCCGCGATCCCCGTCCAAGAAATCGGGCGCATCAAGCCGCTGGAAAACATCGCCAACTACCGCCTTCTGCGCCTCCGTGCCCGCCGCTCCCTCTGGCTCACGGACAACGGTGAAATGGACGGGGCACCGCTGACCGATCCGACAACCCAAGAAGGCATCACCAAGGAAGGCGGGAAACCCGTCAAGCTGTCCGGCACCGAGTGGCTCCTCATGACCTGGTTCCGTCCAGACCTCTCGAAGACAGTCCCGCTTTTCAAAGTCGACAACTCAGCCGCCATCGAAGAGCTCGGTCTTGAGTCCCACGGCAAGAAGCGCGATCAATACACCTTCAACGAGATCGAGCCCGCCCGGACGACCTTGATGGAGAAGATGGCCGAGTATCGCGAGATGCCAGCCAAGGAGCGCTCCCCTGAGCAGCGCATGATCGTGCAGCTCGCCGTCAACTACCTCGATTACGAGATGATGCTCGCTCACTTCGACTTCATCCGGTCTCCTGTCGGCGAGGATCCTCAAGATCTACCGGAAGGCGTCACCCAACCCGTGCGCCTCTCCAAGGACCTCACAAAGTTCGCCACAGCGATCACTTCCGGCGGGCCGCCCATGAGTCTGCCGTGGTTTCGCTATTTCGGACAGGCCGTGTTCGGAGCCATGATGAGCGGCAATGCAGAGCAACAACTCCGCATCTTCCCTCCAACCGATCCCAATACCGAAATCTGGGACGGCCCTGGCACGGTGCTCTTTCAGACCATCCGAGGGGAGAGCGAGCCCACCCCTGAGCAACTCGAGTGGTTGGCCGCCTACGAGGACATTTATCTGGCCCTTCCAGACGCCGATCAGTTTAAGGCTGCGGCCAAGGGTTTCCTCGAAGAGGTACAGACCGCCGCCGCGGCACGCGATGAAGGATCCCGTGTAGGACTTGAGTTGAGCGCCTTGCGCGCCGACTACTTTTTCTGGGCCCAATGGGTTTTCCTCGTGGGATTTGTCTTTGTCGCGCTTAGCTGGGTGTCACCAACGTCAATCTTTGGAAAGGTCTCCAAGGGCACCGCATGGCTGTTCCTTCTCTCCGCCACCGGACTCGCGATCACTGGCGTGATCATCCGCTGCCTCATCATGCAGCGCCCTCCCATCACCACGCTCTATGAAACCATTCTCTTCATCGGAGCCTCCTGCGCCCTGCTCGGCCTGATTGCCGAATGGATCACCAAACGCGGCCTCGGCCTCCTCATCGCCGCCATCGCTGGTGGGGGTTGCATGTTCCTCGCCATTCAGTTCGAACCCTCCGAAGCCGCCGATACCATGCAGCTTCTCCAAGCCGTTCTGATCACCAACTTCTGGCTGTCCACCCACGTGCCCATGATCAACCTGGGCTATGCCGCCTGTATGGTCGCCGCCCTGATCTCCATGATCTATTTTGTCCGACGCCTGTTCGGGGCCCTCACCACCAATTCGGATGAGGCACGCTTCATTACCCGCGCCGCCTACGGGTTCATCGGCTTTGGTTTGTTCCTGTCTCTGGTCGGAACCGTTTTGGGGGGTATCTGGGCCAATTACAGCTGGGGCCGTTTCTGGGGCTGGGACCCCAAAGAAAACGGCGCCTTGATGATCGTTCTCATGTGCCTCGTCATTTTGCACGCCCGACTCGGAGGCTACATTCGCGAAGTCGGCCTCCACTGCTGCAACCTCGTGCTCGGCTGCATCGTCATTTTCTCCTGGTTTGGCGTCAATCAGCTCGGAGTCGGCCTCCACGCCTACGGCTTCACCGACGGCACCTGGCCAAAGATCTATGCCTACTGGGGGAGCCAGGGAGCCCTTCTAGCTTACGGCATTTATCTCTCCATTCGGGACCGTCAGGCGAGATCCAAAAAGGGCTCAGTGGACTCAGGATCGGAAGCAACTGCATAAAGGACCAAATTTCCTTTGCATGTGCCTCCATCCTTTGCTTTGATCCCCGCCCCGCAAGGGAAGGCTCGGTAGCTCAGTCGGTAGAGCAGGGGATTGAAAATCCCCGTGTCGGCGGTTCGATCCCGTCCCGAGCCACCATCACGTCACACGGCGGATGGAACTCGGCTCCACACGCAATTGGAAGCCCGCTTCCCCACCCTTTGCGCGGGCTCTAAAATGCGCCCCGTTTCAGTTCGCCAAGCGCCCTGCCCAAGTCGGTCGTCACGTCGCTGGCAATGACCGATTCCTCGGCACTCACACACCCACCTGTGTTCAGCTCGGCAGCGCGACCGCCGCTCCACGCTGCCAATCCCGCCGCCTCATGGGGGAGCAGACCTTGACCGAGCCATGCGACCGAGGCGCCCGTGAGGACGTCTCCCATGCCTCCACTGGCCATGCCTGGATGCCCCGTGCTATTGAACCAAGTGGATTGTCCCTGAGTGGCGATGACGGTTCGGTTCCCCTTCAAAAGGAACGTGTGACCGGGAAATCTATCCGCGAGCGCCTCGACCTGGGCCCGCCGATCCAACTTTTGCAGATCATCACGACCCCGCGTCAGTCGCGACATCTCACCGGGATGCGGCGTCAGGAGGCGGGCACCTGCCGCATCCTCCAGCATTTCCACGCCCATTTCAGCGAGGATCGTCAGCGCGTCCGCGTCGACGACGGTGGGAACTCGGGCTTCCAGCAAAAGTCTCAGCACGGCATCCCGGGCATCAAAGCCAATGCCCGGTCCCAGCGCGAGTGCATCCAACTTCATCTCAAGAACATCGATCAGGTCGCCAACCGGCTTCACCATCACTTCCGGGGGGCACATCGGAGCCATCAGCGCATAGTCTGCGTCTCGGACAACGAGCGTCACCAGCCCTGCTCCCTGGCAAGCCAGCACAGCCGCACCCAAGAACCCTCGTGAACCGGCGACGATGACCACTCGACCTGCCGTTCCCTTGTGAGCATCCAGAGGCCGCAAAGGAAGAATCGGGCGCAGCAGTCGGGGGGTGATCAACTCCACCGAGGCATCGCCCGAGCATTCGTCCCGTTCGCGCAGCGAAACGACGGCCAGCCTTCCCACGTGACGCGAGGCCGCGTCGGCCACAAGCCCCGTCTTCACCTGAGCCACGGTCACCGTCAGATCCGCAATCACCGCCCCTTCGCAAGGCTCGCCCGTATCTCCATTCAGGCCCGAGGGGATGTCCATGGCGACGGTCTTCGAATGGCAGGTTCGCCGCAATTCGTTCATCTCTGCAGCCATGTCCGCCATCGTTCCCCGTAGAGGCCCGATGGCCCCGATACCGAGCAAGCCATCCAGCGCCACCAGCGGCAGACCAGGTTCAAAGTCCAACCCACGCGCATCGCCGACAACTGTGACCGCTTCACTCAGCGCCTCGAAATGCGCTCGCGGCAACGGCTTCATCTGCTCAACGGGACAAGCCAGACGAGCGAAGACTTTCCATCCTTCACCGCTCAGAATCCGCGCGGCCACCAAGGCATCCCCCGCATTATTGCCCTTCCCGAGATAGAGTACCAAGGCGCCCTTGGGCAGGATGAGCTGAGAGATCGCACGGGCGATTCCCATTCCCGCCTGATCCATCAAATCGGCCGCCGATACACCCCGTGCGAACGCCGCCTCCTCAGCGGCCTGCATTTGCGCGCAGGAGACCAGCATGGCCATGTTTCTTTAGCTCGCCTTTTTGTAGGCAAGGATGCCTTGGACAATCCCCTCGGCGAGACGATTCCGAAATTCACCGGTCAGCATCCGGGCACGTTCGCTGGAGTTGCTCACAAAACCGCACTCCACCAGCACCGCTGGATTCCGTGTTGTGTTGCGAATGACGTGGAAATTGGCGTGCTTGACCCCCCGGTTCGTCATGTGCGTCCGCTGCACCAAGTAGGCTTGGATATAGGCAGCCAGCGTGTAGCTCGAGGAGAAGTGGTAGAAGGTCTCCAAACCCGCCCCCGAACCTCCCCGGCTGTAGTTGTAGTGGATGCTCACGAAAATCGCATTGCGGTAGCGATTCCCCGCGGCAGCTCTCGAGGGCAGCGGGATGAAGACATCACGGCTCCGCGTCATCACGACCTTGATCCCTTCCTTTTTCAAAAGTTCCTCCACCCGGCGGGCGGTATCCAGCGCCAAATGCTTTTCGTAGACATAGCCCACCGAGGCACCCCGGTCATGGGCACCGTGGCCCGCATCCAAGACAACGGTGGTGAACGCCTCAGCCTTGGGCACCACGATGGCCAGCACACAAGTGATGAGGTAAAACGTGAGCGATCGGGAGGAGAGCATGAGCGTGGTAAGACTGCCAATGACAACGTCGACCGTGCGACGGAGATTGCACGCCCTAGTAAGCCCCCGCCCGCGAAAGGGTCAAGAACTTTGCCCGAGTCGCACGCCGAGGTCTTGCGGGGAGATTTCCAGCAACTCCGGCTCCACTGAGTTCAGCAGCTGCTCCGCCGCCCCCCCAATCTCCTTGCGAAGCAAGGCACCGCGAGCCGCCACGCCACGTTGGAGCTGCTCATACTCTTCCCGGCCTTCTGCCGTTTCAATCCGAATGGGCTCATACCCCAAAGCGGCCAGATCGTAAGGGCTGGCCCGCATATCGATTTCGCGTCCCTCCATGGCGAGTTCGAATGCCCGTCCCACGAGATCCGATCCTGACCAAGGCCAGAGTTTGAAGGCCCACTTGTAGAGATCCATGTTCGCATGCAGGCAACCGCCCTGCTCCAGCTCCAACCGAGACATCAGTTCGGGCTGCACCGCATTCAGCGGTCGGGCCTCCTGCGTAAAGAAACGGAAGGCATCAAAATGGGTGCAACAAATCGGCCGGGATTCCACAAAAGCGGCGAGCTCCTCAGGCGGCATCCGAAGTGGGTGCCGATTGTGCCGAACCTGATCCGGCGTCTGGCGATACACCATGGCCCATTCGTGGAGGCCATGGCAGCCAAATCTCGCCGGTCTCTCGCCCATCGTACGACAAAGTACCGCAACCCACTGCGCCTGTCGCGCCACGGATTTCGAAACACCATGGGTGCCCAGTTTCACTTGATCTCGCTCCACGAGGAGATGTCGCGACTGGCTTTCAGGCCACATGGCCTCATCGCCGGGCTCCACTTTCAAAATGGCACCTAATGGCGGCATCCACGAGCGCAGCTTGGCTGGTGGGAATGGATAGTAGTCGAACAAAAAATCGTGCACCGGATGCTTTCTCCCGCGATGCCGTCGCGCCAGATGTTCCTCCACCCAGGGTCCCACTCGCGCTTCGTGCGCCGCACGGTGCGCCAGCCACTCCCGGCGCGTCCAAGCCATCTTGCCCGACTCGATCACGGTGCCAGCCATGCCGCCAGAGCCAGAAAAACCCCAATGCTCACCACATCCGTCGCCGTCGTCACAAAGATCCCCGACGCCGCCGCAGGGTCCGTGCCCCACCGCTTCATCAGGAGCGGAATCATCGCACCCGCAATTCCGCTGACGACGCAGCTCACCACCATCGAAAGGAGAACCACGATTCCCAAAATCACGGGACTCTGATACTCTTGGGTCCAGGAGTAGATGCCCATCCCGATCCCGGCAGTAATTCCGACCAAGAAGCCATTGAAAAGCCCCAGCGCCGCCTCTTTCATTACCAACCGCTTCTCGCCCGCCTCGGCGATTTCCCCAAGGGTCAGACCCCGCAATGCCACGGCCAGAGCCTGGCAGCCTGTGTTGCTCGATTGACCGGAAACCACGGGGATGAAGGCCGCCAAGATCATGATCCGATCCAAGGTTTCGTGAAACAAGGCGACGACCAGCGCCGCCACGAAACACGTGCCCAAGTTGATCTGCAGCCAGGGATGACGCAGACGAAGGCTCCGCAAGATCGGCGTCGAGAGGCGTTCCTCGCTCTCCACACCGACCATTTCCCCTGCCTGCGCACTGATCTCGATCGTTCGTGCCTCAAAAAGATTCTGTCCCCGCACCAACCCGACCAAATGCATCTCTTCGTCGCAGACCGGATAAACCGGAAAGTGCAGATTCACCGACTCCCGCATCGCCTCCGTCAGGGGCATGTCCGCCCTCAGGGTGTACACATTTCCCAGCATCACCGACTCCAGCCGTGCCGTTGGCTCAGCCAGCATCAGATCCCGCATCACCAAGACGCCCAGCAGACGGTTCCGATCATCGGTCACGTAGCCGTACGTGATCATCGCCTTCTTCGACAACTTCCGAATCGCCTCGATGGCCTCGGCGGCCGTGGCATGGGGACGGAATACGGCCACCGCTCCCTCCATCAACCAACCAACGGTGTCTTCGGGATAGTCCGCATTGGCCTGCCACTGTTTTCCCTGCTCTTCGGAAGCCGCAGCATAAATGGCATCCCGCGTCTCGGGAGAAAACTCCCGCAGGATCTGCTGCACCACCATGGGGTTCAGCGATTGCAGCACCTTCACCGCCTGCTCAGCAGGCTTCTTCGCCAAGATTTCCGCAGCGTCGT
The DNA here is from genome assembly GCA_963976915.1 of uncultured Verrucomicrobiales bacterium. GTDB lineage: Bacteria > Verrucomicrobiota > Verrucomicrobiia > Verrucomicrobiales > Verrucomicrobiaceae > CAXBNA01. The sequence continues at coordinate 12,504 of CAXBNA010000177.1, forward strand.
GAGGTGCCCGCACTCGCACCCTCGCCAGCAGCAAATCCGTGGCATTGACCACCAACGTGGCACTCAAAAGCTCCTTCTCGTCGTCCTCCATTCCCCCGACGTTACGCTGTCTACCTCACTCTGGCAAAAAACCTCGCTCGCGAGCTTCCGAACCAACGAAATTTTGCAACGAGTCGCCCAAGGCAGCCCGCATCGGCTCCGCCAACTTCGACAGACGCGCAACCACTTCAGGATGAGCCTCCGCCACGTTCTTCGTCTCCCCCATGTCGGTGTCCAGATTGTAGAGGGACAGCTCCAACTCCTCGACCCGGTATCCGTGGCGGGAAGCGATTCCTTCCACGCCGGACTGCGTGATGGACTTGGGCTGCATGTTCTCCCAGTTGGAAGGCTTGCCATCCTTGCCCGGCTCCGCAGCCACCGTGATGTATTTGTGGGCAAAGTGCAGCTTCCAAGGACCGCTCCGCACGGCCTGCAACTCGCTCCCTGACCAGAAAAACAATGCCTCATGCGGACTCCCGGCATCAGGCCGGTTCTCCATCACTGGAAGGATGTCCACCCCGTCGATCTTCCTCTCCGGAAGATCCGCTCCCAACAGTCCGGCAATCGTCGGAAGGAAGTCCATCTCGATCAGCGGTTCATCGCAAACCCGACCGGCTGGGATTCGTCCAGGCCAGCGCATGATGCAGGGAACGCGGACACCTCCCTCGAAGCTGGTCAATTTCCCTTCCCGCAGTGGCACCGCATGACCCGCATGCGTCCCATAGGACAGGAACGGCCCGTTGTCGGAGAAGAAGACGACCAGCGTGTCTTGGTCCAGGTCGTTGTCCTGCAAGGCCTTCAGAATCTCACCCACCGACCAGTCCAATTCGGAGATCACATCCCCCCAAAGGCCCGCTTCTGTCGTCCCCTCGAAACCCTCCGAGGCAAAAATGGGAACGTGCGGCATCACATGCGGCACATACAGGAGGAACGGCTCGTCCTTGTGCTTCTCGATGAAGGCGACGGACCTCTCGGTGAATCGCTTCGTGAACAGATGCTGGTCCGCATCCAACTCCACGATTTTCTCGCCATCGTAGAGGGGCAGCGGGGGCATTTCGTCGGCCAGCACCGGATGGTACTTCGAGTTGTCGTTGGAGTAGGGAATCCCGAGATAG
>CAXBNA010000178.1:0-13642 GCA_963976915.1 uncultured Verrucomicrobiales bacterium
GACGGGAACCTCCCAGAATGTGGATCTCGGGGATCCCGGCTACTTCCGTCCTCGCCGTGACGGCGAGATGCACGCGGTCACCGGTCCAGTGATCAAGAACTTCCACACCTTTGTGAAGAGTGGGAAGAAGGAGGACTACGACACCTACGTCAAAGCGCAGCTCGAGAACACGCCCGTTGCCCTCAAGGATCTGCTGGAGTTTGTTCCAAGCGGGGACGGCTCGATTCCGATTGATGAAGTGGAACCGATCGAAGACATTCGCGTGCGTTTCACCACAGCGGCCATGTCGATGGGCGCCATCAGTCCCGAGGCTCATGAGGCTCTCGCCATTGCCATGAACCGAATCGGTGGCAAATCCGATTCCGGTGAAGGCGGCGAAGATCCAAAACGCTTCAAGCCGTATGAGAATGGCGATTGGGCCAATTCCAAGATCAAGCAGGTGGCCTCGGGGCGCTTCGGCGTCACGGCGGAATACCTTGCCAACGCTTGGGAACTCGAAATCAAGATGGCGCAGGGTGCCAAGCCTGGGGAAGGCGGACAGCTTCCGGCGTTCAAGGTGAATCGCATGATCGCCCGCCTGCGTCACACGACGCCCGGTGTGCAGCTCATCAGCCCGCCTCCCCACCACGACATTTACTCCATCGAGGATCTGGCTCAGTTGATCCACGACTTGAAGGAGGCCAACACTCGCGCACGCGTTTGCGTCAAGCTGGTTGCTGAAACGGGTGTGGGCACGATTGCTGCCGGTGTGGCCAAGGCCAACGCCGACATCATTCTGATTTCCGGTCACGATGGTGGAACGGGCGCCAGCCCGCTGAGCTCGATCAAACACGCGGGGCTGCCGTGGGAGTTGGGTCTTGCTGAAACGCAGCAAGTTCTCCTCCTCAATGGCTTGCGTGACCGCGTCACGCTCCGCACGGACGGTGGTCTGCGCAACGGGCGTGACATCGTCCAAGCGGCGATCCTCGGAGCCGAAGAGTTCAACTTTGGCACCATCGCCCTCATCGCACTCGGTTGCGTCTATGTGCGCCAGTGTCACTTGAACAACTGCCCCGTGGGCGTTGCGACGACCGACCCGAAATTCCGCGCCAAATTCAAGGGGGATCCCGAGTATGTGGTGAATTTCTTCAACGCGGTGGCCCAGGAAGTCCGCGAGATCATGGCGGAACTCGGTGTGTCGAAAATGGACGATCTCATTGGCCGTCCCGAATACCTTCGTCAGCGCGAGGTGCCAGATCATCCGAAGGCCAACTCCATCGATCTCAGCCGCATGCTTCGGGATGTGGGCAAAGATCTCGGTCACGACATCAGCCGCATCTGCACGATGAACCGCAACGACGGTCTCGACGAGCATCCGCTGGATGACCGCCTGATTCAGGACGCGCAGTTTGCCATCAGCGACAAGCGGAAGGTCAAGCCGGTACGGTACAAGGTGAAAAACACCTTCCGCAACATCGGCACCCGCCTCTCCGGCGAGATCGCTTTCCACCACGGCAATCATGGCCTTGAGCCGGGATCGGTTGACGTGACGTGTGAAGGCAGCGCGGGACAGGGTTTCGGCACCTTCCTTTGCGGCGGTGTCAAACTCACGCTCATCGGCGAAGCCAATGACTATGTTGGCAAAGGCATGTGCGGCGGCGAGATCATCATCCGTCCCAACCCACGCTCCCATCCGGATTTCAAACCCTGGGAGAATTCCATCCTCGGCAACACGGTGCTTTATGGAGCCACCAGTGGAACGCTGAATGCTGCCGGTCGCGGCGGTGAGCGGTTTGCAGTTCGGAACTCAGGAGCCACGGCTGTTGTTGAGGGGATCGGGGACCACGGTTGCGAATACATGACGGGCGGTACCGTTGTGGTGCTCGGATCCTTCGGAAAGAACTTCGGAGCAGGGATGAGCGGTGGACTGGCCTACCTTTTGGATGAGGACTCGATGTTTGAGCAGTTGCACAATCCTGAGATGATCAAGGGAGGACCTGTGAGCGATCCTGAGGACATCAATCAGCTGAAGCAGTTGATTCAGCTTCACCTCGAAGCGACCGAAAGCGCCCGCGCAAAGGACATCCTCGACAACTGGGACAGTTTCCTGCCGAAGTTTGTGAAGGTGGTTTCGAAGGCTGAGCCGGTGGAGATTCCGCCCGAGCCGGATGAAGTGACTTCGACCGAACCGCCTGCGGCTCCCGTAGCTGCGTCGTGATTGTTCGTTTGGCTTGTGTCTTGCCAGCCGAACCGGTTCCCACTAACATTCCCCTTGTGATCCAGATCGTCTTCAACGAAATCAGTGCCGCCGAGCTCTCTCGGCTGCCGACTCAGATCCAGTTCAAGCTTCTCGAAGCCTTGAACATTGGCCCCGGTGATTTGGAGGACGATGTTCTGGCCAAACGCTTCGGGATTCTCGAACGAGGTGGCATGAAACTCTACCGCTGCAGGGCGGACGAGCATCGCATCTACTTTGCGGTGGAAGAGGGCAACGTCCGCGTGCACCGAGTGCTGCACAAGAACACGCTGCAAGACTTCCTGTATCGAAGCAATTTCCCCGGTGCGGGTGAAGATGAGGAGTTGAGTCAGTCGAAGAACTTTTGGCAACTCATCGACGAAGGCGCAAAGACGCTGAAGGTCGCTTGATCTGCGATTTCGTGTCGCCGCGACCAAGACTCTGTGGTGATCCCGACCGCAGGGCCCTTGTCGGACGTTTTGATCTCACTGAATCACCATGAACTATTTTGACAAACTCCACTCGGACGAGGAGTTCCGCCTTTCTGAGTTTCCCGTGGCCAAGGAATCAATTTTTCTCGGGCATGCCGGTGTGACCATCCTGCCTCATCGCGTGGCTCAGACGATGCGGGACTATTTGGATCAGGCCTCACTCTTCATGCAGGAGTATCCCGAAGCTTGGCGCCGGGTGAACGAGACGCGGGTCACGGCGGCGAAATTGATTGGGGCCAAAGCATCTGAGATTTCGCTCATTGGCCCCACGTCGGTGGGGCTCAATCTGGTGGCCCATGGGCTGGATTGGCAGGTGGGCGATGAGGTCGTTTGCTATCCGGATGACTATCCAGCCAATGTCTATCCTTGGACAGATCTTGAGCGAAGGGGTGTCGTGGTCAAGACACTGAAGCCTGCGATGCGGGGCGAGATCACCCCTGCGCTGGTGGAGGAAGCACTCACCGACAAGACGCGCTTGGTAGCCCTGGCGTCCTGTCATTTCCTCACGGGTTATCGCATTGAGATCGACGTGATCGGTCAGTTGCTTCGTGATCGGGGAGTTCTGTTCTGCCTCGATGCCATCCAAACCGTCGGGGCTTTTGAGACGAAAGTCGACCACGTGGACTTCCTGTCGGCCGACAGTCACAAGTGGATGTTGGGCCCAATGAGCGCCGGGATTTTCTACGTGAAGGAGGAGCTTCAGGACAGGCTGCGTCCTTCCCTGCTTGGATCTTGGAATGTGCGCTCTCCGAACTTCATCGCGCAGCCGGAAATTGACTTCGAGGGCGGCGGGCGCCGCTACGAACCCGGGGCCCTCAACATCAGCGGCATTCTCGGCATGAAAGCTGGGATCGAGTTGATCGAAGAGACGGGTGTCGAAAACATCAGCGCCCAGTTGCTCCGGCTCAAGACGCGGTTGCTGAATGGATTGCGGCCCCTTGGATACGAAGCTCTTGGGCCATGTGACGGCACCAATGCCTCGGGGATCACCACCGTGTTTCGCGAAACGGTCGAAGGGCAAGCAGGGTTGGAACAGGTCGCAGAGGCACTCGTCACCAAGAACATTCATCCCTCTCTTCGTCATGACCGCGAAGGCAGGGCGCACCTGCGGTTCAGCCCTCATTTTTACAATACCGAGACTGAGATGGATCGCGTGGTGGAGGCAGTGCGGCAGGCCGGTTGACGGGGGGAGTTTTGTTTCACAACGACCCCACCTGCTGGCACCGGATATGCTGCCCAACACTGAGATCAATCTTTCACTGTGCCGAATACTCAAATCCCATCCCTTGGACCCTGTCTCTTCCCGTCGCCCCTGCATCAGTTTGGCGGGGTGAGCGTACCCTTTCGGAAGGATTTGGATCGAGTCCTTTTGAATGATCGCGTGGCTGATCTGACTACGGGCGAGGCGACCGTGTCCCTTGAGCAGGCGGGGCCGCGGGAGAAGATTTTCTTTGATCCTCACAAGACGATCGCGGGGATCGTCACCTGCGGAGGTCTTTGCCCTGGATTGAACGACATCATCCGGGCCATTGTGAACCAGTGCTTCAATCAATATGGCATCAGCCGCGTCTATGGATTCCGCTACGGCTACGAGGGCTTGGTGCAGCGCTATGGGCATGCTCCTCTGATGTTGAGGCCGGAGTCCGTGGCCCAGATCCAACACTTCGGCGGTACGATTCTCGGGAGTTCCCGTGGGCCCCAGGACATTGGGGAAATGGTGGACACGCTGGAAGAGATGAATGTGGACATTCTCTTCGTGGTGGGTGGAGACGGAACCCTCAAGGGCGCTGCGGAGATCATGCAGGAGGTTGAGCGCCGGGGATTGAAGAAGTCCATCGTCGGCATTCCGAAGACCATCGACAATGACATCATGTACCTCGACAAGAGTTTCGGTTTTGAGACTGCCTTTGACCAAGCGGTGACCGCCGTGAAGTCTGCCTGCGCCGAGGCTCAGGGAGCCGTGAATGGAATTGGCCTGCTAAAGTTGATGGGCCGGGACTCCGGGTTCATTTCCTGCTTCGCCGCCTTGGCTGGCAACAACGTGGATTTTGTGCTGATACCCGAGGTGCCGTTCTCGCTTGAAGGTCCGGGCGGACTGTTGGAGGCCTTGCGCTACCGGATCGCCAAACGGCGAAGTGCGGTCATCATTGTTTCCGAGGGAGCCGGGCAAGATTTGATGGGTGGCGGGGACAGCACCGACGCCAGTGGCAACCAGCGCTACGGCGACATTGGCCTTTACTTGAAGGACCAAATCAATGCCTTCTTCAAGAGCCGAAAGATGGAAGTCACCCTCAAGTACATCGACCCAAGCTACATCGTTCGGAGTGTACCTGCCAACGCGGCCGACAATGTCTATTGCTCACGTCTTGCCCAGCATGCGGTCCATGCGGGAATGTCGGGAAAGACGGCCATGCTGGTGGGACGGTGGCATGGCAGCTTCGTGCATCTACCGTTTGAGATGGTGATCCACGGCCGCCGAAAAGTCAGTCCCGACGGAGAAATGTGGCATGCGGTCCTCGAGTGCACCGGTCAGCCGGCTTCTCTCCTGACTCGGGATCAAACCGAGGTGGTCTAGAGCACTCTACGAACTGGCACCGTTGAGAATCAGCCCACGCAGGGCATTGGTGGACATCATCGGTTGGAGGAGCGACAGGGCGGCCTTGAGTTTTGCAGGGGTTGTGACGTTGGGATTGTTTACGATCAACACATCCGTGGCCATCGGGGCGAGAGGGGCGACGTCGGCAAAGCTGCGAAGCATGGGCGCGGCATCGAGGATGATCCAATCCACCTGATGTCGTGCGCGGTCAATCCATGCGCGATAGCCGTCCAGAAGCTCGCTCGTGGCGTATGCCGGGAGGTCATGACCGGGCAGGAGGAAAAGATTGGTTTGTCCGTATCGCAGGGCCTCGAGGTCGTGCGCCCAGGAACTATGCGGTTGGGAATGAGGGAACCACTGATGCAGAGTCGGTGAGGACGGATTGCATTCCATCATGAACACACTGCGTCCTTGGTGGCACAGGGCTGCCGCCAAGGCGGCGGCTGCGAGCGTCTTGCCCTCGCCGGGTTCCGCGCTGGTAAGAAGGATGACTCCGCCTCCGCCGCGACTTACTGCCTGGCGTTCCAGTGTCCCTGTTAGTTGCCGAAGTGCGGCTTGGGCTCCGGCTGGCTCGGGTTGGAGAAGCTGGGCCAGTGTGGCTTCCGCGGTGCCGCCTGCGACGTAGGGGAGCCGGGCAAGAACTGGAGCTTGGGTAGCTGCGGGAGCCGCTAGCTGGGGGCGAGGAGCGGGGGGGGCTGCGGCCTGAGGCAAAGCCTGCTGCGTCACCGTCGGCTGCGGTACCTGGGGAGCAGAATGATAGCCGCCGGAGGGCTGGGGAGCTGCGTCGGTGGTGGCTGGACGGTCCTTCATCGCTGCCTTGAACAGCTTCATCATGTGATCATCAAACAATCCCCAACCGATGGGCACCATGAAGAACACGAGGCCAAACAGCATCGCGGAGGCGATGGCCGCGATGGGTTTGTTGGGTTTGACGGGTTTGTCGGGTGGTGTGGCGAGGTCCGAGATTCGCAGCGTTCCGTTGTCGGAAAATTGTTCGGTCAAACTGGCCTGGCTCCGGCGCATCTCGATCTTCTGATAGAGTTGACGGTCCATCTCGACCTGATCCTTGAGGAGGTTCTGTTGGATTGACTTGTCCGTTTGGTCAAGGGTCAGCGTGCGCGCTTCTTCGAGCTGACGCTGGTAGTCTTCCAACTGTCGTTCTTGGTTTCGAACCTCTGATTCCGCCATTTTGACGACGGAGTTCGTCGCTGCATCGAGAGACGAGCGGAGCTGCTCGATCTCGTTGTTGAGGGCGACCATCGTTGGATGCCGCCTGCCGAGCATCGACTCGAGAGGAGCGCGCTCGGCGATCTTTTGATCCAGTTGGGCGCGGGCAAAGGCCACATCCTTGTTCTCGGCGACAATTCGCAGATCGATCATGTCGCGTCCAGAGTCTCGCGATTGTTCGAGTCCGGCCAAATCGCTCTTCGCCTGTGAGAGCTTCATGTTCGCCTCGGTGATGGCCATGCCGAGGAGTTTGACCCGTTCCCCCGCCACGTCCTTGACGGCACTCTCTTCCATCAACCCTTCGGATTTCCGATACTTCGCAAGGTCCTGCTCACTTTCACGCAGTCGCCTTTTCAACTCCTCGCTCTTCTCACCCAGATAGTCGGACACGGACTTCGTCAGGTCCATCTCCTGAACGGTCACGTAGTGGATGTAGTCCTCGACGTATCGATTCGCAATGAACGCGGCCATGTCCGGATCCGAATCCCGAACCTGAATGCGCAAAATGTGAGAGTCTTTGAGCGGGTCGACCTCGACGGCGGATTGGATGGCGTCGGCGAAGATCTCGAGATCTTCACCTCTGACTCCGGGCTTGTAGAGGCCGACCATGGAGAGGAGCTGATCCTTGCGTCCCATGCCGGTGGCGATGCGATCAATGTAGACGGTTCGTTTGTCTTCCGGGAATCGATGGAACAGATACTCAATGAAGCGCCGTGATTTGAGTTCGGTGCGGTGATTGTTGACCAGCATGGGGGCGCTGAATTCCGTCACACGACTGCCGGCCAATTCATCAAAATTGAAGACGTTGGCATCCTGCAGACGAAGCAGGATCTGCGAATCGGCCTCGTAGACCTTCGGTCCCGTGCCGAGGACAATGAAGGTCAAAATCGCGAGAGGCAGACCCAGCAAAAAACCCAGCCAGCCGCGCTTTCTCACATAGCGAATGAGGTCGGTGATGCTGATCACCGCTTCGAGGTTCCGTTCTCCCGAGAAGGTCGGTGCCGGGATTGATCGGGGATCGAAAGCCATCGCCGAAGGCGCTGATGGCATCCCGAGCGCCATGCCAGTGCCTACTCCGGGGGCCAGTGGCTGCAGTCCACGCTCCCCCTGCGGCGGAACCGTGAGCGCGTGCTGCTGCGCCTGGTTGCCGAGAGTTTCGAGGGTGAAGGGGATGGCCATGGGAAAGCGGAATTATCATGCACCGGCGGGTGCCGGGCAAGCTGTAGTGACAGGAGTGGGTTGGCTGGTCGGAACGAGATCCATCGCGTTGAGGATGATTTGATCGACGATTTTGACGTCGAAGACTTCCGTGGCGAGGGCGCGACTGGCTTCGCCCTGAGGTCCAATTGCCTCAGGGTGATCCAGATACCAACTCATCGCGGAAGCCACGGCATTGGCATCCCGTGTGGCAACCAGGAAGCCGTTCTCACCGCTCAGTCGAGTTTCGCCATCGGATTGCTGCGCGCGACCTTCGTCGGTCAGGCGGACGCATTCACGAGCACCCACCGAGTCGGTGGTGATGATTGGACGTCCCGTGGCCAACGCTTCGAGCGTCGCGTGCGGAACTCCTTCGCGATACCAGGTGGGTAGGACGAAGACGTGCATCGTCCGCAGCAGAGCCCCGACATCGCGGACCATCCCGTGATGAACGATTAGGCCTTCCGTCACCCAGGCATCGACTTGTTCCTCGCTGACACGATTTGGATTGGGATCAAAAGGTCCGACGAGATGAAACTCGGCTCTTGGATGTTTTCGACGAACCTCGCGCGCAGCCTCTGCGAAGATCTCGACGCCTTTGCTGATGAGCAGGCGACTGACGAGGACGAAGCGGACGGGTTTCTCGGCGAGTGATGTCGTATCTCCAAGCGGTGCGTGGGGATACTCTTCGAGATTGACGCCAGATCCAGCAGTCACATGGACGGGAACGCCGGGGGGAAGAAGTCGGAGCTTCGTGAAGAGCTTCACGTCGTCGCGGTTCTGCATGAAGATCACATCCGCCCGCTTCAGCGCAAAACGATGAAGGGCTTCCGAAACCCAACTGACAATCCGACCTTTGAGAGTCTCGGGTTTCACGAAGGTGAAGCCAAGGCCGGGGAGGAGAGCGTAGATTTTGGGCACTCCGGCAAGCCGGGCAACGACGCATCCATACACGACGGACTTGATCGTGTAGGCAAAGAGCGCCTCGGGCCGCTCCCTCCGAAACAGCCGCCACATGTCGAGCCAAGTTTCGCGGTCCCGCCATAGATCGACCTTGGATCGAACCATTCGTATGGCCACGTGACGTCCACCCGCTTCTTCCACGAACGAACGCACATGCGGATAATCCTCCGCTGCCGATGTGACAACCTCACATCCATGCGCCGCCAGATCGCGGATGAGATCTCCGCGATGATAGACCAGTGTGTTGGCGTCAGCTGTGAGAACAATGACTTTCATTTTCTGGATCGGATACCCGCAGTGAGCTTGGAAAGTTGGTGGTGGCAGCGACGTCGCACGTCGCGCATTCTCCGAAAAAGAGAGGCGTTTGCGTTGGCTGAATGGAAGGTCTCCAGATCCAGCAGGCGGCGTGTTTCGTCGGAGAGTTCGGATTTGTAGCGGAACTCCCCCGGAAGGAGATCATAGGTTTCGAGGTGGTGGTCGATGCAGTGCTCGATGCTCCAGTTGACGGCCCAACGGCCAAGTGAGTATCTGGCCAGGGCCGGATCCCATCCGAGCTGGAACATGAAGAACTCGCCCCGTTCGACAAAGCCATACACCGCCGCCGAGATCCCGAGATTGGTCTCGATGTAGGTCAATACGGCCTGCCCAGTCCAGATCCATTTCTCGGCAATCTTGCGATGCAGCCGCCAGGCGTCAGGCTGAATGAAGAGACTTTCCCTGCGGGAATAGCGCCGTTCATGAAGATCGCCCAGACGATCAAACACCTCCATGGGTGCGGCGTCGCGACCGGCCACGCACTTTCGTGCTCCATGGTCGCGCACGACCTGCCGCCAGTTCCGCTCCAAGTTCCGGCGCCAGTCTCCGGGACGCTGGGCCGCATACTCTTCCCACGAAGATGGGAGCTGAATCAGCCGACAGTCCGATTGATTGAGCACTCCGGCGCTCAGCCCCGCTTGTTCCATCGCTCGACGAATGAAGGGCAGGTTGGGCGACTCTTCGGGTATGTGATTGAGACGAATGCAGTCCCAGCGGTTTTCGAGGATTTCAAACGCGGCACAGAGGTCCGGTGTGACCGCCATTTCCCATCCCGTCGGAACGATGAAGTCCATCCGCTCCCCCTGAGCCACCCCACCTCCTGCGAGGAAGATCAGCTGTTTCACATGGCTCCGGCTCCCTTCGCGATCGTAGCCCAGTACAAACGGTGCAATGCCGACGGCGCGGCCTCCGACGTCTCGGGCCACTGCGATGCAGAGATCGAATTCGCCCGAGTGGATGTCCCACCATGTCCGCATCCAGTCCCATCGGAGAAAAGGAGATCGTGTGGCCATCCGATCCACCAAGGCGTCCCATTCCGGCTGCAGTGCGTCAAATTCCTCGTCGGACTCGACGATCTCGAGACGCAGCGGTCCCGGATTTGCCGCTTGGCGAAACGCTGCTTTGGAAGCGGTCGTTGGCATCATGAGCCGCCTCCTTTCTTGGATTGGGCGTCCACGATCAGGGCCGCCAATTTTTGCCGTGCTTGATGAAGGGCTGGGATATCGTCGGACCAGTCTCCGAATCCTCTCGCAAAAGCGTTTGTGAGTTCACGTGCCTCGTTCCCGAGTCCGAGATCCCTGGCCAGCATCAGATAGTCGTAGTCCTCGGCAGCCTCACGGATCCACTTGAGGCGAATGGATGCGACGGGCGCGTTCTTTCCAAATCGAGCTTTGGTCGCCGGATACAGGTAGGACCCGTCTCCGTTGTAAACGTCGCCTCGCGGATGATGGAAGCTTCCGGCATCCTCCCAGACATCGACACCCTCGGCGGCATAGAGCATGTCCCAGTACGCAAGTCCCGTGATGCCGTGAAGGGGAAGCAGCCAACCGAGAATGCGGTGGTTCATGGCGGGGGAGTCGAGTGCCCAGACTGGGGGATGCCCCTCGCGAAGCACTTTCGGATTGCCGTGAAGGTCCTCCCAGCCGCCCGGGCATTGAACCAAAGCCGCATAGGCCCAGACCTCGTCACCCGCGGCCAGTCGGCGGGCAATGCCGCGGGGCGCGTTGGGCGCTTCCATATCTTCCCAAACGGAACTGAAGTGGGGCACCCAAATGTCCACGGCCCCATCGAGGCGACCCCACTCTTCGCGATCCGGTGTGGGTTGCTCGGTGATGAGGAGCGGGATCTGAACACCGTGCTTTTTGGAGGCCTCATTGAAGAACGCACCCCATTTTCTCACGAGGTCGTAGGCCTCGGCGTCGTTCGGTTCGTCCAGCCCCCCCATGATGACGTAGCCGCGAGACTCGGCTTTGAAGGCGCCGAGGAGTTTCATCCAGTCGGCGGAAGACCCAATGTGGAAGCGCGTCGATGCAGCAGGTGGTCCCGCATCGCTCGCTCGATGGCGGGCTTGTCCATTTCGCCGGTGGATCCGTCCGGGTAGGTCGACTCGATCTGATCCACGCTGAGGCGGTGTTCCGCAAGCAGTGTGGCGTATTGATCAATCAAATCGGCAAACTCCGGCGTCGGATCGGCGGCGTCGCGATCAAATCCGTGCACTTCCGCGATGCGCCGCCACGTCAATCCGAAGGACGTTCGAAGGCGTGGCACCACGGGAAGATCGATGTCCCAAACCTCCACGCTGTAGTCCACGAAGATCGGGTGCTCCTGCCCCCTGACTGTGACCTCGATGTTCCCCTTGTAAAGACCGGCTGGCGAAGGATAGGGAACGAAGACGTCGACCCAGAAGGGCTGATTGCAGACACCCTCCGGCGGGTTCACAGACAGGCTCGGCATGTCCATGGGGAGGAGCGCATCCGGGTAGTCACCTTTTGGGAGAGATGACATGGGAGTCGAGCTCGACACGCGCACGTAGTGCTCTCGGAAGACCATGGGTGGGGGAAGCGCCGCGCCACTCTGAGCCTGCACGGCGGGATGCGCCACGATCTCCACCAGGTCGATGTCTTCGGTGTCTCCCCGGACGACGACTTGAAAACTCTCCCATTCTCCCCGTGCCGCTTGGATGGCGGTGGAATGATCGCTGCCCGGTGGGTCGGATCGCATCACCCGCTGCATCTCGTCCACCGTCCACACATCGACCCCGGCTGCGGTCCCCGATTCGGGAATCGCAGACAGCAGCACCAATGCCAGAGGATGGAGGAGCGTGGTCTTCATCCTGCGTGTGTTGGCAGCAACTCGTCATAGAGTGCCGTGTAGGCCTCCGCTGCCCGGGTGATGGTGAAGTGTTCGAGGGCGCGATTCCGAACGCGCCGGCTGAGGTCCTGCTTCTCCTGAGCGGTCAGGTTCAGCAGGCGCCTCCACCCTTTCTGGAAACCGTGATGATCTCCGGGGGAAACCAAGACGCCGGTTCCGTCGAGGAGCGCTCCGCAATCTCCGACATCGGACGTCACGCATGGAACTCCGCATGACATGGCTTCGAGAATCGTCATCGGGCAGGCCTCCGTGCGGGAGGTCAGGGTGAAGACGTCCATCATCGGGTAGAGCGACTCAGGATCCGACCGGAACGGAACGAAATGGACGTTCTCGATGCGTGAGAGATTCCTCCACAGCTGATGAGTGGCTTCATCCAGATCGGAGGCTGTTCCGCCACAGAGAATGAAGTGGGTGTCGGGTGCAAAATCCTGCATGCGGCCTACGGCACTGAAAAGGGTCTTGAGGTCCTTCATCTCATGAAACCGTCCGATGAATCCCACCACCGGGGCGTTGGCGGGAATCTCAAGTTCCCGACGCATCTCTTCACGCGTTGCGGTGCTCGTCACAAATCGGCTCGTGTCGATGCCGTTCGGAATCCAGCGCATCTTGGACGCGGGATAGCCGAGTCTGCGGTGGTCGTCCATCGCGGCTTTTGAGCAGGAGACAATGGCGGAAGGAATGAATCGTGACGCGACACCCAGCGCCAGCCGGAACAGGGCCATTTTCAAGTTCGTGTCGCCTGGCGATCGGTGAATCTCCCGGCAGTGGAGGCTCCACACGATGCGGGGAACGCCGGTCCAGCGGCCCACCAGGCCGCCCACGAGATCTGCGTGGTGCATCCAGGTCTGCATGATGGAAGGCCGCTCATCCCGAAGCACGGCCTTCAGTTTTGCGAGCGTTGGTTTTTGAAGAAACGCGGTCGACTCCAAGTCGTGAAACGCATCACAGTGGTCCATCAAAAAAGCGGAGGCTTCAGGCCAGGGTCGGGCGTCCAAGGCGACGATAACGACGCGCCAGCGCCGCCGAGCCATGCGGGCGACCAGATTTCGCAGGAGGGCTTCAGCACCACCTCCGTCAACGGATGCGATGAAGTGCAGCAGCGTCGGTTTGGAACCACCAAGGAAGGGACTCTCCCGCAGCGTCGGGGGAGACGCCGCAGCAGATCGTTCAGGTGCCAGCGTTGCCATCGTGTTCATTTCTTTCCACGAAGGTGTTTCTTGATCCGGCTCGCCATGGTGAACGCTCCGGATACCGTGGCTTCGGCTTCGATGACGGACTCTGGGGACCCAAATCGGGGCAGGCTCATCAGCCCGTCGCCGGGCTCGGCTGGGGCAGGGCGGGTGCTGAAGGAGGCGACAAAGCCCGCTTTCCGCAGCAGTTCCTCACAATCCGCATCAAAATCTTCCTCGCCGCCGTTCGGGTACGCAAAGAGATGGGGCTGTCGTCCGAGCTCTTCCTTCAGGCGCCGCCGACAGGTCTCGATCTCCGACTTCAATTCCTCGGGACTGCAGTGAGCCATGATCGGATGTCGATGCGTGTGACCTCCGAACTCGATGAGTCCCGTGGACTGCATTTCCCTCGCTTGATCCCAGTTGAGAGGGCGCATTCGGGGAGGCAGGTCTTCGCGTGAAGGGGCATCGGCTTGGAGAGCGGTTTCGATCTCGCCGATTGTGCTTTGGAGTTCCGCCGAAGGCAGACGTTTTAGCCGTGAAAGGACGTGGGCGAGGGCGGCCTGCCGGTTGGACCAAGATGTCAGCGACACAGGTA
>CAXBNA010000179.1:0-13559 GCA_963976915.1 uncultured Verrucomicrobiales bacterium
CTCGGCTCTTGCCCTTCATGGCGGCGTTCAAGCGCTGTGTGGTCGAAATGGGTGCGGCGCCCTACGATCCTGATCAAGTGTGGCCGCCGTTGTTGTCGATCAATACCTGGAGACCGGGTGTGGTGGAACGCGTGTTGCCGATGGGTGGCGATCTACTCAACGACATCGGCGCACTGCCGACCGATGCGAACGCGCGGCTTTGTGCGGAGCATGGGACGGCGCTGCTGATCATGCACAGCGTTGGGGAGCCGAAGGTGCCGCACACGCATGTGGAGCATGGCGATGTGCTAGGGACGCTCGACGTGTTTTTCGATGAAAAGATCGCTCTGGCGGTGAAGGCGGGGCTGTCCGAAACCCAGATCATTCTCGATCCCGGCATCGACTTTGCGAAGCAACGGGAGGACAACCTGCGCATCTTCGCGCAGGCGGAACGGCTGCAGCGATTTGGGAGACCGGTGCTGCTGCCCGTCTCCCGAAAAACCGTGATCGGCGAGGTGCTGGAACTACCGAATCCGAAAGATCGGGATGCGGGCACGGTGGCCTGCATCACGGCGGGAATGCGACGGGGAGCCCAGATTTTCCGCGTCCACCATGTCCGCGCCGCCGCGCAGGCGGTGAAGATGCTTTGGGCTGTGGAACGGGTGGGAGCGTCGTTGACTGGCTGAGGTGGGAACGGCGACTACTTCTTGAAGGCGTCGGCCAGGCTTTTTACTTCCAGAGTGGTGGCGGATTCCGTGCTGGACGCGGTGCTGACCGGCTTCATCATCGCGTCGATGACGGCCTGTTGCCTGGCGCAAAGCTCGGTGATGCCCTTGCGACCGAGGGCGAGCATTTCGTTCATCTGGGCTTCGGTGAAGGTGGCTTCTTCGCCGCTGCTTTGGAGTTCCACGAAGTCACCGGACTCGGTGAGGACGATGTTGGAATCGACGGAGGCCTTGGCGTCTTCTTCGTAGCAGAGATCGAGCATGGCCTCGCCGCCAACGATGCCGCAGCTGACGGCGGCCACCTTTTTGATGAGCGGTTGCTGGACGAGCTTGCCGGATTCCAGAAGGCGATTGAAAGCGACGGCTGCGGCGACGCAGGCTCCGGTGATGGAGGCGGTGCGGGTGCCACCATCGGCCTGGAGGACATCGCAGTCGATCCAAAGGGTGCGGCTGCCGAGTTTTTTGAGGTCCACGGCGGCGCGGAGGCTGCGGCCGATGAGGCGCTGGATCTCGGTGCTTCGTCCGTCGATCTTGCCCCGGGTGCTGTCGCGATCCTTGCGGGTGTGGGTGGAGTAGGGGAGCATGGAGTACTCGGCGGTGAGCCACCCGCCTTGAACGCCCTGAAACTTCATCCAGCGCGGCACGTCATCCTGGATGGTGGCGGCGCAGATGACGCGAGTGTTTCCAAAGCCAACGAGGACGGAGGCAGTGGCGTTTGGAGCCACGTCGGGTACGAAAGTGATGTCACGAAGTTGGTCGTTGGTTCGGTTGTCGATTCTGGGCATGGACTGGCCTTAACACAGGGCGAGGCTGCGGTCCAAACGGATTCTTGTTTCGGCTTTCGGAACTTCCATTGAACAAATTTTGCGCCGCCCCCATCGAAAGAGGTGAGATGAATGGCATAGCCAATGCTCAACAGGTTTTCCGAACACGATTCGATAAGATCATGACTAGGTTTCCACGCCCCGGAAGTTGGTACCGTTTCACCGCCACAGACTGGCAATTCATCTGCGACGTGCTCGCACTCTCCCGACGAAACAAGGAGGGGTTGGTTTCACTGCTGGACGATCCAGAGGCGGTGAGGATGATTTTGGATCATCCCAAGCTGTTCCATGCCATCCTTGTCAGCCGAACGGCGGGCCTTTTGTCACCGGATCTTTTCTTTTTTGTGGTGGTGCGGCACACCCTGATGCGGATTGGGGTGGAGGATCTGGAGGTGGCGGACTACGTGGCCGTGGTGTGCTCGGAGTTTGGGTGTCGGACGGCGGGACAGGATCCGGATCCGAGTCATGTGCAGAGCCTTTACAGCGTGGACTACATCGCCGCCATTGAGGATGCGGGTCCGCAGGACCGGTTCTTTCTGCACATGCAGTGCGCGAATCAGTTCCTGGTGCTCACGAGTCTGTTCCCGGACTTCCTTCACCGTCGGGCCGAGCGCCGAGGGGCACCGGACGTGGATTTCTATGAGGGCGTGGTGATGAATCATCTCGATGCCGCGAGTCGTCACGGTCTCGCCTGTGAGTTCGCTTTGGACGCAGTGCTGGCTCAGTTGGCGGAGTCCTTTCCGCCAGTGCGCCGTGCGATGAACCACACGGTGCGGGAGTATTTGAGTCTGGGACAGTAGCGCTGGCGGGGGGCGGTCGGAAGGATCGCCTACAGCAGCTTTTTCTTCTTGAAGAAGATGATCGGGATCAAGGCGGAAACGACCAGAAGTACGAGGACGACGGGGTAGGTGACCGGGAAGTTGGTCTCCGGCATCTTGAGGTTCATGCCATAGATGGAGGCGATGAGAGTCGGAGGCATGAAGAGCACGCTGGCGATCGTGAAGATCTTGATGATCTGGTTCTGCTGGATGTTGATGAGGCCGAGGGTGGACTCGAGAAGAAAAGTCATCTCCTGGGTCTGCTGGCTGGTGTAGTCGTCGAGGGATTTGACGTCTCGCATGAGGCTGCGGAACTGCGCAGCGAGCTCGCCATGCATCCAGGTGGCGGCGTTGTTGAGGAAGTATTGCAGCATGCGGTTGATGCTGACGAGGCTTTCCCGGAGATTGGCCACCATCGCAAAGCGGCGTCCGAGCAGCTTCACCACTTGTCCGAGGTCACGCTCGGCGGATGCGGTGGGCTTTTGAGTGCTGATGCTGAACACGTCGATGGCCAGTTTTTTGAGATCCGCTTCCACCGTTTGGAGGGCGTCGGCGATGCGGGCGACGATGAGATCCATGAGGAGGAGGAACACACCATCGCTCGTCAAGGGAGGGCGGCACTGTTTGCGGAGTTGATCCGCGAAGATTCGAAATGACTGGGGATCGGCGTAGCGGACGGTGGTGAGGCAGTTGGAGGTGAGGACGAAGGAGATGGAGGTGTTGTCCGGCGTCTGAGTATCCAGACCAATCGGAATCCACGCGGTCATGTAGAGTTTTCCGTCTTCGATGTAGAGTCGGCTGGATTCCTCAATCTCCTCCATTTCCTCACGGCTGGGCAGTTCGTACTGCAGCCAACCCTCGGCCTGGGTTTCTTCGGCGCGGGAGGGGCTGAGCAGATCCACAAAAGCCAGGCTGTCCAGGGAAGGCGTGGGTTTTTCTTCCTGCCAGTCGATGAGCTGGCCGTGCTGGGTGATGAAACGAACCATGCGGAGGAAAGAGAAGGGGTTGAGTGCTCAGCCTAATGCGATCAGCCGGTTTCAATTCGATGCCTCGGGGTCAGTAGCGGGTCATCTCCGGCTCCACCATGTCCGCCCAGGCGTCGATCCCGCCCCGCATGCTTTGGGTCTGCAGGAATCCGTGATGGCGAAGCCAGGTGGCCGCCTTGAGTGAACGCATGCCGTGGTGGCAGTAGATGACGAGGTGCTCTCCAGCGTCCTGGAAACGGGCTCCGGCGAGTTCGCCAAATTTGGAAAGTGGCACAAGCTCGGCGCCTTCGATCCGGCAAATGGCCCACTCATCCTCCTCGCGGCAGTCGATGAGCCGGAAGGCTCGGTCGCCGGGACGATTGAGGAGGTAGCTCACATCGTCGGCACTGACTTCGATCGGGAGTTCGGCAGTCATGATGTCGGGTCAGGACGGGTGGGTGCACTAACTAAAACTTAGGGCCGGACGGTGACGGGAGTGCCGATGGAGGCGTTTTCAAAGAAGATCTTGGCCATGTGACCGGGCATTCGGACGCAACCATGGGAGGCGGGATACCCGGGAAGGAAGCCCTCGTGGGTGCCCACACCGCCGGTGAAGCGCAGGAAGTAGTGCATCTTTGAACCTGCGAAGACGGTTCCTGGAGGTGGCTTGTCCTTGGTGATGTCCACATTGGCAACCACGACCCGGCCATGTGCATCGACAAAGTCACCGTAAAGGTTCGAGCGGTGCCACATGTCTTTTTGGATCACCTTGAAGTTTCCGGTGGGGGTCGCATGGCGGGCATCGCCTGTGGAGAGCGCCGAGACTCCGGCCAGAGTGGAGCCTTTATAGAAATAGGCTTTTTGATCGCTGAGATCGATGGTGATGCTGGCTGGGCCAGAAATGCCATCACCATCCCAGTGGGATTCCGTGTCCGCATTGTAGCGGGCGGAGGTGGGTACTTGCTGCGGGTTGAAGGCTTCAAGGTAACGAGTGGCTCCAGAATTTGACCTGGTGGTTCCGCATGAGCATAGAGCACAGATGAATAAAGCGATGCTGAGTCGGGCGATGTGAACAGTGGTCTTCGGGTGATCCATGGGGCGTGTGTGGCTGGAATCGTCGGAAATCGTTCCTGGAGACAGGCGGGCAAAGTGTGACAAGGCCAGGGTATTGTCCATCGATTCCTCGGTTCGATGGGCCAAAATCCCATTGCGAGGGAGCCGGTTCTGGGGGATGGGTCCGGTTCGCTTTTTCGCGTCTGAAATCCATCTACCTGTATACTGAAATGCCGACATACGAATATGAATGCCAAGGTTGTGGCAAGCCGTTCGAAGCGGTGCAGTCCATGAAGGATCCGCATTTGACGGAGTGTCCTGAGGAGGGCTGCCCCGGTCCGGTCAAGAGGAAGATCAGTCTGGGATCTGGCTTCATCTTCAAAGGCTCCGGCTTCTATATCACGGACTATCGGAGTGACAGCTACAAGGAAGCGGCCAAGAAGGACTCCGAATCCGCCAAAAGTTCCCCACCGGCGGAGACATCCAAACCTGCGTCAGGTGCGGCAACGACCTCGGCGTCCTCCTCAAGTTCCTCCGGTTCCGGTTCCGGGTCTTCCTCCTCTGGGGGATCGACTGCAGCGGCCTGAGGTCGTCCCTGAAATAGCGCCTTGAAATTTGTTGTCCATCTTCTGCTGCTGACATTGCTGAGTGCCTTGTCCGGAGCGGCGTGGGTGGCTCAGCGGCCCGTGGATGAACGCGGGGAGGTTGAATCCGCCGACAGTCCCGTAGTGGATGTGGGCGAGCAGATCCGGCAGGCAACCATCAAGCGCACTGCCGTGGTGGACATTTCGGAGGGAACTCTCAATCGCTACCTATCGGACCGATTGTCCGGCGAGATGCGGGAGGAGATCTCTGACTACGTGGCCTTTGACGGTCTGAGTGTGGATCTTCACGATGGTTGGGCTCGATTTGACCTCGAATGGAAACTCGGGGGGCAGCGGAGGACGGTCAGCGTTTCCGTGTCGGTGTCTCGGGAGGGCGATGTTTTCCGCGTGCACGTGAACGGGGGAGCCTATGGAAGACTGGAGGTGATTCGTGGGTTTCTCCGTCCGATGGTTCCCACGTTTCAGCGGGTGAGTGCTGTCTTTGAGAAGGAGATCGGGCAGCTGTTCCGCATGAACAAGGTGGAAATTCAGGAAGGCAGGCTGGTGCTTGATCCAAGATTCTGAAATGATGGTCTGTGACATGCCTAGACACGCCCGACTCGTATCGTGCAGCTTCCTGCTGCTGGCTGCTGCATCGCTGGTGAGCGATGTCAGGGCGCAGGAAGAGCCTGCCCCTTCGCTGTCGCTGGAGGCCATCGCGGCGATTCAACCGCCTGCGCTTCCAGACGAAGCCTCGGCCAAAATGGCCGATGGCCAGCCGCCGGTGGCGCCACCGGAACCGGGTGTGGTGAATGCCCTGCCGGTTCCTCCGTCACCTCCAGGGACGAGTGTCGGAGACCGGATTCCAGATAGCTGGGTGACGCCGGAGCCGTCCCCGGTGGTACCCAGTGTGTCGACGAGTTCGGGCACGATGACCAAGTCCACAAGCACCAGCGGTCAGTTCATTGTGCACGGAACGGCGCTGCGAATCCGAAATGGCGTGGCGAGACGTTGCGAGGAAGTGGCGGAGAGTGTGCGCGCCGTGTTGAAAGACAAACGACCGTGGGTCCTGCCGATTGTCATTCATCTTCGCAGTGCCGAAGAGTCCCCAGCCACGGGGCCGGCCGTCTCCACACAGATTACAGAGATGGCTCACGGAGGCTTTCACCTTCAGTTGACGGTGCTGGCCCGGCCTGATCTTCGGATGCGGGATTTGGAGAGCGAGCTGTTCCGTGTGCTGTTGGCCGAAAGAATCCTGCGAAACCAAAAGGCGATTGTGTCCAAGCGGGAGCGCCTGCTGCCGGATTGGGTGTTCACCGGAGTGGTTGAGGCGGCGAGGTATCGCGAGCGCACGCGTCCGAGTGCTTTGTTTTCGATCCTTTTTGAGAGTGGAAAAATTTACGGGATTGAAGAAATCATTGAGGCTTCACCGACCCAGATGGATTCGCTTTCGCGAGCGATCTACGACACATCCTGCTGTGCCCTCGTTCTGGCCTTGCTTGATCAAGGGGAGGGCGCGGACCGGTTTGCCAAGTTTCTCGGCAGCCTCGCGAGCGACTCCCGCAGCGAGCGGGAACTGCTCGATCAATGGTTTCCCAGTGTGGCGGCATCGCCCACGAGTTTGAACAAGTGGTGGGCTTTGCAGATGGCGACGTTGGCTCAACCGACGGTTGCCGAGCCGCTGAGTCCGACGGAGAGCTATGAGGCCATCAAAGCGGCGCTGATTTTATCCTACGAGGCTCCGATGAATGAAGCACCGCCTTCAGCCCAGCCGGATCTAACGCCGCCGCCGAGCCGGATGGCACCCGTTACGCCCCCGAAAGTGGTAGAGGCACCCGCGCCGAAACCGGTGAAAAAGATGGAGCCGATCTCGACTCCGAAACCGACCACGAAGACCGAAGCGTTGAATGCCGCAGTGGCCAAAAAAGCCGAATCGGCTGCGGACGAGCCAATGGCAGATGGGGAAACCGAACCCGAATCCGAAATGGCCGAAGGTGAAGCGGAAGGGGGGCGTCCCAATGTCCTTGGGAAGCTCTTCGGCTTTTTGAAGAAGAATTCGGGCGAAGAGAGTGCCGGGGGGAACGAGGAGGCAGCCATGGTGGAAGAGGAGAACTCCACAGAACTGGCTCAGGACATGCCAGAAACGGCACCGCCTGAACCTGAGGTGAAGGTGAAGGTGGAGCCCGAGTCGAAGCCGGAGCCAAAAACGGAAGTGGCGGCTGCATCCGAGATGAAAAAGGAATCCTCTGGGGAAAGTGAGGCCTCGAATGAAGATGCCGAGCCTGAGAAAAAAAAGGGATTCAATCCGCTTCGATGGTTCCGAAACAAGAAATCCGAAGCGGAGGAAGAAGCCGCAGAGATCAAAGAGCCGAGCGAGGATTCCGCTTCCATCGGAGATCCAGTGGGGCCGCTTGCGTGGCGTATGCCAGATACAGAGACGGCGATGCGCTGGGTTTCTCCGTCCGCAGCCCTGTTGTTTGAACAGGTGCAGCAATGGGCTGGAAAGGGGAAGCCTCGGGAAGTGTTTCTCGATTTCCTCAAAAAGAAGAAAAAGGATGGAGAGGCAGACGTCGAGGGAGAACCTGCGAGTGGAGAAAGTGCTCCGGACGAGAAGAGCGACGCTGAAAAAAAGGATACGAAAGAGAAGTCGAAGGCCGAAAAAGCCCCAGTCGAGGAGCAGAAAGGCGTGGTGAGCGCAGAGCCGGAACCCGCCCCTAAACCCAAGCCAACGCCAATACCGAAGCCAAAACCGAAGCCGGTGGATCTTTCCAAAGTGGTTCCCATCGTCAAAGTCCGGTCTCCCTTGTCCGAATATGCGTGGATGATGAATCGGGATGACCGTAGCGAGATTCTGGATCGGTCACGGGCCTCGCTGCAAGCACTGGAGTCGCGCGTTGGAGTGCTCTTTCGGCCAGTGATTCTGGGCTACCTCGGCGTCATTGAGAAGTTGAAGAAGGGTGAAACGAAAGGTGTGGATGACGTGCTCAAAGTACTCGATGGCCAGATGGAGGGAGCCCGGGCGATGTCCAATGAAGTGCGCGACTATCTCGATTGGTATGAGGCGAGCCATTCGGGTGCCTACTCGGGATTGTTCGACGAGTACCTGAATCTCCCCGAGACCATCGAGAAGGAGATTCCCGAGAGGACCGATCCCATTTCGGAATACTTGGACGCGCTGGAAGCGGAGTTTGCCCGCTGAGTCACAGAGGGGTCGTCAGGCCTCAGACCCTCTCTCAATTCAGGGAAACGTCGTCGGGCACCCGGGACATCAGTTCAAAAATGGGCCCCATGTCTCCCAGAACCGTTCGCCAGAGCTCGGCAGGTTCATCGCAGGTGATGACGGCGTGTGTGGGGGAAGTGGTGATCCATGACCGATGCTTGATCTCGTTTTCAAGTTGGCCTTCTGTCCATCCGGAGTAGCCGACGAAGCCCCGGACAAGATGGCCTGTGTTGAGCGCTTCGAGAGCGGCCCCGACGGACAGGTGGGTTTCGCAATTGAGGGATCGCAGGTGGGCATCCCAGCGCAGGGCCGCAAAGGCCAGTTTGTCCGTGGCCACGGGCCCTCCGATGAACACATCGACGTCGCCGAGTGCGCCCAGATCCTTGTCGGGGAGAAGGTCGGCCACTCGCTGAGTCGTGGGCCGATTCAGGATGTACCCGAATGCTCCGTCCTCTTCGGTGTGTGCTGCCATGAAGATCACGGATTTGGAGAAATTGGGATCAGTCAGCGATGGGGCCGCGAGGAGGAGTGCTCCTTGGAGAGAATGCGTGGGGCTGTCAGATTCAGGCATGTTTGTGGGACTCGGGGATCTTCCAGAAACCAAGGGGACCATTAACCCACGGGTGCCGGATTTGCAACGAGTGTGGTGGGTCGGGCGGGTGTGATGATGCGCGGACGAAGGAGGAAGCATCGAGGCCTTGCTCCCCCATGGCGGGTGTCCTAGGGTTGGGGGTTGATGAGTCTATTGCGGCTGACGTTTCTAGGGACGGGTACTTCTGTGGGGGTGCCCATGGTGGGCTGCGATTGTGAAACGTGCCGAAGCAAGGATCCACGGGACAACCGGCTGCGTTGCTCGGTGTACGTTGAAACACCCGAAGCATCGTGGGTCGTGGATACGGGACCGGACTTTCGAATGCAGTGTTTGCGGGCGCACATTCGCCATCTGGATGCCGCGATTTACACGCACTCGCACATGGATCACGTGACGGGGTTCGATGAATTGCGACGATTCACGATCGGAGAAGACCAAGTCATGCCCATCCACGCGACCCGGAGTTGCCTGGAGGTGTTGGAACGGATGTTCATCTACGCGTTCAACGGGGAGAACCGTTACCGGGGGTACCTGAAGCCGGAGCCGCATGTGATCGAGGGCCCGTTTGAAATCGGGGGGACTCGGATCGTGCCGCTTTCGGTCCTCCATGGAAAGGTGGAGACGATTGGATTCTTGTTTGAGCGAGGCGGACAAAAGCTCTGTGCGTACATCCCGGATTGCAAAACGGTGCAGCCGGAAGCGATGGAACTGCTCGAGGGCGTTGACACGCTGATTCTTGACGGTCTGCGAAGGACAGCGCATCCGACCCACATGAATTTTGAGGAGGCGCTGGCAGTGGTCGCACAGGTCAAGCCGAGGGAAGCGTGGTTGACCCACCTTCAGTGTGAGATCATGCATGCGCGGGACGAACCCACCTTGCCAGAAGGCGTTCGGCTCGCCTACGATGGTCTCCAGTTGTCATGGGATCTGTAATGAGATCGATTGCCTCCAGATCCGTGTTTGTTCTGTCCCTGTTTGGGGCCTTCCCCTCTTTGGGGGCGTCGTTGTTGGCGGACTGGGATGCGGCGGCGGAGACGGTTGTGGTCTACAACGGTGTTCATCCAGAATCGAAGGAACTTGCGGACTACTATGCCAAAAGGCGTGGGATCCCGCAGGAGCGGCTCGTGGGGATTGAATGCACTCGGGAGGATTCGATCTCCCGGGCGGAATTTGAGAACTCGGTGAGAGAACCGTTGCAAAAGGTGTTTGAGTCACGTGGTTTTTGGACGGTGCGTCCATCGACGAATCTTGAGCCTGGACCGGTGGTGGAGCGGACGAAGGTCCGGGTGTTGGTTCTGATGCATGGGATTCCGTTTCAAATCCGACGAGATCAGTCGGAGCCTGAGCCATCGAAGGAAGATGAGAGCAGCGTGGACTCGGAACTGGCTCTCTTGGGGGTGCCGGCGAGGGGGACGGTGGGGGCGATTGTGAATCCGTATCACGAGCAGTCGATGCGCTTCCATCAGTTCCCTGGAGGAGTTGGGATGCTTCTGGTGGGGAGGTTGGATGGTCCAAACCCGGACGTCGTCCGTCGGATGATCGACGACTCAATCGCCGTGGAGGAGCAAGGATTGCTGGGGCGGGCCGTCATCGACATGGCAAAGAAGGACGGTGCGTACGCCAGAGGTGAAACGTGGCTGGCGGACACAACGAAGCTTTTTCAAGAGCGCGGAGTTCCGGTGTGGCTGGATCGACAGACCGATCTGATTCGCAGTGACTGGCCCCTGCCTGACACCGCCTTCTATTTTGGGTGGTATGCGAGCGATGTTGAGGGCGCGATGAAGTCGGCGGCATTTCGCTTCCGGCAGGGAGCCGTGGCCTGCCACATTCACTCGTACAGTGCCGGATCCCTCCGTGCGCCGGACCGGGGTTGGGTGGGGCCATTGCTCAGTCATGGTGCAGCGGCCGCGCTGGGGAATGTGTATGAGCCGTACTTGGCCATGACCGTTCATCTGGACCTCTTTGCACGCCGCTTGCTGGATGGGTTCACGCTTGCGGAGGCGGCATGGGGGGCAACGCCTGTTTTGTCGTGGATGTCGGTCGTCGTGGGTGATCCGCTTTATCGGCCCTATGCGAAGGGAGCGGGTTCGCGATTGGGAGAAGGCAGGGATCGGGACTACGCCTTGTTCCAAGGGCTGCATTTGAGTCAAAGTGCGGGCGGTGACGTGGAGGCGATGCTGGGACGATTGAAATCGCTTGCCGCAAGTCGGGGAAGTGGTCACTTGTTTGAATTGGCCTCTCTCTTGGCCGAGTCTCACGGGCGGACGGAGGATGCGGTGCGGCTGGTGGAGTCTGCGGAATTGTTGACGAAGGAGGGCACGGAACTTCTCAGGCTCCGGCTATATCGAGCGTCATGGCTGGCATCCCTCGGGCGGGAGAGCGATGCGGTGGTCTTGATTCGTGACACGTTGAATGATCCAAAGTTTGCGGGATTGTCCGCTAAGGATGCGCTTCGGGGCCTTCTGGCCTCGCTGGGTGGCGGTTAGAGAGGCTCCGCGACAGCAGGAGCTAGTTGACTTGCGCGGTGCTCTCCGCATTGCTTCCGGCTTATGCGCATTCTTTCCGGCCTCCAACCCAGCGGGCGACTTCACATTGGCAACTACTTCGGCATGATGGAGTCGGCCATCGCGTTGCAGGACGAGGGTGAGGCGTTTTGCTTTGTGGCGGACTATCACTCGCTCACCTCGATCCATGATGCGTCGGCGCTCCGGTCGAACGTTCGCGATTTGGCGATCGATTTCTTGGCCTGCGGTCTCGATCCGGCCAAAGCGGTGTTCTTTCGTCAGAGCGATGTACCCGAGGTGACGGAACTGTCGTGGATCCTCAGCACGGTGACGCCGATGGGGCTTCTGGAACGCTGCCACAGCTACAAGGACAAGGTGGCACGCGGGGTCTCTGCCTCACACGGATTGTTTGCATATCCCGTGCTGATGGCGGCGGACATCTTGATCGTGGACAGCGACATCGTGCCGGTGGGCAAGGATCAGAAGCAGCACGTCGAGGTGACGCGCGACATCGCGATCAAAATGAACGAGGCCTTTGGCGAAGGCCTGCTGAAAGTGCCGCAGCCGAGAATCCGGGAAGAGACGGCGGTCGTGCCGGGACTCGACGGCCAAAAGATGAGCAAGAGTTACGACAACACCATTGGATTGTTTGAGGAGCCGGGGAAACTGAAGAAAAAGATCATGCGAATCGAGACCGACTCGACGCCGGTCGAAGATCCCAAGCCGACCGAAGGCTCAACGATCCTCGCCTTTTACAAGCTGGTCGCCAGTGAGGCCGACTATCAAACGATGATCGCCGATTTTCAGAAGGGCGGATGCGGTTACGGCGACTTCAAGAAGCGTCTGCTCGAAGCGGTGACGCATTACTTCGCACCGATGCGTGCCCGACGGGAGGAGATCGTCGCGAATCCAATTTTCGTTGACGAAGTTCTTGCCCAGGGGGCCGAGAAGGCGCGGGCGGTGGCACGGAAAACGCTTGATCGTGTGCGTGATGCGGTCGGATTGGGTTAGTTTTGGAATCCATCGTCCATCCTGCAAGCCATGAACTCGCTGATTCGAACGCTATTCCTTTCAATTATTGCGGGGTTGAGTCTATCCCAGTGCCAACTCGTGACGGTGCCGGTGAAGGCGGCAGGGAGCATTGTGACGGCGACGGTGGAGACGACGGGAGATGTCGTGACGGCGCCGTTCGATGCGGTGAGTGGACGCGAGGCGCGATCGAGGAAGGATCGTGACAAAGACGAAGAGGAGGATTAGCCGTGCGGTGGCGTTTGGGTGAAAACCCGCTGGCAAGGCGCGTGGTGTGCGGGTAGGAATGTCAAATGCAGCGACTCTGGATCCTAACGTTGATCGGAGGAATTGTCGTCTCCGCGCAGGGAGTTCTCTGGGGGCAGGGGGTGATCGAGGGGGCGGTGGCCTTGACTGGAAAGCCTCTGGGCCCTCCTCCGGTGACGCGTTACACCCCGACTTCGGGGCAGGTGGCGCCGTCGCCTCCGCAGGTGGCGGTGGTCTATCTGGACGTTCCCGTGAGCCCGAAGTCTCCGCCCGTGAAGCCGGTGGTGATGATGCAATCGGGCTATCAATTTTCGCCGGGCGTGATGGCGGTGCAGACAGGAACGCGGATTGTTTTCCCCAACGAAGACGACGACTACCACAATGTGTTTTCGTACTCGAAGTCCAAGCGGTTTGATCTCGGGCGCTATCGGAAGCGGGAGATGCCTCCCGCGCTGACGCTGGACAAGGCGGGCGTGGTGCGGCTGTATTGCGAGATTCACCAGCACATGCGGGGTGTGATCCTGGTTTTGGACACGCCCCACTTCTCGACGACGGATGCTGAGGGCCAATTCAGGCTGACGGGGCTCCCGGCGGGAACATGGCCACTGAAGGCCTGGCTGGATGAAAAGGTAACGGTCGTCGAGACCGTCACGATTGAGGCAGGAAAAACGCTGCGGGTGGACTTTCCGGGGGTGCGGACCGTGAGTGCCCGATAGAGAGGACGGTTGCCCCATGCCCGCACTCAACTTTCGCACCAAGCTGGTTCTGGCCATGTCTCTGACGGTGCTGCTGATGTCGGCGACGACCTTGTATGTGTCGCAGGGGCGTGTGGAGGCTGCCTATCAAGCGCAGTTTGAGGAGCAGTTCCGGCTCCACCTGACCATCTTTAGCGAGCGACGGATGCAGAAGCGTGGCGAGGTGGCCAGAAGATGCCAGCGGGTGGCGGAATCGGTGCGGCTCATTTCGGCGTTGGAGGAGGCGTTGATCGAAGACGATCCCGAATTGGTTTACGACAATCTG
>CAXBNA010000180.1:0-13515 GCA_963976915.1 uncultured Verrucomicrobiales bacterium
AAAGGGATCGGCGTCGTAGCCGTGGTCGATCAGCACCGCGTCATCGACCATGTCGCCATTCAAGTCACCCACGAGCAGCTTGCGCGGGTGAAGCGCCCCGGGGACGCCACCGATGAAGATGGACGAGCCGTTGGTCGGACTTCCGTCGATGTCGAGCGTGAGCTGGGCCGGTTCGGGAATGAGGGTGAGAAACTGTCCGGGAAACATCAGCGCATCGGTCTTGCCGTCGCAATTGAAGTCGCCGTAGCCAAAGGCGGAAAGGAAGCCGCCTGAGATGAACTGATAGCGGTTGATCCATCGATAGCGTTCCTGCGAGATCGCATAGGAGGTCTTCTCGTGAATATTGGCCTGCGGGGTGAGGCCCAGATCGGTCGGACCCCGCAAGCGCCAGAACTGCGCATCGAGACCGGAGTCAGCCATGACCGTCGTCGAGTCCTCGCCGTAGGTGGGGTTGAAGGGCAGGCCGGGGGCGGTCCAGTCGGAGAGGGTCGTGCTTTTCTCGATCACGAACTGGGCGAAGATGTTGCCCAGAAACCCCAGGGTGTACTGCCCGCCGCCCGCGCTGGCGAGGCCGGTGACGCGCACGGGTTGGAGAGCTTGATCCACGCCTGTGACCGCGGGCGATCCAGAGGTGAGCACCACGGAGGTGCCCGCGTCGGGATCGGTGGTTCCGCCGAACACGATGGGGTGGTAGAAGGAATCTTCGAAGCCCGCGAAGAAGACCTTGTACGTGTCGTAAGGCAGGCCGCGGAGGGTGTAGCTGCCGTCGGCGGCCGTGACGACGTGGAGACCGGTGGGCTGCCAGGATTCATCCAGAGCATCGTAAACGAGCGCTTGGACACGGATGCCAACCAAAGGCTGCCCTGTCGCCCCATCCGTCGCGATTCCGGCGATCGAGCCTGCGGTTTGCAGCGTCGCGACGTAACCCGTGAGGGTGGCGCCTGCCGCGATGATGATGTCCTGGGCCGATGCGAGATCGGTGCTGCCGTTGTAGAACGAGGGGAAATGCTCAAGGCCCTCGTCTTCGAAGCCGAGGCGGAAAATCCCGTCCGGCAGACCGCCGAGGGTGAAGCTGCCGTCCGGCGCGCTGGTGGTCTCGGCAAACAGCTCCCACTCGTTCGCAGTGGCGTTCCAGATGAAAGCGCGCGTCGTGATGCTACCCAAGCCTGTGGCTCCCGAATCGCGAACTTCCCCCGAGATCGAGCCAGCAGCGGGAAGCGCGAGATCGATGTCGAACAAGGTGGCATTGGGCGTGACGGAGAGGGCGTCGTCAACAAAGGTGGCGGCGGTGTGGAACTGCGGCGCATACGTCCCGTTCGCATCCGCGGCGCGCACCCGGTGGGGAACCCCCTCGCGCAGGCCGCTCAGGGTGTAACCGCCGAGGTCGTGCGTGGTGGTCCGGGCCACGACCCACCATTGGTTCAAGACGTTGTTGAAGGAGAGGGCTTCCATCTGAATCTGCGCGAGTGGAGCGCCTCCGGAGGCGGCGGTGACGGTCCCGGAAATCGCCCCGCCGGTGATCTCGCGCAGGTTGAGGCTCAGGTTCCCCGTCTCGCCATTCCAGCCGAAGACTCCGAAGTGGTACTCGACGCCTGTGTTGACTTCGAAGACGACGGAGGTGCCGTTGCGGGGCTCGTGGTCGGCCGCGATCACGTCGAGCGTGGCCAAGCTGGAGCCGACGCCCACCACGAGGCGGGTTTGGAAATCGCTGCCGAAGGTGTCCAATTGCACCACGTCATCCACGGGGGAGGTCACTTTGAACCAGACCGAAGCCGCGAGGGTGGGATCGAGTGCCGTCTCCGCCGCCTCGACGGTGGCACCCACCGTGGACGTGGTGGTGATGATCGGCAGAGGCTGGTCAACCGGGATCCCCTGCGCGTTGGCAAAGTTGTCGTTGGCCGGCTGGGCAGCGGCGGAGAGGGCGAAGAGGAATCCGAGGGCGGGAAGACCGGCGAGGACAGAACAAGCGTGAGAGGCCATCCGAAAAAATGCGAAAAACGTGCGGGGGGTAAAGAGGGGATTGGAAGTTTTTGTTTCTCCAACGCTGAAAGGATTGGATCCGAGGAAGCTGCTGCTGGCCGATGTGCTGTGGAGGCGTGCGGTGGTGTCGCAGGAATGGCTGGCGACTGTGGCAGATGCGTGACCAACGGCTCCGAAAGGAGGAATCAGAGTGAGGTGCGGGGTTGCATGAAGGGGGCGGACAGGCATATCGTCCGGTAATGACTCAGATGTTGGACTCGGACCTTTCCGCCGTGGAATTGCGCTCGTACTTTGTGCGGGGCCGGAATGCGCTGCTCGTGCGGGGGCGTTTTGGGCCTCTGTACCTCGACTACTACCTGCACCTGATGCAGCACAGCATTCAGCAGAACGAAAAATTGGACGCCATGTTGAAGGATGCCCTGGCCGCGCTGGGGCTGCATTTGTGTTCCAGACCGCGGGATGAAGTGGCGGCTTGGACCATCCATTTCGAGGAGCCGTTGGTGAATCTGTTTGTGACGGGCCGGAGTTTTCCAGGTCGATTGACGGGGCGGATCTTCACGGAGGACGTGCGGGAGGGGGAGCCAAATCGGTTCATCGCCCAGTCGACTCGCCCTGAGCAGCCTTCGCGGCAGAGCATGGTGTCCTTCGAGGGGAAGGACGTTTTGGCCGCGATGGAGGCGTTCTACACGCAGAGTGAGCAGCGCTTGACCCGGGCGTTTCGATTGGAAGAGGAAGAGTACGTTCAGATCTCCGCCGAGCCGGATTGTGATGAGGAGTGGCTCGCGGCGCTGACGCTTGAGGACGTTTTGAAGATCGGCGAGACGCACCACCTGACGCTCTTGGAGACTCGGTCCTATGTGTTTGAGTGTGGATGTTCCTTGGACCGGCTGTATCCGATGCTCCTCAAGATCGCCCAAGAAGATCTGGATTATGTGTTCGAAGAGGGCGCG
Organism: uncultured Verrucomicrobiales bacterium; assembly: GCA_963976915.1. GTDB lineage: Bacteria > Verrucomicrobiota > Verrucomicrobiia > Verrucomicrobiales > Verrucomicrobiaceae > CAXBNA01. The sequence continues at coordinate 2,931 of CAXBNA010000180.1, forward strand.
GCGATTGTGACCTGTCCCCGTTGCGCAGCGGTGTTCAAGGCGGAACGCGACTCATTCGACGCGTGGCGCGAAGAGCAGGATCGCGGGTGAGGGGTGTGGAGCTGAGGCTGACAGATGTCTTCGATACACCCTGTTGATCTGCTGAACGCATACTGCCAGGGCGCGTTCCCGATGGGAGACGATGACGGGTCGATCTCATGGTATCGGCCTCGAATGCGGGGGATTCTTCCAGTGGCGGAGTTTCATGTGCCACGTCGCTTTGCCCGGTTTCTAAAGACGTGTCCGTTCGAGGTGCGCTGGAACACCGCCTTTGCGGATGTGATGCGTGGATGTGCGGACCGGGAGACGACCTGGATCAACGAACCGATTTTTGAGACGTATGAGGCGCTCCATCGCGTGGGATTTGCGCACTCAGCGGAGGTTTGGCGCGAGGGACGCTTGGTGGGGGGCGTGTATGGGGTCGCCATTGGGGGAGCGTTTTTTGGAGAATCGATGTTCAGCCGTGAGCCGCAGGCTTCCAAGGTGGCCCTGACGCGTTTGCAGCAGCATTTGGCCGAGCGGGGATTCATCCTTCACGACACCCAGTGGACCACGCCGCACTTGGCGCAGTTTGGCGGACATGAGGTCCCGATCGAAGACTACATGAACGTCTTGGAACAGGCGATTCATCTGCCGGTGACGTTTTCGGATGACGCCCCGGCCTCACCCCTCGTCGTTCGGTGACGGGCAAATGGAAAGGTCAGGGAAGCAGCTCAGGCGACCACGGCCAGAGCTCGGTGATCGACATGCCTTCAACCCATCCGCGGAGGGGTTCGATGGGGTCGGGGATCTCGACATAGGCCCAAGCGCCCCGGGTTTCAAGGAGGCGGACCTGACTGCCGGGTGGCAGATCCACGACCGTGCCTGCCGTCCGGGTGGCGGCGGTGTAGGCGCGATTGTCCTTGGTTGTGACGATGGCGATGTCTTTCACGCGTTCCGAGGCGGCAGGTCTTAGGGCGAGAAAGGTGGCGGATGGAAGCACCAGGATGACGCCCAGAAACACGGCCATTCCTGTGATAAAGCCGGCCTGTTTGGAGAGGCGCTTGTGGCGCGCACGGATGAAGGTCCGAAGGGCCAGACCGATCAAGAGGAGCCAGGCACCTGCTGCGGTGAGGAGGGTCCACTCATCGAGGGTGAGCAACGTGCTCCAGCCCACCAGCGGGGATGAGGGCGGAAAGGTCAGGTAGCGGAGTTGGGCTTCCAGGTGACGGAGATTCTGACGGATTTCCGGGGCGCGGGGATCGAGCAGCAGGGCGCGGTCATACTGGAGGACGGCCTGGCCGGGGTCCTCCTGACGATAGCGGGCATGACCCATGATTTGAAAGCCTTCGGAACTGAGGGCGGGAGGTTCTTCTTTGAGGAGGGCCTCCGCCTTGTATTGGGCCTTGATGTATTCCCCCTGTTCCAAAGAGTCGCGAGCCGCCTCGAACAATTCATCCGCCGTGTCACCGAAGGTGGGTGCCAGTGCACCGAAGAGCAACAGTGCCGCAGCGGTGGTCATGGTTGCCGAGGTGGTGGCGGGGTTTGTGGCGCTCGCCCTCTTGCCCGGGAGAAGCGAGGAAAGCGTGCGACGGAAGTTGGAGCGCTCGGAAGCGGTGAGAGCGAGGGAGGCGTTGGGATCCCCTGAGAAGCTTCCCTCCTCGTAGCGGCGAAGGATTTCCTGCAGTTTTGGATCCGTGACGGGTTGGTCGCGATGGGCGGCAAAAATGAGCTGGCTGCTGAGACGGAGAAACTCGGCATCGTTGTTGCCCGCCTTTTCGAGCTCGCTCCAAAGTCCGCGAAGGCGTCCTGCGCGGCCCTTGGAGAGTTCTTCTTTTCGGCGCTGCGACATCGCCCAGAATCCGGCACCGATCCACAGGGCCAGGGGAATGGATTGAGCCGCCCAGAATGCGGGCTGCTTGATCAATGCCAAGCGACCCGGTTTGACCCAGGTCGCGGCTCCGGGAACACGGGTGAGGATGTCGGTGATGTCCGCCCGTGGCATCGAGACGGGGATGGCTTTTGGAACGGCGCCTTCACTGGCGATGGCCACCTCGGACTCGGGTGAAGCGGGCGAGCCGGGAGCTGCCGTGATGGTGAGAGGGAAGGGGGCGGTGCGCAGGGTGACGTACTCGCCTTTCGTCGGGCTGAAGTAGTTCAGTTCAAACGGTGGCAATTCGGGGTGAACTGCCTCAGGGACGAGCACCAGCGAGAAGCCAATGCGCCTTTCGATGGAGGGCTGGGAACTCTGGTCAACCACGCCATCGGCATTGTACTTTCGAGGTGGATAGGTTTTCCAGCCTTCCGGGCTGGCCAGCTTGGGAGTGGTGAGGGCGTCAAAGTTTCCGCGGCCATTGATGAGCAATTCGACGGTGATTGGCTCGCCCACTTTGACCGAGTCTGGAGAGACGGAGGCGTTGATCGCGAAGTCGCCGACGGCTCCACTGAAGTCGGCGGGCCTGCCCTCGGTTGGAAGGGGAAGAATCTTCACGGGAATCTCACCGCTGGTGACGGTGAGATTGCGTGACTCGGTGGAGCGACCAAAGAAGCCTTGGAAAGCACCTCCAAAGGGCGAGCGGGAATCGGCCACTTCGACATCGACGACGAGGTCCATGGTCGCGGGGCCAACGGTGAGCTCGCCTTCCCTCAGCGCGGAGATGGTGCTTCGGTAAGTGAGGGAGACGTGATCGATGTTGCCGATTCGAATGAGCGTTTGTTCACTCTGCTGGGGGAATCGGGAAACGGCGAAGTCGTCCTTCTCCATCTCAATGAGGCCGGTCCGGCGGACACCCACGGCCCCGGGTGCACCCCGTGGGACAAGAAGGCGAGCCTCAATGGGCAGCACTTCGCCCACATAGAATTGCTCTTTCTCCAGACTGATCTCAAGGCGTGGCATCATCGGGTTTTCCTGGTCGGTGGCGGCTTGCCCCTGAGGCCCTCCCGACTCGACGGAGAAACGCACCTCGTTGGTCATGACGGGTTGCCCGTCGATCATGATCTGCTGGGGTGCGATGACGAACTCGCCCGGCTCGTGGGCCGCAATGCCCCAGGAGAACTGCACGTTCATTGACTGCCGTCCGTTGATGATCTCAAGCCGCTGAGACACTTGGGATCCGGTGGTTTGTCCGATTTGGGGAGGGAGACGAAGGTTGGGGACACCTTGGGGCGTGCCGTCACGGACCGTGATGACGTAACTCACCACTTCGTTGGGTCTGGCGCGCGGTGGCTGAATGTAAGCCCGGACGCTGGCGGCGATGGAGTCGCCAACTCCGAGGAGACAAAGCGCCAGAGTGAGGAATGAAAGGATCCGAGAGCGAGTCATGCGAATGTTCGAGTGCGAGTTTCCCATGAGTGAATTTACCAATCTTTGCCGTTTGCGGGTGGCTCGCGTTGTTGGCGGAGCTGCACCCCTTTTTGGTCATCTGCGTAGCTGCGCAGAAATGCGCGGGCTTCATTGGCGCTGAAGCCGGTTTCTTCGTCGCGTTCCGTTCCGTCCCCGGCACCCACGCCTTCTTCCTCGCCGGGTTCTTTGCCATCAGACTCAGAGGCGGCTTCGATCTCGCCTTCAGGGAGAGGGCCTTTTTGCTTCTCATTGCCTTCCTTGGCAATGCTTTCTTCCTTTTGTCCGTCTTCGTCGCCGCTGCCGTCGTCCTTCTGATCGCCCTTTCCTTCGCCAGATTGATCCCCGGGCTGTTGGCCACTTTGGCCGTCTTCTGACTCGTCGCCCTTTTCACCCTTTTGCTTTTGATCACCGTCTCCTTCACCATCCTGCTGCTGCTGCTGTTGTTGCTGCTGCTGCTGGTTGGTGAGGTCCTGAAGTTCGTCGAGACGCTTCTGCACGAAGTCGCGGTTCTCACGAATCTTCTCGTCGTCAGGTGAGATTTCGAGGGCGGCATCGAAGTGCTTTACGGAGTCCTGCCACGCCTTGAGAGTGAACTGGGCGGTCTTTCGAAACTTCTGTGCCTCGACGTTCTTGTCCGCGTTCGGCTTCTTCATCGCCATCTCCGCCTGCTTCAGCAGTGCGTGCTCGCCCTGATCGTAGAGGGTGTGGGCGAGGCCCTGATACGCGCGGAGCTGGACGTCAGGAGACTCTTCTTTGAGCACGTCGCTGAACGCGTCGACGGCGTCGTCGTATTTTTCAGCGTCGCGGCTGGCCGTGCCCAGCCCATAGGCGTAGCTTGTGCGGCGGGAGGTGGGAAGTTGTTGGTCGAGCAGCTCGCCAAAGAGCGTGCGTGACTTTTCAAAGTCGCCGTTCTCGTAGGATTGAAGGGCTTCCTTGGCGACATCGGTGGACTCGGAAGATCCGAGAAACGGAATGCTGATCCCAAAGAGGGTCCCGGCATCCGCCGAGGGCAGCAGGCTCAGAACGAGGAGGGCAGCGGCCGATACGGATCGCAGGGGTCGGGCGGCGCCAGGCAGAGTGGCGCGTCGCGGTTTGCTGGGGCGGAGGATCCAGGCGATCATGAGGAACAACATACCCGCGCCCAAGGGCCATTGAAAGCGCTCGATGGGTCGTGTGGTTTCGGTCGAGGCGAGGAGTTGCATGTCGAGTTGGTTGAGCACCTCGGCGATGCCTGCCGCGGCGAGGGAGCGGGTTCCGAGCTGAAAGTAGGCGCCGCGGGTACCGGTCGCGAGTTCCCGGAGAACGCTGGAATCGAGCTTGGTCTGAACGACATTCCCCTGATCATCGCGAACGTAGTCGCCGCGCGCATTCGGATCGGGATTCGGGATAAGGCTGCCGCCTTCGGTGCCGACGCCGACGGTGAGGACGAGGATTTGATTCTCCAAGGCTTTCTCGATCATGGAAGGCAGCCGGGCTTCAGCATCTCCACCGTCGCTGAAGAGGATGAGGCCGTGTGTGCGAGCCGGGGATTTTTCAAAGGTCTTGATGGCCAGATCAAGGGCCTCGGACAGGACACTGCCGCCTTTGGGGACCGAGAGGAAATCGAGCGACTGGATCGCTTCGGCGACCGCATCATGATCGGTTGTGAGCGGTGCTTGAAGGTAGGAATGCCCCGAGAAGGCAATCAGGCCCACACGGTCGCCGGGAAGGACTTGAAGCAGATCCTGTGCGGCGAGGGTGGCGCGGGTGAGACGATCCGGCGAGATGTCGTTGGCGAGCATGCTCCGCGAGGTGTCGATGGCGATGATGACGTCCCGTCCGCCTTCGACGCGCTCGATTTCCTCCTCTCCCCAGCGGGGTTGGGAGAGCGCGAGGATGAAGAAGCCCAGAGCCGAGAGCTGGAGACCGAAGACGACCCATCCAAAGACCGGGTTGGCACCCGTCACCAGAGCCTGGCGCAATCTCGGAGCGGTGAAAGCGTTCAACACATTGCCGCTCTTCGACTGCGAACTGAGTCGCAGCAGCACCAGCAAAGGCAATGCGGTGAGCAGCCAAAGGTACTCGGCGTGGGCAAAGTTGAGGGGTTCCTGAATCACGGGTGACTGAAAATGAATTACGTGGCAAGGACGCCGGGAGAGGCGCGCATGACGGTGTGGTGAAGAAGCAATGCCAAGCCGAGGCAACCTGCGGCAACGCAAAGGAAGTAGAAAAAGAGATCCTGAGTCTCCACGATGTTGCGGCGTTTGATCTCGGTCTTCTCAAGCTCGTCGATGGTTTTGAAAATGTCCTCCAAGGCGTCGAGATCCTGAGCCATGTAGAAGCTGCCGTTCCCGATGCGGGCGACTTCTTTGAGCGTGCCTTCGTCGAACTCCTGCCGGCCGGAAGTCATGATGCGACCGCTTGGGAGTGGGATCATGTGAACGCCGGGGGTGCCAATGGCGATGGTGTAGATCTTTTGATTCAGTGTGGCCGCGAGGCGGGCGGCATCCTGGGGGCTGAGTTTGCCAGAATTGTTGGCTCCATCGGTGAGCAGGATGATGACCTTGCTGGGCGTGTCTTCCTTGTCGAGACGCCGGGACGCGGCGGCGATGCCGGAGCCGATGGCGGTGCCATCTTCCATGATGCCGGTTTGGACGCGGTCGAGATTGGCCAGGAGCCAGTCGTGGTCGAGGGTCAGTGGGCAGGGTTGATAAGGTGCACCCGCGAAGGCGACGATGCCGATCCGGTCATTGTCCCGACCGCGAATGAAGTCGCGCATGACCCGCTTGGCGGCGGTGAGACGGTTAACCGGACGGCCGCCGATGTAGAAATCCTCGATCAGCATGGAGATGGAGACGTCCACCGTGAGCGTGATCGCGATGCCCTCGGTCTTGATCTCCTCATGGGAAGAAATGCTCTGCGGGCGAGCGAGTCCGAGGATGGCGGAGGCGAGACTGATGAGGATGAGCCCGAATGTGAATCCGCCCCGGGTCGAGCGAACCGGAACGCCGATGTCACGCAGAAGGCAGGCGGTCGAGAAGACGATGGCCGGGCTGCGACCCGCGCGGCTGCGCCACCATCCGAGGACAGGCAAAAGGAGCAGCAGGTAGAGCCACTCAGGGTTGGCGAAACGATACGCCTCAAGCCATGGTTTGAGGAAACTCATGCGGTTGGCGGTGGGGATTGAAGCCAGTGCTCAGGTTCAGCCTCCAGATGAACGATGGCTTTCTCGATCAGGGAATGGACTTCCGCCCGCGAATCCACGGCAGGTCCGTAGGCGAGGCGGTCCCAAAGTTCACCAAGGGGAGCGAGACTTCGAACTTGCGGTGGGGCATCGGGGCGATGGAAGAGCTCGCGGCTCGTGCGACGAGGTGCAGGCACCTGATAGGCGACTTGAAGGTACTTTCGAACGATGGCCGAGACGCTCGCGGCAGCATCTCCAGGCGCAGTGATGTCGGATTGGTCGCGTAAGTTTCGAAGGGCTGAAAGCGCCTCCTTTCTGGCTTTGGGAAGCGCAGGAGGGTGGTTGGTCCTCCGCTGCCACAGAGCCCAAGCCAAGACCACGAAGGCCAGCGTGACGCAGACACCGAGAATCCAGAGCAAGGTGTGGTCGGGCGCCACCACGGGCAGCTCGGGTGGCGGGAGTTCAGGATGGGGCAGAGGGACGGGTTCGGGAATTTGGGGTTCACCGTTGGCAGAGGGTCCAGTGGGAAGCTGCGCGAGCACCGTGCGACTGCTCCAGAGGTGCAACTGGAGAAGAGCGAGAGAGATGGGTTGAATGGCGCGGCGGAGAAGCATGGTTTCGGGCTATCTCTTGCGGCGCTGCCGCGTGCGGAAGTACGCCTTCATGGCCGGGGCGTAGTCCTGATCGGTTTGGATGGTGATGCGGTCGACGCCGACCTTTCGGAGCGATCGCGTGAGCTCATCCTGCCTTGCCTGCATGGCTTCTTCATACTTCAGCCGAACGGCAGGATGCGAGGTGTTGAGGAGAAATTGCTCGCCGGTTTCAGGGTCCTGAATGCAGACGCGCCCAGCATCCGGAAGGACGGCTTCACGGGGATCAACGATCTGTGCCGCCGCGACATCGTGCTTGGTGGCCACGGATCGCAATGACTGAAGCCAGCGATCGTCCTTCGTCAGGAAGTCTGAAACCAAAACGACCAAAGCACGGTGGGGAATGCGTTCCAGCGCGACGTCCAGAGCGGGCGTGAGGTCGGTGTTTTTGCTCGCTGGCTGAATGGTGAGCGTGTCACGCAGCATTCGCAGCACGTGCGCCAACCCCTTCCTTGCAGGGAGGTAATGTTCGACCTGATCCGACACGAGCGTTAGACCCACCTTGTCTTGGTTTTGAAGGGCGCTGAAGGCGAAGACGGCGGCCACCTCTGCGGCACGTTCCCGTTTGGAATCCTCCTCGCTTCCATAGTCCCCCGAGCCACTGACGTCGACGATGAGCATCACGGTCAGCTCGCGCTCTTCGATGTACTTGCGGACGAAGGGCTCGTTCATCCGAGCCGTGACATTCCAGTCGATGAAGCGGACATCGTCACCGGCCTGGTATTCACGAAAGTCGTCAAACTCGATGCCTTGGCCCTTGAAGCGGGAGTGGTAGGCTCCGCCAAGGGTCTCTTTCACGATGCCCCGTGTGATCAGCTCGATGCGCCGCACGCGCTTGAGAATGCGCGTGAGAGTGGCGTCGTCGGTTTCGCTGGTCATGGTTCTTGGTTCAGAGTTCAAGGTTCTTGGTTCAGGGTGCGGTGTTCTGAATCCCGAGTTTTTTGTTCCGGGTGCTTGGTGGTTGAGAGGTAGCGAATGAAGCCGCCGATTTTGGACCGTGTTTGGGCTGTTTGTAGATAAGGCTGATCGAACTCCGTCTGTTCAATGTGACGACGGTCGAACGCCCGATAAAGCTGGCTCTGGAGTTCGCTGCAGGATCGGTGGGAGTAACGAAGAAACCGGATGAATTCTGGATTGGTCCCTGAATCGAAACCCTCGGCGATGTTGTCCATGATTGATCCAGAGCATCGCGACATCTGATCGCGAAGTGGATAGTCTTTCGACAACCCAGTGCTCTCTGAAATCTGAAAGACCACTCTGCAGAGCGCTCGAGCTTGCTGCCAAGACTCAATATCTTCAAAACGTGTGATGGTCATCCTTCAATGCGGGGGGGAATCATGTCTGGCCTGCTCACCGAACCAAGAACGTGGAACCACGAACCCGAAATAGTTTACGGCACTGGGAGCTTGTCGAGAAGTTCGCGAATGACGTCTTCGCTGGACACGCCTTCGGCTTCGGCTTCGTAGCTGAGGAGGATCCGGTGGCGGAGGATGTCAGGGGCGAGATCCTTGATGTCCTGAGCGCTCACGTAGTTTCGGCCGTTGAGGAAGGCGTAGGCCTTGGAGGCGAGCGCCAGATTGATGGTTCCCCGTGGAGAGGCACCACAACGGATGAGCAGTTTCAGATGCGGGGCGAGCGATTCAGGGAAGCGCGTTGCATTGATCAGCGCGACGATGTAGTCGCGGATCTTGCCATCGAGGTGGATGCCGTTGACGACCTTCCGGCTGGCGATGATGTCGGCGACGGTCGTGACCTGAGTGACGTCGAGCTTGGGTGCCGAGGTGGCCATGGCGTCGAGCACTTGGCGTTCTTCGGTCGGAGTTGGGTAGTCGACGCGGACTTTGAGGAGGAATCGGTCCAGCTGCGCCTCGGGGAGGGTGTAGGTGCCTTCTTGATCGATGGGGTTCTGCGTGGCGAGCACCAGAAACGGATCGGGGAGTTTGTGGGTGACTTCGCCGAGGGTGACTTGCCGTTCCTGCATGGCTTCCAGCAGGGCACTTTGCACCTTGGCGGGGGCACGGTTGATTTCATCAGCAAGGACGAGGTTGGCGAAGATCGGGCCAAGCCGTGGACTGAAGCTGCCGTCCTTGGGATGGTAGATCATGGTTCCGACCACATCGGCGGGGAGCAGATCCGGAGTGAACTGGATGCGCTGGAAATTGGCGTGCAACGCTCCTGCGAGCGTGCGGACGGCGAGGGTCTTGGCGAGGCCGGGAACCCCTTCAAGAAGGATGTGACCATTCGTCAGGAGACCAATGAGGAGTCGATCCACGAGATCAATTTGACCAATGAGAACCCGACCGATTTCGGCTCTCAGCGGGCGGACCCACTCGGAGGCTCGTTCGATGGATTCGTGGTTGAGGGCCTGGGCGGAGTTTTCAGATTCGGACATGAGTGGGGAAAGTTCAGCAGTTCCAAGCGTGGCGTCAAGACATGACGAGGATTTGTCGCGATACCAAACGGCACCGAATGATAAACGTCCGTGAAGCAGAAAATTGTCTGGAGGATGATCAGGAAGATCTGAAGACGGGCGGGAATTGTCCGAAACTTGAGACCTGCGACTGAATTAGTGGTGTTACATGCGCCCAGATCGTGCTAACTCGGACCTGACTGTATGCTACTGCAAACCATTGGATGGGCCGAATACATTGATTATCCCGAATGGGGAATCGATGCTGTGAAAGCCAAGGTGGATACCGGAGCTCGCAGCAGCGCGCTTCATGTGGAAAATTTGGAGGAGATCGATGCGGGGCATGTGGCCTTTGATGTCATTTACTCCAGGCGCCCTCCATACAAGCGGAAGCGGGTCACGGCCAAGGTCGTGAAGTGGGCCAGGGTTCGGTCGAGCACCGGCCATTATCAGAAGCGATGTTTCGTCTGTGCCCGCATCAAAATCGGCGAAATTGAGCGTGAGATCGAGCTGTCACTCGTTTCCCGGGAGAAGATGCTTTTTCGCATGCTGCTCGGACGCAAGGCGCTCGAAGGCCATTTTCTGGTGGACGTCAGCCGGAGAAATCTCCTCACACAGAGTCCCCGTCGAAGGGCGCGGCAGCAAAACCAGCAACCTCCCAACATAGATTGATTTGAATTGATGAAGATCGGAATCCTATCCTGCAGCCCCAAATGCTACAGCACGCGCCGTCTCAAGGAGGCCGCGGAAAAGCGCGGCCACAAAGTTATCGTTCTCAACACGCTGAAGCTGTCCCTCGACGTGGAGGGTAGTGCGCCCAATCTGATGTACAAGGGAAAACCGCTGTCGACCTATGATGCCGTGATTCCCCGGATCGGCGCGTCGATCACCTTTTATGGTTTGGCCGTGCTCCGCCAGTTTGAACAGATGGGCGTCCCGACCTTGAACTCGGCGCTCGGGATCTCTCGCAGCCGGGACAAACTGCACTCGATGCAGATCCT
>CAXBNA010000181.1:0-13468 GCA_963976915.1 uncultured Verrucomicrobiales bacterium
CTTATCCAACCCAAGGCCTTCGCCACATCCCTCACCAGCGTGTCCATGTCCACGTCCGGCAGCAGGCGGTAGTTCGTGGACACAAACACAAACCCCTTCTCCATGAACCACTCCGGTTTCAGCGCGACATCGCTCTTGTCGCCCTTCACCCAGCCGCCGCCGTGGATCCAAAACACGACCGGCAGATCCTTGGCACCGGCGGGTGCATACACATCGAGCACGTGACGCTCGTGGCCGCCCCCGACATAAGGCACATCCTTCGCCGTGGGCTCGGCGTGAAGCGTGGAGACAAGCATGGCGATGAGTGGTAGGGAACGGATCATTTTCTTGGGCAGTTAGACTTTCGGTTTCAAAAACAGCACCTCGGCGCGCTCGATCCATCCCTTGCGCAGATCCATGCGAAACCAGCCGTCGCGGTTCTTGCGGTGAATGCGGCAACCGGAGCGCGGCCCGAATTCACTGAGGTCGTATTGCGCCCAGGTCTTGCCCATGTCGGGAGACCAGATGATGCCGCAGGCGTAGTCGGATGCTGGAGCGCAGTGCGTGGCCACGAAAACGCCGTCCTCGACCAGCATGTTCGCCGATTCGAACTCCGGGTTGAACAGCAGCTGGTGCTTCGACTTGTCCGTGATGTCCGCCGGATCACACACGAAGATGCCGCGGTCATAGCGGTTCGCGATCGCGGGTCCGTTGGCGTCGGCGATCCAGTAGCACTTCCCGTCGATGAAGTTGATGCCGCCGCATTTGTGGCGCGAGTTGGAATCGACCGAGATGATCACCTTCCAATCCCACGCATCCGCCTTGGCGTCGTAGGTGCCGCGCAGCCAGTGGCACTCCTTGCCGAAGCCGCGATCAATGTCGCCCGTGCAGGCATAGAAGGCGTTCTCGCCTGGGTTGTAGGTCACGTTGTGCACATGGCGCGCAATCATTGAATTCGCCGGATCTCCCAGCAGAGGCGCGTCCGGCGGTGCATCCTTTTGCTGGAATTTCGGATTCTGGCCAAACGCATACGCCAGCTTCACGGTCTCGCCGTTGTCCGTGGAATAGTAAAGGTTCACCGGCACCTGTCCGCCGAGCACGTTGCAGTAGTTGCCCCAAACGAGCATCTCCCGGCCATCGACCTCGAAGCAGTGCTCGCCATCGAGCGAATGAAAATACCACCCCGGTTGATCCGGATTCACCGGCGTGTGTGGCCGGTAGTCGCTGCCGTCGGGCCGCCTCACAATGATCTCGCGGTACGACTTCAGGTTGTCGGTGCTGAGGTAGAGCCGATTGAGGGTCGCAAAGAGGATGTTCCCGTTTTTCAGGATCACACTGAAGGTGAGGTTCTGCGCTTCAGGAAATTCCGCGCGATGCGGCCAGGTCTTTCCACAGTCCTCGGAGAGCAGAATCTCCGTGGCCGTGAATCCAAACGCCTTCTCGTCGCGCTGCGAGTCGATGTAGGGTTCGTCCGGCCCCGGCATGCGGTAGAAGAAGTGCTCGGTCTCTCCCTCGGTGCCCGGCGCGGCGTGGAGAGATCGAAGGCCCGGCCAAAGGGAACAGCTGGCGCCGGAGGCCGCGGTGGCCAGCCAGCGGCGACGGGAGAAGGAGGAAGGCTTCATGGTGGTCTTCCTTTTACGGTGCTGGTGCCTGCCCTTTTCCGGGGGACCCTTCAATTGGCGGCTGAATTTCCATCCACCACCGCTTCGATCACCTTCCAAAGGTAGGCGTGGTTCTTTTCCGAACGTTGATTCTCTTCCGACCACCGGTCGTAGCCCTGTTCATCAAACGCCCTGTCGTCCGACCGTCCGAGTCCTTCGATCACTTCGCGAATGAAGCGCCAACCGGCCAAGTGTTCGTCCTTCAGGACCGGCGATCCGTCCGTGTAACGCATCGCGCGCAATCGCTCGAGCGCAGGCGACTCGGGCAACGTCAGTTCGTCCGCCATTCGTTTGGCCAGCGGATTCCACAGGTGCTCGGACGCCTCGTAGGCCATCGCCTCGATCTCCGCCTTCCTCTCCGGACTCAAAGGCCAGGACGGAAGGAAGCGTGCCGGCCCCAAGTCTCCGGTTCCCAGGGCCTTCTCCGCCCAACGCGCCGTCCCTTCCAGAAACCAGCGGTTCTTGAAGTAAGTCGAGCTGTATTGGATCAGGTGGAAGAACTCGTGCGCCGGAGTCAGATTGCCGGGAGCCTTGACTGAGGTCGCTACGCTGAATCCGATGCTGAGTGTTCCTTCCGGATCGCCCGGTTTCCTGTAGCGCTGGAGCTCGTCGTAGGCGACGCCATTCATCTTCAGCACCTCTTTGCTGCGCAAATGGATGTCGATAAACGACGCGGTTCGAAATCGCTCCGTTTTCATCGGCTCGGGAAAACCGAGCACCTCGACGAACACGATCCTCGCCGCCTGAGTCTGCGTCAGGATGTCCTCGACCTGGTCCGGCACGCCATTGCCGTTCGCATCCGCCGCCATGACGGCATGCTCGCCACTGACGTGGTAGTGAATGCGGATGTCATCCGCCTGGAGCACCCGAGATGATTCGTCGGCGGCACTGGCGACGGAAACGGCCATCACGAGAATGAGAACTGTTTTCATGGTGCTGACTCCGGGACCGAAACGAATCACCCCACTCTACCGAATGAGTTTGATCACTTTGCGGATACTCGGCCGGCCGCCAAGTCCCTCAGCGTTTGATCGACCAAGCCAAGTTCGATCTGCCTTGGCAACTTCGCTCGATCTTGAAGAACCTTGTCCTGAAAAGGCGGAATCTCTTTGGAGTGCTGCCAGACACTCGTTAGGAATAGGACAATCAGTTCCATGTTCAGCGCTGTATTTCGGACCGTCGCAGTGTGGGTCGCCGCATCATAAGTGGCAGCACTTCCTTCCGGAAAAAGAACACCCCGACTCTTGAGTTCGTCTTCAAGACTCTCTGTCACGAAAGACTTTGGCAGGACATAGACACATTCCTGCATGTTTCCGACCGACTTCCGGGGAGACACCGCAAAAGTAGCCTCGTCGTAGCAAATCGTCGGTCCGGAATCCTTCGCTGAATCTTCGTTCCAAACGGCAACGGGTGCTTCGAGCCTCGCGATGAAATGAGGTGGTGCGCGAACTGCGAGCAGGTTCGTCTTTCGATCGATCACAATCCCAACACCATCGGGCCATCGCACTCCTTCGAGGACCTCTGCCGCATCCTCCGATTTCGCTGAGGCAAACGGATCGTCTTCGTGGGCAGGTCTCAATGACTGCGTAAGGTCGGCGGGAATGGGAAACACCTTCGTGATCGATTGAGAGGCCGAGCGCCCCTTGCTCGCATCTCCAACTTTGGCTTCAGCAAGAGCCCAAGTGATCCCATTCACCAGCAGTTTGCGATAGACTGGATTCGCAAAATCCTCCACGCCCCCCAATGACGTGTAAAACACGAGTGCCTGCTTTTTCCCGTAGCGATGCGTCCAGGCGATGGGCTCGGCGGCTTCGCCGGGAATGGAACCCATCAGCAAGGGCTTTGCCGTTGGCTCCAGCGGACTGACCCGATAAAGCGAGCAAACGCTGGTCCAGCCGTCGATGGCGACACCTTTCAAAATCGGATGCGCTGCGGCGCCTTCGGCCATCGTGATCGTTGTTGGGGGTCCCGACTTGTAGTGGTTCTCGTAGTGACCACCGAGCACCGCAGGATCGAAGTCCTGCCAGACGGCGTGGTCGGCATCCGGCGGCGGATCCTTGGGACGCAGGGCAAAGGCATGGCTCGCGGTGCGGATGCCGACGAGTGGTTTGCCCGCGTCGAGGTGGGCGCGGACGGCATCGAGTTCCGCCTTCAATGGCGTGCGACGACGCACGCTGATGAACAGAAGGTCCGCCTCCCGCAACGCCTCGATCAGACCTGGGAAGTGGTTTTTGTCCGCCTCATCCGCGTGAATCACCGTGACGTGGTGTCCGAGCGGTTCGAGTTCCGTTTTCACGAACTCCGGGAGCGTTTCCCAAGTCTGGTACTCGTCCTCGCCAATCATGAAAACAAGGTTCGCTCCGAGGGCGGAGCCGATGAAGGCTGCGAACAGGAGGGCGGCGGCAATGAATCGGAGGATCAGGTGCATGGATGGGATTTTGACCGTCGGCCCGGGAATGGGAACCAAAAAAAACGAGTCACACCCGCAGATCAAACCCCGCTTGAGCCAACCTCTGCCCGTTCACTTGAAGCTCCACCAGGTGATGTCCGGCATGGTGCTTCCGCGTCGTGAAGTCGCGCAGCGTCTGGCGCTTGCGCAGTGTCACCTCGGAGCCGGGGGGCAGCTCGATCTCGCTCCACTTGAACACCTTCTCAAACACTCCACCGAGCGCCTTCACGTAGTGCATGACGTAGTCCACCGCCAAGGTCTGCACCGTCCGACTCCGGGAGACCAATCGCGCCTCCAACGTCAGCGTTTTTCCCAATCGCAGTCGTGCGGGACTGACCGCAAACTCCGCATCGACGCGCGGTTTGGCCCCAAATCCCATCAAAGCCAGCGCCCGCGCGTCGCCGCGTTTGATGAGCGTGCGGCAGGCGTGTCGCGCAATCCAGCGCTGCGGTTCCGAGTCCAGATCCCAGGCCTCCAATCGCTCCAGCACCCAGGCCGGATGATCCTTGGTGATGTCGTTGAGGTGATTGGCCACAGACTTCCGCACATAGAGAGAAGGATCCTCCTTGAGCGCATCCAGGATCGGCGCACAGGGCGAAGGATCCCGCACCAGATGAGTCAGCCGCATTCCCCAAGGCAGCCGCGGACGCGTGCCCTCGCTGGCGAGGCGTCGCACGTGTTCGTCGGGATCGTCCGTCCAAGTTCGCACGATCGCCATCGCCCGCTCCGGTTCCGAAGCCAGGAATGGCCGCACCGCGAACTCGGCCGAGCCAAAAGGCGTGAAGAAGCGCAGGGCCTCCATCGAGAACTCGAGTTCCGCCCGGCCAAACGTTGCGACAAAGTCCGACAGAAAGATGGCCACGAAGTTGTGCCCCACCCGTGGCGCCAGTTTCTTGAGCACCTCCACCTGCTTTTTGTAGCTGCCAGGCATGGCATCTTCGACCGCGACGGCACATTGGTGCAACCGCTGCATCAGGCTGCGCTCCTCCAATCCCTCCAGGGTCCGATCCAGGAAAACCTGCGCACGAAACCCCTTTGACAAGGCCGCCAGTTCCGCCGCCAAACTCCGATACCGCGACTCATCAAACCACTCTTTCAAAGGGGCGGGCGGAGAAGTTTCGTCAGGCATCCCGCATCATGTGTCGCCCGCGTCGTCCTGCCACCAAATCATTCGCTGCTTGCCAGGCAATGGCCCCATCAACACCGAGGCGCCGGTCGTTCACTCTTTGCGTTCGACCGCCCAAGCCACCCCGTTGAGCAACAATCGACGCACATCCGCGATCTTCATGTCCTCCGGTGCGCCTAGGCTGGTGTAAAAGATGCGGGCGTGTTTGGGACCATGGGTTCGTGTCCACGCCACGGGTTGCGGAGGCGTCGTTTCCACGTTCGCCGTACCGGTGAGGAGCGGCGTCGCGTTCTCCGCCAATGGCAGTACCTTGTAGAGGGATTGATGCCCGAGGATGTTCGCCGGGTTCACTCCCTCGAGGAGAGGGTTGCCCGCCGCGCCTTCCGCGATCTTGACGGAGTACGGCAGGCCTTTCGTCTCATACCCCGTGTTCTCACCGCCCAGCACTTCGTGAGTGAACTCCGGCCACGTCGCGAGTCCCTCATCGTCGATCACTTCATTAGGTTTCGGAATGAAGGCATGGTTCGCGGTGCGGATTCCGAGCAACGGCTTTCCGGCGGCCAGGTGCGCGCGGATCGCGGCCATTTCATCCTTCGCGGGAAAGCGACGGCGCACAAACACCATGAGCAGGTCGGCGTCCTTCATGGCCTCCACCAAGCCCCCAAAATGATGGGGCTTCGGTTGGTCGCCTTCGATGATCGTCACCTGATGCCCGAGCGGACGAAGATCCTTATCCGCAAAGTCCCGCATCGAATTCACCGCGTCGTAGTTGTTCGCATCTTCCACCGTCATGATGACGATGTTCGCCGCTGGCGAGCTGATGGTGATGACCAATAGGGCGAAGATTGCTGACAATAACCGGATCATGACAAATGGGAGGTTCAGGGTTTCGCAAAGATCAGGCCGGCAGCCTCGTCCGTGTGGGCCAGGACCACGCGACCCTCGTGTCCTTTGTCTTCCACCCGGGTATTTTGGCCGATCAAGAAGAGGTTGTCGTCAATGGGTGCGATCCCGAGAGAGGCATTGAACTCCCACCGGCCTGCATACTGAAAGTCTGCATCGGCGCGCAAAAGCTCCGCTGGCTTTCCGTAGCAGCCAAACCACCAGGCTTCGCCGGCATAAGCCGCGGTCTGGATGCCCATCAGGGTGTAGCCGCTGTCCAGCACATGACGTTTTCGAAAACGGAAGCCTTCATCGTATTCATAGAGGTAGTTTTCGTTCACACCGGGTGGAAGCCCTCCCACAACGATGAAGCGTCCGTCGTGAAACGCGATGCCCCCCGCACCATGAACCAACTCCGGGACCGGATGGCGTGCGATCTCTGCAAGTGTGTCCGCGTCGTAAACATACACCCAGGAATCGGCCTTCCCCGGAGCCTCGTTGAAGCGACCCAAATTCACGGCCACATAAACCCGGCCATCATGATGGCAGAGGTCGCCGTGGTGATTGGCCACCGGCACTTGGTTCAGCACCCGGCCTTGGGCGTCGGTCTTCACCAACACATCGGTCCAACACCAATAGACCGCGTCCCGGTCATTGATGCACACGCCCTGCAAATGCTTCGTGTAATGACCTTCGCACCGGGTGGCCTGAAACAGGATCTCGCCACGAGCCTCCGCAGGCAAAGAAAGGGCGGCTGGCAACAGGAAGGCGGTTTGGAGCATGCGACGGCGTTTCATCGTGGGGGCAGGACGGTGAAGCAGTATGAGCAGCCCACCGTGGACAATCCAGCATCAAAGATTGAGCCGGTATCTCCTGGGCATCGCGTCATCTTGGTTGCATCTGAAAACCTCGACCCGTTCTCACCGCGCCTGGAGTACCTCCACCTGCGTCTTCACCGCCGCGTCGTGGTCCATCAAGGCATCCCGAAGCCCCGCCTCGTCATCCTGCCACTGCTTCAAGAGCGATTGAGCGATCGCAAAGGCCGATTGGAAAGTGCCGTCTCCGTTCGCATCGATCCAGACGGGGTTGGTGGAGCCGATGACGCGGGGGTTCAGCCTTTTCGAGGAAGCTTGATACGGTCGCGGAATCTCCCAGAAGGGTTCCGTCACACCCGGCCCGGTGGCGATGGCGACGAGGTGGACGTCGTGCTTCGGTTTGGGAAGTTCCCACACGAGGCGGGCTTTCTCTCCGGCACGGTGATCGTCTTGCAGGAGTTGTTCGCGGAGGAGGATTCCGTTCGCATACAACTCAACCCGATCCGCCTGCGTCCAGGCCGGGCCACTGACGACGATCTCCACCTTCACGGTCTCGCCGATTCCGGTGGCTAGGTCGCCGACGGTAAAGCGATCCTCCACCGTCATCGCCACCATCAGGCCGAGGCTGACCAGCAAGCGCCCGTCATGATAGCTGCGCCAGATTTCGTCGAGATCGAGTTGCGCCGGGTGGGCATCGTTGGCGGCCACATAGGTCCGACCTTGGCCGAGGATGAACCGGCTCACGTCGTGCGTGTCGCTCGACGCAACGGCGGCGATGCGGTGGCCCCGGTTCAGCAGCGCAAACCAGTCCCGATAGAGTTGATGGATGTCCGACTGCATCGCGGCGGAGGTCACCACCTCCATGGCGTCAATGTGATCGAGCATGTCCCCATGGCGGTGCCTGCCGGTGCGCGGATTGAACTGCAACCCTCCGAGTGGCACGAAACCGCTGTGCAAATCGCGCGGGTGATTCAGCGTGATCACCCGCACGTCAGGCGTGGCCCGAATCGCGGGCAAGAGCACGGACCAGTCGGTGGTCTTGAAATCTGCGACGGCGGTGCCCTGCTCGATCGGGAAGGCGTTGAAGTGTCCCTGTTTCGTGGTGACCTCGTTGCCAATGACCGGCGTGAAATGCTCCGACACCCCCATCGAAGCGACCGTCGGTGCGTAATCGGTGTGGTGATTGTGATCCGTGGCGACCGCGAGCTCGATGCCCTCGCCCGCGATCGTCAGCATGCGTTCTTCCATCGTCGCATCGCCGTGACCACTGTGGGTCAGCGTGTGAATGTGGCTGTCGGCGGCGATCCAGCCACGGGTGTCCACCTCCCGACGAACCTGAAGCCGCACCTCACGCCGATCGCCCGCCGACAGCGTCAAGGCCTCGCTCGCCACTCCCCACTCAAATCCCCGCCCGGCATGCAGTACATAGTCGCCGGGCGGAACGGACAGCGTGGCGGCGCCAGTTTTCGCGTAAACGACTCCGACTCGCACGGCGACTTCATTCACCGGTTCCGCGCGCAAGGGCTGCAGGGTGCCGTCCCTTCGTGTGAGGGTGAGCCGGCACGGGATGGACGCCCCGCTTTCTGCGTCGGTCACCGTCACTGTTAACGAAGCTCCCCCGAGGGCTTCCGGCACCGGCATGGGGGTCAAAAAAAACGGCCCAACTTCGATGTCGTCCAGCTCTTTCGGTGGTTCGATCTTGAGCACATTCTCTCCATCGCGGAGGCCACCCGCCGGCACCGGCAGCACACATTCCAACGCGGACTCGGACGGTGTCAGCGTTCCCAGTTTCACGCCATTCAAAAGCACCGGCCACGGTCGCTTCACATCGCGTTGCCAGATTCCGAGTGTCTGCTCCGCGGCATTCGACTTTCCTTCGAAGTGTAACTCCAGACGGGGTGCTTCCGCCGGATGGTCCTTGAAATGCTCCCATTCAAACTGCCCGGGAACACCCAACCGCACCCGGTCGGACAACTTCAATGCCTCAGCACCTTGCGCGAGCGCGGCCAAACCAGCAAGGATCACCGCGGTCCGCATGGTCCAAGGGAGGGTTGTCTTTCTCACAACGGTGATTTCCCCGGATCAGGAAGTTCAAACTTCAACGGAACGCCACCGCGACCCGCCGTTTTCATGGCGGCGGCAAGCAACTCAAGGCTCCAGCCTTGGGCCTGGCCCTCCGCGTTGGCTCCCTCGATGGGAAGGAAGTGAATCCGCAGCATTCCCTGCGCCCGATCCTCCACCTCGAGCTTCACCCACTGCTTCCATTCGGCGAACAAACGGTCCACCGTGCCGGCGTGCTCCGCATAATCCGGGATGCGCAACTTCAGCGTCGCGGTGTAAGGATCCGCATGTAGCTGGATCGAATCGTAAACCGCATCGGCCAGCTGGTGCTCCGTGGTGACCTTGGGATCGTAAACGACGCGCGCGTAATCCTCGAAGGACTGGATCACCTCCGCATCCTCCACGCCCTTCGCCTGGGTCAGCGCGGTTTGGACGGTGTAGAAGCAGCCGCCACACTCGATGCCCTTCACGCACAGAAGGGAGGTCTTTCGAGCTTCGGATTCACCACCCGTCGCCAACGCCGAAAAGCCCGACACCAGCAACACCACCCAACGACAAAAATACGCAGGCTTCATTTCGTCTCTCAAAATCCATCCAAGCCCACTCAAACGATCAACTCGGGAATCGGTCGGCCGTGGCTGACGATCGGCGTCGGCCGACCGTTGAAGTCATCGATGGTGATTTTCGATGAATCGATCCCGAGATGGTGATAGATCGTCGAGAGAAAATCGCCGGGGCCGCAGGGGCGTTCGATCACGTCCTCGCCGCGCTTGTCGGTGGCTCCGATGAGCCCGCCACCCTCAATGCCGCCGCCGGCCCAGATGTTGGTGAAGGCGCGCGGCCAGTGATCGCGACCGGGTTGCAGCGTTCCCGCCGGGGCACTGGCATTTCCAGCGCCGGTGCTGCGGTCATACTTGATCTTGGGTGTCCTGCCAAATTCACCCGTCACGACCACGAGCACGCGCTTGCTGAGTCCGCGAGCATAGATGTCCTCGATCAAGGCCGACACCGCGCGGTCGTAGGTCGGCATGCGGAAACGGAGCGCTTCGAACTGGTGATGGTTCACCGCGTGGTCGTCCCAATTGTTGACCCGACCACACAAGGGACCGGAGAGGTTGCTGGTGATGATCTCTACACCGGCTTCGACCAGACGGCGGGCGAGCAGCAGTTGCTGGCCCCAGCTGTTGCGACCGTAGCGGTCCCGAGTCTTGGCGTCCTCCTTGGTGAGGTCAAAGGCATCTCGTGTCTTTGGATTCGTCAGCAACGTCATCGCCTGACTTTCAAACTCATCCAAGGCACCAAGCTCGCCCTCGCGGTCAAACGCGCGCTCCATCCGGTCGAGACTTTTGCGCAGTGCGATGCGGTCGCTGAGGCGGCGCGTTTCGGCTTCGTCTTCAAGACCGATGTTGGGCACTTCAAAGTTGGGCCGGTTGGGATCGTCGGTGACGGAGAAAGGTGCGTAGGCATCCCCGAGATAGGCCGGGCCGCCGTAGTTCGGCGACGCGGGGGGCACGCCGATGTAGTTGGGCAGCGGATTGTGGCGACCGCCCTGCTGCGAGCGTAGGTAATGCGCGACCGACATCCACTCGGGAAGTTTGGGCTTCGGTTTGTCGCGCGTGTCGGAATCGCCGGAAAACATCTGCATGGTTCCCGCCGGATGACCGCCCGCCGTCTGGTTCATCGAACGCAGCACGGTGAACTTGTCAGCGATCTTCGCCTGCATCGGCAGGAGCTCGGTGAAAATCGTGCCCGGCACCTTGGTGGAAATCGTTTTGAACGGACCCCGATATTCAGTGCCGATGTCCGGCTTCGGATCATACGAATCCACATGGGACAACCCGCCCGGTAGCCAGACCATGATCACAGCCGTGCGCTCACTCTTCGGCTTCAATGCATTCTCCGCCCGCAGTCGCATCAGTCCCGGCCAACCCAGAGAGGCAAAACCCGTGATTCCGATCTGCATGAACCCACGCCGCGACAGCGGACCGGCGCAACGATGGGGCTGGGGAAGATGAGAGTCGGAGGGCATGATCGGTAACCTACGGAGCAGGAGCCCGTGGTTTTGCCAGGATTGATCGAATTGGAGCCGCGACGGTCTTGCTGCCTCTCTTGCGGATCAGGCTGTCAGATGCTCGAAGTCCGCCAGTCCAAACGAGTGGAAGTCCGCATCGAACGACGTCAGTCGAATACCCATCGACTCCGCGTGTGCGGCAAGCCATGCGTCGGTCCACAGATTGGGTGCCGGTTGTCGTCCAGAGACATAGCCCCGGAAATGCACTTCGTGCGCTGAGATCGGATCCGACCATGCTGTGCGTGAATCATCCGCAAATGTCTGCCAAGCGGCCAAGGCCTCATCCGGTAAAACGGGAGATCCAGCCATGGCTCGGGAATTGGTCAAGAGTCGCAGCACACCGAGCCGAGTCGGCCAACAAAGAACCACCGCTCCATCTTCCTGGCGCTCCCACCAGTCCCACGCAACGGGGTGATGGACGTGCGCTTCAACGAGGAGAGCGAAGAGCACATTGACGTCCACCAATGATTTCACGATTCAGCCTTCCTAAGGTCCGCGTCGTCCATCAGGACCGCCACCTCACGATTTGTCAGGGGCCCAATGGCAGGCTGGCCTCCTCGTTGAATCGGAGGGCGAGTCATTCGCTTGGGCAACCGGTCCGTTCCCGCGAGTTCTTTTTTCAAAGCCCTGGCAATCAACTCTTTGAGCGACAAACGCTGCTGGAGTGCCGCCAGCTTTGCCTGCTGGAACAAGGAGTCGGGAAGATCGACGGTGGTTCGCATCCCTTAATGTGCGCATATTTATGCATCCCTCAAGGAATAGGCACATGGGATCTTTGAATATGCCGGTGAAGTGGCCTGAATCCGGGGGTGTTTGATGGAAGGTAGTGATCCCAGCAGAGTTCCAGTTGCCATTCGGCCCCTACTTCGCCCCAAACGCCGCCAGTTCCTTTCCTGCGCCATCCCAGACGCGCAAAACGCTGTCTTCGCCACCGGCGATGACGGTGGCACCGCCCGGGGTGCTGGCGGCGGACTGCATGAAGTCCGGGAGGTTGTCGATGCTGCGCACCTGAGCGCCATCGTCTTTGACGATGCGGACGCGGTTGTCGCCGGAGGAAGTCAGGATCTGATTCGTGGCGCCAATGAACTGCAGGGAGGTGACTTCCTTGGTCCAACCCTCGATCTTCTTCTTCCGCTCACCCAGAGTCATGTCCCAGGTATTGACCACGCCGTCCGCGCCTGAGGTCGCCAGGACCCGGCCATCGGCCCGGAATGCAACGCCCATCACGTAGTGCATGTGCCCCTCAAAGGCGTTCACGACTTTCCCCGACGCGATCTCGGTGACCTTCGCCATCTTGTCCGCGGCACCCGAGGCCAGCAGCTTGCCGTCGCCGGAGAAGTCGAGGCTGAGCACCGCATCCTCATGGCGCTCCTTCCACGTCTTCACCGCCTTCCCAGTGGCGACCTCGAAGAGAAGGATGTCGCCCGAGCGGGAAGGTTCGCCGCCTCCCGTGGCCAGCGTTTGTCCATCCGGACTGAAGCGCAGGGCGTTCACGCGATCCGCAAAAATCCCGTTCTCCTTTCCGTCACCCAAGGTCCGTTCGAGAACCCATCGCGGATCCGCGCGCGTGGAAGGGATTCCTCCCGCCGTGACGGCAAAGGAACCGCCCGTCCGGGCGCGAAGCTCTGGAAATGCCTGCGCCTCCAGTTTCACTTCCTCGACCGGATCGCCCGTGGTGACCGCCCACACCCTCAGCGAGCCTTCGTCAAAGACCGCCGCCACCCGCTGAGCGTCAGCTGAAAAAGCGACGGCCAGCGGCTTCCCGGCGGGTTTCGACAAGGCGGTTTTCGCAGCGGCGAGATCCGCCGTGGCTTTTTCATGGGCCTTTTTCGAGGTCGCGATGACCGCGTTCGCGCTCGCGACGGCCTTCGCGTTCCTCGCTTTGCTGGCGTTGATGCGCACCCGGTTGGCTTCCGCGTCGGCGACGTTGCTTTCCGCCGCCGCGACAGCCGCCAACGCGGAGCGTTCGGCAATCTTGGCGGTGATGAGTTTGTCCTGAGCCGTCTTCAGCTTCTTGACCAGCGCCTTGTCGGGTTTGCCATCAACGATCTTGGCGATCTCTGCCTGGACTTCTTCGACGGCCTTCTGGGCGGCGGCGGTGGCGTCCTGCGCAGGTTTCACTTCCTTCTGCTTCTCTGGCAGCACCTTTTTCATCGCCACGATGGCTTCGTCGGCTTTCTTCAATAGTACGTCGAGCTCCTTGTTCTGCGCTTCGATGCGGGTCACTTCTGATTTCTGGTAGTCTTGCTCCAAAGTTTCCGCAGCGATGGTCTGGTCGAGTCTCGCGATCGCTTGCTGAATCGATGCGCTTCCACGCAGCTCAATCACTGGTTTCGCAGAGGCCACCTCCCAAACCCGAACGCTGCCGTCGGCGCACCCGGTGACGACCCGTCGTCCGTCGGGGGACAAGGAGTGACTCAGTAC
>CAXBNA010000182.1:0-13182 GCA_963976915.1 uncultured Verrucomicrobiales bacterium
CGAATGACGAATGACGAATGACGAATGACGAATGACGAATGACGAATGACGAATGGAGGCGGTCAGACTGTCAGACCATTTAGTTGGGAGAAGTGATCTGTAATCAGTAATCGGTGAACAGTATTCAGTGATCAGTATTTAGCGATGGCGAGTTGCGAATGACGAATGACGAATGACGAATGAAGAGGGTGAGGCGGTCAGACTGTCAGACAATCAGAGGGGGAGACAAGGGGTGTTTTTGGGGTTCAGTATGCAGTAATCAGTGATGGGTGCGGGTGCGAATTCGTGGGTGGTCTGTGACTGAACACTGAACACTGAACACTGAACACTGAACACTGGGCGGCAGCTACGTTAGGAGGCGAGGTGTTTGAGCGCAGTCGCCAGGTCGGTGAACTTGAAAGTGTAGCCGGATTCCTGGGCTTGGCCAGGGATGGCGCGTTGGCTGGTGAGGAGGACTTCATCGGCCAGTGTGCCGAGGGCGACGCGAAGCAGGGGGGCGGGAGCCGGGAGAAAGGCGGGGCGGTGAAGGGTCGAGGCAAGCGTGGTGGTGAGTGTGGCGTTGGTGACGGGAGTGGGGGCGCAGAGGTTGAGGGGGCCGGAGATCTGATCGTTCTCGATGGCGTGCAGGATGAGGCTGGCCTCGTCGTCGAGGTGAATCCAGGGCATCCACTGGGTGCCGTCTCCAATGCGGCCACCGACGTAGCAGGAGAAGGCGAAGCGCATGAGGGGGAAGGCTCCGCCTTTTTCACTGAGGACGACGCCTGTGCGCAGGTTGACGACGCGGGCTCCAAACTCGGTGGCTTCCTGCGCAGCGCCTTCCCAGGCTTCGCAAAGGCTGGCGAGAAAGCCCTTTCCGACGGGCTCAGACTCGGTGAGCGTGTCCTCGCCACGATTGCCGTAATAGCCGACGCCGGACGCGCAGAGGAACGTTTTGGGGCGGTTGTCAGGGCTCCATCCGCTGATGCTCTTGACGATGGATTGAGTGAGATCGACGCGGCTTTTCCAGATGCGCTTGCGTTTGATGTCGGTCCAAATGCCGAGGAGGGATTCGCCCGCGAGATGAACGAGGGCGTCGAGTGGGGTTTCGGCCAAGCTATCCTCGGAGATGGGGAGGACTTTCGAGGTGTGGGGGATGGGTTTGTCAGGGGTGCGTGAGTAGCCGATGATCTCGTGGCCACGATCTGAGGCGAGGGCTGCGACTCTTTGACCAATGAGGCCTGAAGCGCCTGTGATTCCGATTTTCATGAGGGAGAAGTTACGTGGGGGTGTGGTGGGTCGCGTTGTGAGAGTGGAGAGGAAAATTACGTCTGTCGATGCAGGTTTCCTCACCGATCAAAGAGGGAGATCGGAGGGTTGGATAGAAAATTCGGGCTCGGTGGGGGGCTTGTGCTCCGGGGAGGGATAATGAACTTGGACGAGGTAAAGGCCACCTGCGGGGGCGACGTGGCGGCTTTGATCGCCTTCGGGACTGCTGAGGAGGTCGGCGAGCCAGGCGAGCTCGGCACGGCCGCGTCCGATGTGGATGAGGGTGCCGACGAGGATGCGGACCATTTTGTAGAGGAAGCCGGTGCCCTCAAACTCGAGTTCGAGGGTGTCGCCGCATTCGTGGCATTCGGCGCGGTGGATGGTGCGGGTGGACCCTGGGATGTCCTTGCGGCGCGCGGTATCGGGGATGGCTCCGCGATTGGCGGAAAGGCGGACGAAGTTGTGGGTGCCTTGGATGAGGGATAGCCCAGTGCGGATGGCATCGAGATCGAGAGGCCCCCAAACGTGGGCCGCGCGGCCTGCTTCCAGTGGCATGAGGATGCGGGGACGCCAGATGCGGTAGCGGTACCTTTTCCCCGTGGCGTCGAAGCGGGCGTGAAAGCGTGGGTGGGCAGGTTGGCAATCGAGGATGCGAATGCTGGGGGGCAGGACAGCATTCAGGGCGCGGACCCAGGTGGCTTCATCAAGCGGTAGTGAGGAGGGCACGTCGACATGGGCGACCTGGGCAAGGGCGTGGACGCCGGAGTCGGTGCGACCGGAGCCGTGGATGCGGACACTGATGGAGGCGACTTTGGCGAAGGCGGCCTCGATTTGATCCTGGATCGTGTTGCCATGCGGCATGCTTTGCCAGCCACTCCATGGCTGACCGTCGTAGGCGATGGTGAGCCGAAGCCGACGCACGGTGTCGTCTGTGGAGGCTGGTTCAGCGTCGTCGGTCACGGCGTCCTGGATTGTCGTCGGTCCAATCGAAGTCGTAGGCTTCGTCGGGGAGGAGAAGGCCCTCGGGGCCCCGGCGTTGGTTGAGAAAATCCTGAAGGATGACGACGGCGGCAAGTTGATCGACCACGGCGTCGCGTTCCTTTTTTCCGGTGACCCCCGCGCGGGAGAGGGAGGCTTCGGCTTCGACGGAGGATAAACGTTCGTCCACGAAGTCGATGGGAATGTGATGAGGGAGGGCTTTGCGGACGGTGTCGGCGAACTTTTCCGTGCGGGCGGCCGCGCTTCCTTTCTCTCCGCTCATGCGGTAGGGCATGCCGATCACGACGTGGCCGATGTCCTTCTGCCTAACGATCTCGGCAATGACCTCCTGTGGGGATTGCCGGGCATCGATCGTCTTCAGCGGGCTCGCCACGAGTTCGAGCTCGTCACTGATGGCGAGGCCGATGCGGACGGTACCGTGGTCGATGGCGAGGATGCGCATGGGTTTAGAGACGAAAGACTGGGAGACAAAAGACAGAAGACAAGAGACAGGGAATTGTTGTAGCTGGGCTCTGTGAGTCCGGAGGTGCGGAGCGGAGCGGGGAAGGGTGGTAGAGGCGGTGTCGAGGGGGGGTGCGGGTTTGCCGCAGAGGGGCGGAGAGGCAGAGGTGGCGGAGACTGTTTACTGTTTACAGTTTACGGGGACTTCTTTCTCTTGGGGCTGAAGGGCGTTTTTACGGATCGCCGGAAGGCTTGACTCTCACGATTACTTCAGTTCATCCGGGAGGAGTTCGTGGAGCTTTTTGATCTGCTCGGCGCGGTCGCGGTCGGCGATGAGGAGGGCGTCTTTGGTTTGGACGATGATGAGGTTGTTGGCGCCGAGGAGGGCGATGTGCTGGTCGGTTTGGGAAAAGATGAGGTTGGCGTGGGAGTCAATCTGGCAGAGCTGGGCGCGGTATTGATTGTCGTGGTCGTCTTTGTCGAGGTAGCTACCGACGGAGGTCCAGTTTCCGACGTCGTCCCAGTCGAAGGTGGCTTCGACATTGAGAACGCGGCTGGCTTTCTCCATGAGCGCGTAGTCGATGGAGAGCTTGGGCAGGGTGGCGAAATCGGTGGCGATGACGGGAGCGATGTCGTCGCACTCGCAGAGGGTTGTGACAAAGCTTGAAAGTTCGGGGCAGTGTTGGGCGAGCTCGCTGCGGATAGCGGGGATGGTCCAGATGAACATGCCGGCATTCCAGGTGAAGGTGCCCTTGTCCAGGAAGTGCTGCGCCAGTTCGGGGGCGGGTTTTTCGCGGAAGGTGACGACTTCAAAAACCGAATTGGCCGGGCATTCGTCGATCTCGATGTTGGAGCCGCGCTCGACGTAGCCGTAGCTGGGGCAGGGCCAGGTGGGCTTGATGCCGACGGTGACGAGGGATTCGGTCTTTTCCGCAGCCGTCATGGCGGTGCCGAGGACGGCGTGGAAGGCCTCGCTGTCCTGAATGAGGTGATCCGCCGGAAGGATGGCCATGGTGGCGTTGGGATCGCGGGAGGCGACCCAACCGGCTCCGAGGGCGATGGCGGGTGCGGTGTCGCGCTTGGCTGGCTCGGCGAGGATGTTTTCGGGCGGGAGGTTGGGTATGGCTTCGCGGACGGACTTTTCCTGCTGGTGATTCGTGAGAATCAGGATGTTCTCCAAAGGGACGAGGCCCTGGAGGCGCTCGACGGTGAGTTCGAGGAGCGTCTTGCCGCCGAAGATCTTGAGAAGCTGCTTGGGTAGGTGGTCGCGGCTGAGGGGCCAAAAGCGCTGGCCGCTGCCTCCTGCGAGGATGAGGGCGTAGCGTGAGTTGGGAGGGGTTGTGTCCAGTTCTGACATGGGTGGTACGTTGAAGGAGAAGGCGGGCGAGGGCAAATTTAGCTTTGGAGATTCTGAGTGACGTGTATCTTCCGCGCATCATGGCCAAGCAGACACCCTCGCCCTTCAAAAGTTACGAAGCTTATGCAAACCTCATCGCCCCGGCTGCGGCAGGCTGTGCGCTGGGGATCTTGTTTGGGCGGGGAATGCGCCGGGGCCCATCCAACGTGATTGCTCTGTCGCTGCTGGCCGTGAGTGCGGCGGTGGCGGCACCAGTGGTGACAGAGTTGGTGGAAAAGACGGCGTATCGGCCATCGTCGGAGCGGGGAAGTCGTCGGCGTTTGGAAGGCATCCGCAACGGAGGCCTGCCGGATTCGGAGGTCGAGGATATCTTTGCGATCGACACGCTGTAGGCGAGGCGGAAGCCAGGGTCCCAAGGCTCACTCCTTGATCGTCTTGAGCTTGAGGCGGAAGCGCTCGTCGTATTGACCTCCACTGTGGGTCTTGCAGCAGGCGAGGCAGGCGGTGCCGCGCCGAAACTTCTTCATTCTCGGGATCTCGACGCCACAGTTGGGACAGGTGTAGATGAGGTTTTTGGCAACGGTGCGGCGGGGAAAGGGCAGGTGGTGATGCGCTTTCTCATCGGCGATTCCCAAATCCGCGCAGGCCTGGCGCCACTCGGGGCCGTGGGGTTTGATGCGTTTTCTCCCGGCCCGATGGTAGGCAATGAGGTGGGCAAGTTCGTGTTTGAGGGTGCGCTCCGTCTGGCCCTCGAAATCTTTCAGCTTGGGGTTCAGCTCGATCTGCCAAGAGGGGTAGCGGGCAAACCCCGCCGTGCTGTGGAGGCGGGGATTCCAGCGGACGCGGACGATTTTGGCTCCCCCGCTGAGCCCCAGTTCCGTGAGCCAGACCTGACATTGACTCTGAAGAGCTTCTTGGGTGTCCTCAGATGGGGCTGAAGTCGAGGTGACGGTTTTTTCCAGGAGTGGCTCCTGATAGGTGGGGCACTCGAATACAGAGGCGGATTTTGGGGGCTCGTCTCCACGGATTGCGGAGGTCAGATCGAGCCACAGCTGGGTGATCCGGTTTGGTGTGGGCGAGGCCTTGCTCATGATGAGGCCTCGACGCGGTCCTTCCGCCCCGGACCATTCTTTTTGTCGTGGATGCGATGTTCCTGATCTCCGAGGGCGTAAAGCATGTCCGGAGCGACGCTTTCCATGATGAAAACGTTGGCCCCGATGGTGCTGCGGGCCCCAATGACCGTATCGCCACCGAGGACGGTGCAGTTTGGGTAGATGGTGACGTGATCCTCGACGTCGGGATGGCGCTTGATGCCCTTCACAAGCTTGCCGTCCTCATCCTTCTGGAAGCTGCGGGCTCCGAGCGTGACGCCGTGATAAAGCTTCACGTGCGAGCCAATGCGGCAGGTCTCGCCGATGACGACGCCGGTGCCATGGTCGATGAAGAAGTGGGAGCCGATCTGGGCACCGGGATGGATGTCGATGCCTGTTTTGCTGTGAGCCCACTCGGTCATCATGCGCGGGATGAGGGGCACACCTTCCTGATAGAGTTGGTGAGCCGTGCGTTGAATGGCAATGGCTTCGAGGCCGGGGTAGGCGACAATGATCTCTTCAAAACTGCGTGCGGCGGGATCGCCTTCGTAGGCGGCCTCGACGTCGGTTTGGAGGAGGGCGCGGATCTCGGGCAGGCACATCATCATCCGGCAGACGAGCGCGACGGACTCGGCTTCGAGATCGGCAGGCGGCTCGGGCTTGAGGCGCAGACTGCGCCGGACCTCGGTGTTGAGGCGGTTGCGGATTTCGGCGACGAGTTCGTGAGTGACGAGTTCGAGTTCACCCGAGGAGACGGCTTCGTCGGCATAAAAGCCTGGAAATAAAAGCTGAAGGAGGTCTTCGCAAAGAGACGCGATGGCGCGCTTGGATGGCAGGTTCCCGCAATCCACGTGGTTGATGCCACCGGCCTCGTGATAGGAGGCCATGAGGCTTTGAACGATTTCGTCCTGACGGCAATCCATGGTCGGGTGGATGTAGCGTGGATGCGGGGGGATGGCAAGGGGCGGGGTGGGGAATGAGGAAATCCGAAGGACGGCTCAGTGGATGAACGGGGCCATCATCCCAGGAGCAATGGCCTTTGAGCGTTCTTGCGGATCGCCTGAAGGCTGGACTCCAACGTTTGGAGTCCTCAGTCGGCGAGGAATTTGCCGGGATTGAGGATGCCGTTGGGGTCGAGGGCGGATTTGAGGGCGAGGTGGGTCTGGTGGGAGGCTGGGGAGATGGCGTGTTTCCACCAGGGTTTTTTGGCGATGCCGACGCCGTGCTCGCCGGTGATGACGCCGTTCCAGGCGAGGACTTGGAGGAAGAGCTTGTCGAGGGCGGCCTCGGCGCGCTCGCGGATGGCGGGATCATCCATGGTGGGGACCATGATGTTGACGTGGATGTTGCCATCGCCCGCGTGGCCGAAGCAGGCGACGGGGAAGTCGAACTCGTCCTGAAGCTTCTCGGCGAAATCGACGAGATCCACCAAGCGGCTGCGGGGGACGACGATGTCTTCGTTGAGCTTGATGAGGCCAGTGTTGCGGAGGCTGTAGGAAAACTCACGGCGGAGTTGCCAGAAGCGCTCGCAGGCTTCGTCTCCGAGGGCCTGTTCGAGGCAGATGGAACCGAGGTTGGTGACAAGTTGGGTGAGGGTTTCAATCTCTTTCCGCACAGACGATTCCTGACCATCGATCTCGACGAGGAGATGGGCCTCGCCCTCGGGGGTGACAGATTCGCCGAGGTAGTCGCGGGCGGCGCGGAGGGTGAATTTGTCGGCAATCTCCAGAGCTGAGGGGAGAAAGCCGGAGCCAAGGATGCGCTGGACGGCATTGGCGGCTTCGGCGAAGGACTTGAAGCCCGCAGAGATCATGGCGCGCATGGGCGGATGCGGGATGATGCGGAGGGTGGCTTCGGTGACGACGCCGAGCAGGCCCTCGCTGCCGACCATGAGGCCGACGAGATCGAAGCCTGTTTTGTTTTTGTGGCAGCGGCCTCCGGCGCGAAGGACGGAGCCATCGGCGAGGACGGTCTCGACGCCGAGGACGTAGTGTCGGGTAACGCCGTATTTGAGGCAGCGGGGGCCGCCTGCGTTGGTGGCGATGTTTCCTCCGAGGCTGCACTCTTTGAGGCTGGCCGGGTCGGGCGGGTAGAACCAGCCGAGGTCACGGGCCTGAGACTGGAGGTGACCGGTGATCACGCCGGGTTGAACGACGGCGACGCCATCTTCGGGCTTGAGTTCGAGAATGGCGTTCATCCTCGCGAGGGAGAGCGCGATGCCGCCGTGAGAGGGAACGCAGCCGCCCACGTAGCCGACGCCCGATCCTCGCGGTGTGACGGGAATCTTCTCGGCATTGGCGTAGCGGAGGAGTTCCGAAACTTCGGCCGTGGACTCGGCAAAGACGACGACATCAGGTTCACCGGAAGCGAACCATTTGTCGGTGGCGTGTGTGGCGAGATCGGCCTCGGACTGGGAGACACGATCCGAGCCAAGGAGAGAGGAGAGTTTTTCGCCCAAGGGGGTCATTTGGAGACAATGAGACAATCGGAGGGGGAGACAATCAGATTTAGGATTGGGGATTGCCGATTGTTGAGGGGAAATCGCTGTGGTAGGACGGGCGGATGTTGCGAGCTTGGTTGGAACTGGCACGGGTTTCGAATTTGCCGACGGCGTGGACGAACGTCACGGCGGCGTGGTTGATCGCGGGTGGAGAGATGCTCGATGTTCGCCTGGCGTGGCTTTGGCTGGCTGGGACCCTGTTTTATTGCGCCGGGATGGTTTTGAATGACGCTGCGGACGCGGCCTTTGATCGGGAGCATCGGGCGGAAAGGCCGATCCCCACGGGACGGGTGTCGGCGGGGGCGGCTTGGACTGCGGGACTTGGGATGTTGGGTGCGGGGTGGGCTGTCGCGGTGTTCGGCGCGGGGGCCTGCGCAGGGGTGGCTGGGGGATTGGTGGTGGCCATCCTGGCCTACGATCTCTACCACAAGCCCTGGTCGGGGGCGATTGTGGTCATGGGTGCCTGTCGCCTGTTCCTGTACCTCACGGCGGCGTCGGTCGTTCTGGGCGCGGGTTGGGCCCTTTGGCAGGGGGAGGCGATGGTGAGGGGGCTGATTCTGGGTGCCTACATCGTCGGATTGACTTTCGTGGCGAGGCAGGAGGCGTCGCCTCGTCCGGTGGGTCGCATCGCGCAGAGTCTGGCCCGGGGCTTTTTGTATGCCCCTGCGTTGTTGGTGGCGGCGCGCTTCATGCAGGATGGGCGTTGGGAGGGGGTGGTGGTTCTCCCGTTTTTTGTGCTGATGGTGGGCTATGCGGCTCGCTTGATGCGACGCGGGGGACCGGCCATCGGTGAGGCGGTGGGGGTGTTGTTGGCGGGCATTGCGATCGTGGATGCGCTGGCGGTGGCCGCAGTATCTTGGCCCCTGGCCCTGGGCTTTGTGGCGTGCGCACCTTTGTTGAGGCTTTGGCAGCGAAAGATTGCGGCGACGTGATTCGTTCGAAACTTTCCCCTTTTCACAGGCGGGAAGCGTTGGGAAAGTACAGGAGTGGACATGTTGGAGAGAACTATCAGGATCGGGCACACGCATCGCGTTCTATTTGGGCGAGAGGTGTTTGCGCCCGAGAACCGTTTGATCGTCGATCTGTTGCTCCTGGACGAACCCACAAAGGTGCCCCGCGTTCTGGTGTTCATTGATGACCAAGTGGCTTCGGCGGAGCCAAACTTGGTGGAGCGAATTTGCACCCACGCGAAGGTTCACGCCGAGAACATGGAGTTGGCTGTTGAGCCGGTGATGTTGCCAGGCGGCGAGGCATGCAAAAACGACTTTCAACAGGTGCATCGCTGCTGGCAGGCCATCAATGAGGCGGCGTTGGATCGGCACAGCTACATCTTTGTGATTGGCGGTGGAGCGGTGCTGGACCTGGTTTGTTTCGCTGCGTCCACGGCGCATCGAGGCATCCGGCATGTTCGGTTTCCGACGACCACCTTGAGTCAGGGAGACGGCGGGGTGGGGGTGAAAAACGGGGTGAACTACTTCGGAAAGAAGAATTGGATCGGCAGCTTTTCGGTTCCCTACGCCGTGGTCAATGATTTCACCTTTTTGGAGAGTTTGCCAGAGAGGGAGCGTCGAAACGGGATCATTGAGGCGATCAAGGTCGCTCTGATTCGGGATGCGGATTTCTACGGTGAACTCGAAGGCATGGCGGATCGACTGGCAAGGCTCGAGCAGTCGGCACTGGAGCGAGTGGTGACCCGGAGTGCGGAGCTCCACGTCGAGCACATTGCGACCGGGGGTGATCCTTTTGAACTGGGGTCAGCGAGGCCTTTGGACTTTGGCCATTGGGCGGCGCACAAGCTGGAGCAGTTGTCCGAATTTGCCGTGAGCCATGGCGAGGCCGTCGCGATCGGGATGGCGGTCGACTTGGTGTATTCGGCTCTGCATGGACTGATTGACCGGCCAACGGTCGAGCGGATCTTGGATCTGATCGAGCGCATCGGGTTTGAAACATTCAGTCCGCATCTTTTGGAAAACGGTCCGACGGGTGAGCCTGCGGTGCTGGAGGGACTGGAAGAGTTCCGTGAACATCTGGGCGGTGAATTGACCGTCACACTGGTTCCGGCGATTGGGAGAAAGATCGAGGTCCACGAAATGGATCGGGATCTGATTCTTGGAGCGATGCAGGAGCTTCGGGAGCGGTCCTTGGCGGCGGCAGAAGCTGCAAGATGACGGGGCAGCCGTCGTTTTGGACCGGGTGAAATGGATTTTTCTCTGGACGGGTTTGCTGGGCTTCACCGCCGAGGCGGGCGAATTAGAAACGCAGCGCTTTGATGCGGAGGTGAAATTGAGGGTCGGGTATGATTACCTGCTGGCTTTTCCGGATGATTATGAGGCTGACGAGTCTCGAAAGTGGCCGCTGATCGTTTTCCTGCACGGATCAGGCGAGCGGGGCGATGATGTCCAGAAGGTCAAAGTGCATGGACCGCTGAAGCGTCTCGAGGAGGGGCAAAGGATCGATGCGATCATTGCGGCGCCCCAAGCGAAGCCGGGATCCATTTGGGATCCTCATGCCGTGAAGGCGCTTACCGATGAGTTGGCAAAAACACACCGGGTCGACAACAACCGAATTTATCTGACGGGCTTGAGCATGGGTGGTTTTGGGACGTGGGATACGGCGCTCGAGTATCCAGAGACTTATGCGGCGATCGCACCCATTTGTGGTGGTGCGGGTGTGCGGTTCATCATGGCTGAGCGCCTCCAGAGCTTGCCCATCTGGATTTTCCATGGCGATGCAGATACGGCAGTGCCGGTGGAGCACTCCCTGAAGATGGAGAAAGCCCTGAAAAAGGTGGGGAATGAAGTGAAATTGACGATCTATGAAGGAGTTGGGCATGATTCGTGGACGCGTACCTATGAGAATCCTGCCTTTTGGGAATGGCTGTTTGCGCAGAAGCGCGGTGGGAGTTGAGACCCGAACCCTTGCCTGAATTGCCTTCGTCTTCTGAGGGTCGTTGAGCATTCGCGGTCAGAATGTGGAGGCCGGGGCGTTTTGATCTCTCTGATCATGTGTCGCTTTGTATCCCATCTGTTTTCGCTCATTCTCACTCCGTGCCTGCTTTGCCTCGTGGGCGAATCCCTCGGGAGTGATTTTCCAGAGCCGTTCAACAGTGATCAGAACATCGCCGGGGAGCCGATGCTTGCGGACATGGCGGCTGCGGCGATGAAGGTGCCCGAAGGGTTTCGCGTGGAGGTGTTTGCGTCGGAACCGGATGTGCGGAATCCGATTGCGATGACTTGGGATCATCGCGGGAGAATGTGGGTGGCCGAGAATTACACGTATGCAGAGAGTCCGAAGCGATTTGAGATGGGGCTGCGCGACCGGGTGCTGATCTTGGAAGATCGCGACTGGGACGGAAAGGTGGACAAACGGACAGTCTTCACGGAAGACGTTCAGGTGCTGACAAGTGTTGAAGTCGGGCGGGGTGGCCTCTGGCTGATGTGTCCTCCGCAGCTGCTCTTCATTCCTGACGCGAATGAGGATGATGTGCCGGACGGACCGCCAGTGGTGATGCTGGATGGATTTACGGTGGCGGAGAGCAGCTATCACAATTTTGCGAACGGACTGCGCTGGGGACCCGATGGGTGGCTCTATGGCCGATGCGGGCACTCTTGCCCCGGGGCCATCGGGAAACCCGGTGCGAAGATGGACGAGAGGATCCCGATCAAAGGAGGCATCTGGCGCTACGATCCGGCTTCCGAGCGTTTTGAAGGGTTGTGTCATGGAACGACGAACCCGTGGGGATTTGACTGGGATGAGCATGGGGAGTTGTTCTTCATCAACACGGTGAACGGTCATCTCTGGCACACGATTCCAGGGGCTCACTTCAAGGAATCGTTTGGTGCTGACCCGAACCCGCTCGTGTTTGATCGTCTGGATACAATCGCGGATCACTACCACTACGACACAACCGGAAAGTGGAGCGAATCACGGGACGGCGCGGCCAATCGATTTGGTGGAGGCCATGCGCACATCGGGATGATGATTTATCAGGCGGATCAATGGCCGGAGTATTTTCGCAACAAGCTCTTCACGCTCAACATGCATGGTCGCCGGACGAACGTGGAGAAGCTGAACCCGCATGGAAGCAGCTATGTCGGCACGCATGAGCCGGATGTTTTTCTCGCCGAGGACAGATGGTTTCGTGGAATGGAGATCAGCACGGGGCCGGATGGATCGGCCTACATTCTTGATTGGAGTGACACTGGCGAATGTCATGATCACACCGGCGTGCATCGGACCAGCGGACGGATTTACAAAGTGAGCCATGGGGAGCCAGTGGTGCCTGATCTGGAGGATCTGGAAGCCATGACACCCGAGTCGGTGAAGCGATTGCTCACGCATTCGAATGCGTGGTTTGTCCGGAGGTGCCTTGAGAAATTGGCCCGCGAGGGCAGGCCCGTGGAGGGATTGGAGGCGTTGCTGGCGCGGTTGCTGATCGAAGGTGAAACGCCAGCGATTCAACTGCGTGCTTTGTGGGGGCTGATGGGGATGGGTTCGAACGACACGGAGCGCTACCTGGCGTTGTTGGAGGCCAAGAACGAGCATTTGAAGGTGTGGGCGGTCCGCGGGTTGGTGAATGAGTTTCCGCTGGACTGCGTTGACGGCAGGATGGGCGAGTCTTCTGCCGAGTGGGACGCGAAGGTGACGGATGCCTTGGTGAGGATGGCGGGCTCGGAGGTGCCGGCTTCCGTGCAACTGGCACTCGCGTCAGCACTCCAACGCCTTCCTTTGATGCAACGTGAGAAACTTGGACGGGCGCTCGTGTCAGGTCGGAAGGACACGGAAGACTACGCTCTGCCCTCGATGGTGTGGTGGGGCTTGAGTCCTCTGGTGAATTCCGATCCGATGGCAATCGTGCGGGTCGCGACGGCGTGTGAGTGGCCCGACACGGTGCGGTGGATGTCGAGGGCGCTGGCGGAGCGGATAGAAGAGGAACCTGAACCGATCAACGGGATGTTGGAGTTGGCCGCGAAATCCTCTTCGGAGAAGCGGGGTTGGATATTGAAGGGCGTGAGGGATGGCGAAAGGCGACCCGTCCAGCCGCTTGGGACTTGGTGGTCGCTCGTATCGGAGAAGACTCCGACGCGGAGACTGCGACCCAGGCTCAGGAGTTGAGCTTGGTGTTTGGAGATGGACGAGCCTTGGATGCGGTGAAGCAGGTGGCGTTGGACGACAAAGCGGATCTGGCTGCGCGGACGGCTGCCGTCCAAACGCTGATCGAGGCGCGCCCGGAGGATTTGCGGGAGGTCTGCATGAAGTTGCTGGACACGCGGGTCTTGAACGCCGTGGCGGTCAAGGGACTGGTTCTTTTTGACGATCCAGACTTGGGGGTCGCGTTGGCAAAACGGTATCGGAAATTCTCTCCCAACGAGAGGCCTGCCGTGATCGATGTGCTCGTTTCCCGGGCCGCATGGGCGGAGGCCCTGCTTACCGAGGTCGCTGCTGGGAAGATTCCGAAAAGCGACGTCACACCGTTTCATGCGCGGCAGGTGGGAGCCTTCGAAAACGATGCGCTTTCCGCTCGGCTTGCGGAGGTGTGGGGAGAGGTT
>CAXBNA010000183.1:0-13171 GCA_963976915.1 uncultured Verrucomicrobiales bacterium
CAACATCGACCTCAAACGGTTTGCTCGGCATTCCGGGCAGCCATAGGGTCTCGCCAATAAAATGAAGATCCTCGGTATCATCGCGATTCTTTGCACAGCGGTTATTCCGGGCCACGGAGAAGAACCGAAAAGCCCCGGCGTCGGGGACGAGGTTAAAATTCCAGAGCACGATTCATGCACCTTGGAAGTGCTGCGGATTTCTGCACCGATTGATTCGGAGTTGCTGTCAGATGAGCCAATGTTTCACCGTGAGGTCGAACTACTGTTGAAGAACAACTCCAAGCATCCGATCGAAGTTTCTGGATACGGATCTGACGACAGCCCTTTGATCATTCATCGTTTCCAGGTATGGGATGCTCGGAACAAGAAGTGGCCGCCACTCACAGTGCGAGGAATTTGCGGCACTGGTTTACGCGCGTTCTCGATAGCTCCGAAGGGGCAACTGAAGTTCACTGTGA
The DNA here is from genome assembly GCA_963976915.1 of uncultured Verrucomicrobiales bacterium. Classification (GTDB taxonomy): domain Bacteria; phylum Verrucomicrobiota; class Verrucomicrobiia; order Verrucomicrobiales; family Verrucomicrobiaceae; genus CAXBNA01. The sequence continues at coordinate 459 of CAXBNA010000183.1, forward strand.
CGATGTCGGCAAAGCCAGACGGGACGAGATTCCGATTCGGAATCGTCTCAACCGACAAAACGTATCCCCAAGGCGCGGTCACATACAGCGAAGCCACAAAACTTCCGAACGGCGAATCGGGTAGGTGAGGGATTCTAACCCTCACCCCCCACACCACCGGACATGCGGATCCGCATCCGGCGGTTCCAATCCGTCATGCTTTCGCGAGCTGTCCTTTCGGACCTCCCGGATAGCGAATGGCGATCCATTGTTTGTTCAGGTCGGGAACGCCTTGCTCGTGTAACCACGCGTCGGTCATCGCCCGATTCACGATGCTGTTGCGGCTCATTCTCCAATGCCCTTTGCGGCTGCGGCTTGCCATGTGCACCTCGTCGCGGTCGATGCCCAGACTGACGAGTTTGCGCCTTCGGGTGCGTGGTCTCCCCCATTGCTTCCAATGGGTAAAGACGCACTCTCCGGCGCATCCATCTGTCGAGCGCAAGGATCTCCCGATAGGGGATACCACAAGCATAGTAGTTGATCGCCCCGCGAAGGTATTGGTTTAAGTCGGCGATCACTTTGCTCGGCGAGGCTCCTCGCGTTCGCTTGGTGATGGCCCGGACTTTCTCCTTGAGCTTCTTTTGGCTCTTGTCCGTCCAGCGGATTTTCTTCCGCTGGATTTGGAAGCCTAGGATACAAGTTGCCCGGCACACAGTTTGAAAATGCCTGGTTTTTTGGGGAATCGCGGGTTCGAAGGCATGGATGCTGAAGGCACCTCGGATCGTCACCTTCATCGTCGCCGGGATCTTTGCCTCAAATCCTGCAGTTGGAATCCTCTGCGTGGTTGTCTCGACCGTCCTCTATTGGGTTGCCCGCAAGTGCAGACAAGTCCTGGCGTATTGTGCGCCGGAGAAGAATTTGGATGCCGAGTCGGGAGATTGATCTCACAAGAACTCAAGAAGCTCAACCCTCAAGAGACCGGCGCTCCCAGGCGGGGGCGCTTCGGGTCTTGGGATGTGGAGTGCGGTGCGAATCACGGCTCTGGATTTCGCAGCCGACTGGGTTTCCGGGGTTTTGGCTTTTCAACGCGAATGGCCGCGAAGATCCGCGAATGTTTGCGAATGAGGAGGCCATGGGCCGGGCTGAGTGTCGTGGGTGGGATCGGAGCGGCCTGAGTGAGTTCGCTGGCTTGGTGCGTCATTGCGCCCACCAGCACCCAAGGGAGCACAGCGACATTTCGGCATCGATATCGGCAAGGGCGTCGTTCTCTCGCTCAGTCGTTTTGATAGACGTAGATTCGTGAGCGTGCCTGATCGGCAATGATTCGCAGGGCGTAGCCGTCGAGGTGCCCTTTGTAGTAGCCCGTTGCAATCGTTTCAGGGTCCCACCACGGCATCGGCAAAAACGCTCTCCTGGGAGTTGGCATGTCCGCCGCTGAAAGTGGCACACGGGGATAGGTCAGGGTCCGGGTCATCTGCCGGTTGTTCCATACGACGAGTGCGTCCACGGAGGAATCGAGGTCCCGAGGATCGACGTCGAACCTCACGTAAGCCTCCAAGTCCTGCCATCCTCCACTCTGCATCAGGTAGTGGATCGAGTGCGCCGAGGCTGGGAATGGAAAGTCGATGAGTTCGCGGGTCGCCGCCGCACGCGTCAGCGGCTTGTCAGACCGTAGGATTGTCTCGTCCGAGCAGCCCGAAACAAGGAACCCAAGCGAAAGCAGGAGGAGTGGTGAACTGGGCTTCATTTTATCAGGCGAGGGTCAGCGGGAAGCATTGATGGAACGGCAGATGCCAAAGGCGCCGTTGCCCGCTACCCGTTTTGTGGTTTGGGCCTCTGGTGTCGGTTAGCCGGGAATCTCAATGGTGTCTCCCGGTTGGAAGGTGGGGTGGGGTACCTCTTCCCGCTTGATCTTACGGAGATCGAAAGTGCTGCGCTCACCGTTGCGGGTCAGACGGAAGCTTTTTGGCGTGGCTCCAATGTAGGTGGTCCCAGTGTTCTGGATGATTTCCCAGATCGTGATGTCGGGCGTCCAGGGGATGTATTGAACGGCCTGCGCGCCCACGAAGACGTTCAGGGTCTTCAGCGGTGCGGATTCGTCCGCAGGAGACACCGATGCCTGAGCCATCAGAAGCCACAGCGCCGCAAACAGCACGGACGAAAATGGAGCTTTCATCGGAAATGCTAGGTGGGAAGTCAGACCTGGGGGGTGTCGCGCCTCAGCGCTGGCCAATCGGTAAAAGCGAGGATGAAGGGGAGGATGAGGATCCCGAAGGGGACGAGGATCAAGATGGATAGCCAGGGGGACAAGCCCGCCTTCTTGCAGATGAACCAAAAGGGCAGAACGCCGACCGCCACCAAGGCGGCGGATAGAATGAGGACGATGATGACCTCGGGTGTCCCGAGCGGTCCGATGGAGGCGAGGAGCAGGTGGTGGATCGACATGGCGCTGGATGTGGGTTGGGGGATGTGTTGGAGGGGCGCGGATTGGGAGGTTTGTCAGTCGTTTAGTGGCAGAGGGTGTCTTTGCCAGTTTGGTCATTGCGGAAAGCATCTTTCACGGTTGGGGCTTAGCAGTCCAACGGTCATGCCATGCTTCAAAATGGAACACTTTTGAGTCCTGCATCAACTGCCACACGCACCAAGATGCGCGAGCCTCCAAGTGCTCAACGACCGCCCACGCAGCATCCGCTGAAACTGCGGTTCCTCCCCATCCTGCCGAGTGTCCGCGAATGTAGGCATTGCGTGAGATTGCCTCCAGATCACGCTCGATCTGAGTTCGGACGTCGGTCTCGCTTTTGTCTTCCAACTCCGACTGAAGAGTCACAATGAAAGGGAGCAAGCGATCACGAATGGCCACGGCGGCATCGACCATCTCGGTGGTATTTCCTGCTCTCAGCTTTGTTGTATCAGCGAGGACTTTTGATCGAATACCTGGCAAGCGTTCAACCAGTCCTTCGTATTCTTCCGCTCCGACTGATGCGACAAATAGAACTGAGCAGATCAGGAGCGTGGATTTCATCGGAAACGAGAACGGGAAGTTGGATGGAGGATGACGCTGCTGGAGGATCAAAAAAAGGGGAGGCTTACCGTTGGTCCTTATAGCCGGTGATGCCGTGTTCGGACAATCCCAAAGCGGTGGGGTGATCCAGAAGATTGGCCTTGGAGGCGTTGCCGTCTTTCTGGCGGGATTCGGCGTTTCGTTCGGACTACCTGCGACGAGGTGCCTTGAGGACAAGGCGCTCTGCCTTTCGGGAAGCCTGGGAGCGCTGTCTTCTGGACGGCCGTGAAATTTGCGGCGAAGCCCCTCTTTTGAATGGGGGAAAGTGCCGCCTGTGGCGGGTGGCGGGCGATGGCCGGACTGGAGACCGGCGCTCCCAGGCGGGGGCGCTTCGCGCGTTGGGATGTGGAGTGCGGTGCGAATCACTGATCTGGATTTCGTGGCCGGCTGGGTTTCCGGGGTTTTGGCTTTTCAACGCGAAGGACCGCGAATGGCTGCGAATGTTTGCGAATGAGGAGGCCATGGGCCGGGCTGAGTGTCGTGGGTGGGTGTGGGAGATGCCTGGCCTCGTAGGCCGGACATTCTTGTCCGGCTTTGGCAGGCCGGGGGATGTGCTTCGGCCCTCGAGTCGGACAGGAGTGTCCGACTTACTCGCGGTCGAGAGCGTCGAAGATCGGGCGCAATGCTCTTTTGGGTCTCTTGCGTCTCTTTGCGGCGACTTCTGATTGGTTCTAGAACAAGCTGCGGTCGAGGGAGCGGTAGTTGATGGCGTCGAGGATGTGGTTGGACTGGAGGGTGTCGCTTTGGTCGAGGTCGGCGAGGGTGCGGGCGACTTTGAGGATGCGGTCGTGGGCGCGGGCGGAGAAGTTCATGTCGCTCATGGCGTGCTCGAGGAAGCCGCTGGCTTCGGCGTCGAGCTGGCAGTGCTGCTTGAGGAGGCGGGGCGTCATGGTACTGTTGGTGTGGACGCCGCTGGCTTTGGCTTTGGCAAAACGTTGGGCCTGGATGGCTCGGGCGGTCTCCACCCGGGCGCGCATGTGGGCGGAGGACTCGCCGGGTTCCTGGGCGGAGAGGGCTTTGTAGTCGACGAGGGGGACTTCGACATGGAGGTCGATCCGATCCAGCAAGGGGCCGCTGATGCGCTGGCGGTAGCGCTGGATGACGGGCGGGCTGCAGCGGCACTCGCGCTTGAGGTCGCCATAGAACCCGCAGGGGCAGGGGTTCATGGCGGCGACGAGCATGAAGCGGGCGGGGAAGGTCATGGTGCCGGCGGCGCGGGCGATGGTGACTTTTCCATCTTCGAGGGGCTGGCGCATGACTTCGAGGGTGGAGCGGCGGAACTCGGGGAGTTCGTCGAGGAAGAGGAGGCCGTTGTGGGCGAGGCTGACTTCGCCGGGGCCGGGATTGCTGCCGCCGCCGAGGAGACCGGCATCGGAGATGGTGTGGTGGGGGGAACGGAAGGGGCGGGTGGCGACGAAGGCGTGGCTCTCGCTGAGGAGTCCGGCGGCGCTGTGGATCTTGGTGGTCTCGATGGCCTCCTCCTCGGTCATGCCGGGCATGATGGTGGGGATGCGCTGGGCGATCATGCTCTTTCCGGTGCCGGGCGGGCCGACCATCAAGAGGTTGTGGCCACCGGCGACGGCGACTTCGATGGCGCGGCGGGCGTCGAGCTGGCCGCGGACGTCGGCGAAGTCGATGTCGTAGTGGTGGTGGGCGGCGAAGTATTCGGCAGCGCGGCAGGGCTCGGGCGGGATGTCGATGTCGCCCTTCAGGAAATCGACGACTTCGCGGAGGTTGCGGGCGCCGACGACTTCGACGCTGGCCTCGGCGGCGGCGCGTTTGGGGACGAGGATGCGCTTGCGGCCCCGGGCGCGGGCTTCGAGGGCGATGGCGAGGAGGCCGCGGACGGGGCGGAGCTCGCCGTTGAGGGCGAGCTCGCCAACCATGGCGGTTTCGCGGAGGATCTCGACGGGGATGCGGGAGAATCCGGCGACGATGGAGATGGCGATGGGGAGGTCGAAGCCGGGGCCTTCCTTTTTGAGGTCGGCGGGGGCGAGGTTGACGGTGATGATGCCGTCGTGGTGCATGAGGCCGCTGCTACTGATGGCGGCGATGACGCGGTCGCGACTTTCTTTCACGGCGGCGTCGGGGAGGCCGACGATGATCATCTTGGGATTGCCTCCAGCTTCGTGAGATTCGATTTCGACCTCCAGGGCGTTGACGCCGACGAGGGTGGACGAGTAGGTGCGGGCAACCATGATCGACCTACTATTTCAAGGGGTGGCGTTAGGTGCAAGCTTGGGGATGGGGGATGAGTGATATGTGATGGGGGGATAAGTGATGAGGGATGAGTGGGGATGAGGGGCAAGGATGAAGGCGAGGATTGGGAACGCTTCGTTTCACAAAACGTGGTGGTGGGTGGTATATGTGGATTGAAGGGGAGAGGGGGCTCGGCTAGGCTGGAGCTCCATGCTGAATCGACTCGCATCCATCCTCATCACAGTGGCGCTGACTGGAGCCGCCGGATCTCTCCGAGGTGCCGTGGACTTGGCGAGCGTGAGGAGAGCGATGCAGGATGGACTGCCCGCCGTCGCTGCGGTGAAGGCGGAGCGGATCCTGGACCGGAAGGACCTCTCGGCGGAGGATCAGGCCGAGGTGGCGACCCTGGCTGCAGAAGCGTGGATCCGGGCCGCTCGACCAGAGGCGGCGCTGGCGGTGGTGGATCGGGTTCAAGTGCCGGACTCCGATTTCTGGCATGCGCAGGCGCTGGTGATGAAGGGAGAGCCGGATGAGGCGGAGATGTTTTTGCGGAGAGCGGTGGAGAAAGGGGAGGCCAGTGCACGAACGAAGCTCTTGCTGGCTCAGGTGCAGGTGATGCGTGGCATCGATATCGAGGCCCGACATCTCTTGGCGGAATTGGTGACGGACGAAGATCCGTGGGTCAAGCGAGAGGCGAGCCTGATGCTGGCCGAGATGGAGATGAACGACGGACAGGCCGCCGAAGTGCTGGAGTCGATTTCGAGCGCCGATGCAGCGGCGGATGTTGAAAAAGCTTTTCTGAGAGCACGCGCCCTCCTGGCCCTGAACAAGAGCGAGGAGGCGAGAACGGTGCTGGCGTTGATGTCGAAGGTGCGTGGAGGCGGCGAGCGGTTGCATCACGCGGCAGCCGTCTTGATGGCGAAGAGTCTCCTCATGGATGGGGAGACGGCGGCCGCACAGGAGGTGCTGATTGATTTTCTGAGTGCCACGGCGAAATGCGATGTTTGGCCGGAGGCCTTTGAATTGCTGTGGCAAACGGGACCGCAAGCGCCTGGTGACTCGCTGCCATCGGTGCCCGTCGGATGGGTGGCGACAGGGAATGTGGCGCACAAGGAGCTGAGCTCTTCGGCAGAGGCTTTGGATCAGTTCCGGGGGCATGCGATGTTCACCGTGGCCCGGTGGCTGGAGGTGTGCGAGCGCCCTCAAGAAGCGGTGGGTCTCTATGAGGCGCTTTTGCAGACTCTGCCTGGCAGCCCCATGGAGAGCGAAGCGATCCGCCGAGTGATGGAACTGCACCTGGCGATGGGAGCCGATGATCGGGTCTTGGCCTTGGCGGATTTGTGGCGTGGCAAATATGACGCGATCAGTGCCTCGGCCCTGGTGGATTTTGTGTCGGGGACGATCCATTTCGTTCGCGGGGATTACCTCCGGTCACTGGAGCGTTTTCAAGAAGCCGCCAGTCTGGCCTCGTCGCTATCGGAGCGGAGGCGGGCTTTGTTCAATGCGGCCGTCGCTGCGTATCGGGTCGGTCAGGCGGGGCTCTATCAGGCGCTGCTGTCCCAGTTGGCGGTGGCGGGTGCGGGTGGACCCGAAGGATCGACGCAGATCGCTGCGGGGAGCGACTCTGGCGAGACGGCTCAGGATTTGGAGTTGGATCGTGCGCTCGACCTTGCCTCCAGAGGCGATTCTGAAGCCGAGACGGCTTTGAGGCGCTGGATTGGCGCTGCGGACTCGCATGCGCGACTGGCCGAGGCGTGGATTGCGCTGGCTGAATTGGAGCTGATGAAGCAGCCGGTCCCACTGGAGGAGGTCCGGCTGGCCTTAAAAGCGGTGGACGACCTTCCCAATCTTCAGGGACAAGCCAGCCAGCGTCTCGACTACGCGAAGCTTTGGCTGGCCACGGAGGAAGGAGATCAAGACAAGGTGATTGAGCTGGGGAAGGCCTATTTGGAAACGTGGCCAGCATCGGTCCTGGCGGATGAGGTTCGGATGCAGGTGGGCGAGGCGTACTACCGGGCGGAGAATTTTGCGAGCGCTCGGACGGAATTTGAACTCGTTGCGCGGGAGACGCCGCACTCGCCCTATGCGGACACGGCTCTTTACTATGCGGGGATGTCCGCAGCAGGGGTGATGACGGAGGAGGGGGTGGATCAAGCGATCGGACTGTGGGAGGAACTGGCGGATCGTGGTGGCGAATTGGGAATCGCAGCAAGGCGCCAGCAGGCGGTGGCCAAACGGCGGCAGGGTCGTGAGAGTGATGCGCTGGCGGTGCTGGACAAGCTTTTGACCGAGACCAATCTCGATCCGGAGATGCGCCGGTTGATCACCTGCGAGAGGGCGGAATTGCTCCTCGTCTTGGGGAAGACGGAACCCGCCGCGCTTGAGCAATGCGTGGAGGCCTTGGAGACCTTTGTCTCGGATCCCGACTTGCCCTGCTTGTGGCGGATGCGTGCCGGCTTCACTCTGGCGGCAACGCACCGGGAGGCGGGGCGTTCTGCAGAAGCTCTGGAAGCTTGCTACGACGCCGTTCGGTCTGCCGATGAGGATCCGCCGATCAGTCCTGCTGAGTTTTCCTGGTTTTACAAGGCAGGCTTTTTCGGGGTGGATCTTTTGGAGAAGACCGCGCAGTGGGAGGCCGCCGCCCGGATGGCGGAGGAACTGGCCCAATGGAATGGGAGCCGCGCCGAGGATGCGCGGGGGCGTGCCGCGAAGATTCGGTTGGCGCACTTTCTTTGGGACGAGGCAGAGAAGGAGTGATTCGGAGACTTGCCACCGGGTGCATATGGTGTCCTCTTTGATCGGGGCGGGTTGTCCTCTCTTTCTTGATGCCGACGAATGTTCTTGGAGACAAACTGAGCTGCTGCTGCCGGAATCCGGTGACGGGATTCTATCGCGACGGCTTTTGCCAGACCGGACCGGGTGATACGGGACTGCACACGGTCTGCGCCGAGATGACCCGTGATTTCCTGGCCTTCTCCAAGGCGCGGGGCAATGATTTAACCACGCCCGTCCCTGAGTGGGACTTTCCCGGACTCAAGTCTGGAGATCGTTGGTGCCTCTGCGTTTCCCGATGGAAGGAGGCGATGGATGCTGGCGTGGCTCCGCCGGTCAGTCTGAGGGCGACGCATGCCTCGGCCCTTGAGTGGGTGGATCTGGAGGACCTGAGGGCTCACGCTTTGGATGATGGGCTGATTGAGTGAGGATGTGGCGATGAGTGATCCAAACGACGTCAGCGGAGCCATTGGCAGCGCCCCCTCCAAGATTGGGTTGGTCGTGTACTCGTACTGGCAGCGCTGGCGCGGCAACTATTCCAGCCTTCAATCGCCGCCATTCCGGAATGCACTGGATGTGCTGGATCATGTTCAGAGTCTTGGAGTTGGATCGCTCCAAATCATGGTCGACGGATGGAGCCCTGAGTTTTCAAAGGAGGTGCGGGCGACGAGCGAGGGATACGGGATCGCATTGCAGGGGATCACCGAACTCCCCAAGCATGAGGCGGACGTGAGCCGATTCGAGAGAGAGATCCGAATCGCCAAGGAGGCCGGTATTGCGGTTCACCGGTCCGCCCTCGGCGGACGACGTTACGAATTGTATCAAGAGGTGGCCGAGTTCGATGCCTTCATGTCGGCGGCGATGCGATCCATGGAACTGGCCGAGCCCGTCTTGAGTCGCCACGGGGTGAAGGTGGGCATTGAGAATCACAAAGACTTTGAGTCGGAGCAATTGGCGGACGTTCTTGGACGATTCGCGAGCGAGCATTTGGGAAGCTGCATCGACACAGGCAACGGACTGGCGCTTCTGGAAGAACCGATGCGTGCGATCGACCACCTCGCGCCCTATGCGGTGACGGTTCATCTGAAGGACATGGCGGTCAGGGAGTCCGTGGACGGGTTTCAGATGTCGGAAGTGCCGCTCGGGCAGGGGATTTGTGATCTGACGAGCATGATCGCGACGGTGCGCTCCAAGCACCCGGAGGTCGTCTTTCACCTGGAAATGATCACCCGGGATCCGCTGGATATCCCATGTCTGTCCGATGCCTATTGGAAAACGTTCGAAGCCAAGTCAGGGATCGATCTCGCCCGCGTGCTGCGTTTGGTTCGTGAGCGAGGTGTGGAAGATCTTCCTGAGATTGCAGGCAAGTCGATTGAAGCGATTCTCGCTCAGGAGGAGAAAGCCGTCGTGGACTCCCTTGAGTTCGCCAAGGGTTCACTCGGATTCTCTGGAGTTTAGGTTCGTCTCATCTCATCCATTTCACCCAATCTATGAACATGCCTCAGCCATCCATCCCTCTCGTATGTCTCGCCTTTTCCATGATGGGCTCACTGTCATCCGTCCAAGCGGGTGACTGGCCTCATTGGCGTGGGCCGGACCGCAACGGGATCTCGCAGGAAACGGACTGGGATCAAACGTTGGGTGGTGGTTCGCCCAAAGTAGCTTGGAAAGCCGAGGTGGGGATCGGGTTTTCTTCGTTCGTGGTTTCGAACGGGCGGGTGTACACCACAGGCAATGCCGATGATCAGGACAGCCTTTTTTGTCTGGATGCGGTGACGGGCAAGGAAGTCTGGAAACACAGCTACCCGGCGGATTTGGGGGCGAAGTTCTTCGAAGGTGGAACGACCGGAACGCCCACGGTTTCGGGGGGCGAGGTGTTTCAGCTGAGTCGCTGGGGCGATCTGTTCTGCTTTGAAGCGGCGACGGGGAAGGTTGTCTGGTCAAAAAATGTGCAGGAAGAGACGGACGCCCGGATTCCTGATTGGGGCTTTTCGGGTGCGCCGTTGATTTGGGAGGACTTGGTCATCCTCAATGTGGGACAAAGCGGAGCGGCGTTCGAGAACGCAACTGGCAAATTGGTCTGGAAGTCGGATGAGAAGACCGCCGGATATTCGGCTCCGTTGCCGTATGAGTTCGATGGCAAGGAAGCGGTGCTGCTCGGTTCAAGTCGCGCGTATCTGGCCGTTGAGGCTCGAACGGGAGCGCTGCTGTGGGAGTTTCCTTGGCGCACAAGCTATGGCGTCAACGCGGCCGACCCCGTGGTGCATGGAGGGCTGGTCTATATATCGGCAGGATACAACAAGGGTGCGGCGCTGTTGAAGCCTGCGCATTCCGAGCCCGAGGTGCTCTGGCAGAACAGGGACATGCGCAATCAGATGAATCCGCCGGTGCTTGTGGATGGCTACCTTTACGGCGTCGACGGGAATGATGGAAAAGCCACGTTCAAGTGCCTGGAGTTTTCCTCGGGCGAGACACAGTGGGAGCAAGACGGCATTGGGTCGGGATCGGTAATCGTCGCCGGGGGGAAGTTGCTCATTCTCAGTGAATCCGGGAAGCTTGTCGTGGCCAATCCAAACTCCAACAAGTTTGACTCACTCGCTGAGGCGAAGATTCTCAGTGGCAAGTGCTGGACGGTACCGGTGCTGGCCAATGGGCTGCTCTATGCACGGAATGCCGAAGGCGCGGTGGTGTGCGTGGACCTCCGGAATTGAGCGAGGCCCCTGACGCTGAAAACTCAGCAAGGTCGATCTTACTTCCGTCCCGTGACGTTCTTGAGGCCTTCCATGCCCTGAAGGATGCGCACTTTCCCGTTACGAGCACGGCGGGCGATGTTTTCGAAGTGCTCCAACCGGGGAACCGTCTTTTCATCCTTCCCGATAAACATGACGAAGTTGATCTGAGGTTTGGGCTTCTTCTGGCTTGAGTAAATGACCCGCATCGCATTGTTGATCTGATCCTCGCGCTCTTCGGCATCGATGTCCGGACCTGGCTTCCTCCGGACCTGCGGACTGATTTCCGCGACAATCTCATGAATGCCTCTGACCACCCTCTGAGGTACGCCCTTGGCTTTCCGGGCTTCATTTTCCTTCTTCAGCCAGGCCTGTGCTTCGACAACGGCTTCCTGCCATTTTTTCTCATCGCGGTCCGTCCAGCGCACCTGGCGATAGTACTTCTCCATCTCCTCGGGGGTGTCGTACTTGCGCATGTGACGCCAACCGCTGGTCATGATGAAGGCCGTGTCACACTCGCTTTCGAGTGCATACTGAATGGCCAGCATGTATCCGGAGAGTTTGTTGGTGGGGATCGGTTCGATCTCGCGGGTCGGCATGAGGCGTGGGTAGCCAATTTTGGCAAGACCCAGCTTCTCATACTCACGGTTCACCGGACTGAGCCAGTCGCGAATGGACGCCATGTTCGCACTGGTGCCTGGAACCGGTTTCTCGCTGAAGGCCGACAGGTGGGTGCCGTCGAACATCAGGACGTTGAAGGTCGTTTGGACGCCGAATTTGCTGATCATGTTGGCAATCTCTTCCTTCACGATCTCGTAGGCGGGGATGCCGCCCTTGGGGTCGGTGAGCATGAGGCGCTCTGCTTCGATGAGGAAGGCGATGCGCTTGCCCTTGGACTTAATGCCGAAGAAATTGACCTCGACGGTGCCCTTGGCGGCAAAGGCGGGGGAGAAGGTGGAGCCCAAGTCGGTGGTGGCCACCTCGGTCACCGCCTCGGCCGGGGCTTGGAAATCAAATTCAGGCAGTGACACGGCGGAGATGCCGACGGCAGTGATCGCCGAGGTCGTGGGGCGTGCCACCGCAGCCGTCGCTGGAGCGGGTTGGGGGACCACGATTTTCTTGGTCTCTGGTTTTTCCTGAACGTCCTCGACGTTGGTCAGGGCGGTGATCTCTGCAGAAGGCGGGCTTGGCATCACAATCACCAACACGCCAAGAAGAAAGATGAGAACCACATGAACCAGAATGCCGACCCCCGCTGCGGCCAGCTTCGACTTGAGCGTTTTCAGGGGGCTCGGGCGGGCATCGATGTGAACCGCTGGACTTGTGCGGAGCGGCAGCATGTCATCGTCTGCGGAAAGAGGGGACTCAATGTCGTCCGGCACGGCAGTCGCCGCGACCGGTTGAGCTTCCGTGACCGTCTTGACCTGACCGGTTCCTGAGCGATCCAAGACCTGAACCATCACTGGCGCACCTTCGTCTTGGGTGATTTCATTGGAGTGCGCGTCAATCCACGCTTTCAGCTCCGGTGCCGCAGCCGTGACGTTCGGATCCAATTCATTGGCGACCAGAAAATATTTCTCCGCCTGCGTGGCGTCACCTTTCTTGCGATAGACTTCTGCGACGATGATCGAGGCCTCTGCATCCATCTCATTGGCTTCCAGGGCACGCTGGGCCTGCCGAAGGGCGCGGTCTGGACTGAGTCGAAGCAGGTGTCTGGCGGCCCGTGTGCAGTGAGCCGCCTCTTCCGGTTCTCCTGGCGCCATGGAAATCATGACGCTGGCGTTGTCACCCTCTCCCTTGGCTAGGAGCAAGTCGGCAACTTGGAGCCGAAGTTCCCAGTTGGAAGGCTCTTCTCGCAACTGTTCCTGAAGACTATTGAGGTCGTGTTCCATGGCAAAATTGAGGGCGGCTGACTTAAAACTACTCCACCACAAGCAAACAGACATGCATTCCCTGCTGCAAGCTCAAAAAAA
>CAXBNA010000184.1:0-13157 GCA_963976915.1 uncultured Verrucomicrobiales bacterium
GGTGCGCGGCTTGATGACGCGGGTGCCAGCCGAGCTTGGAATCTCGGACGAAAGGTCGGCAAAGAGGAGCCAACGTCCGGCTTGCTCGCTGCACGCCACGACGTTGATCGGACGGTCTGATGGACTCGCCTCGAGGGCGATCCTGGCTTTACGTGGGTCACCCAAAACCGTGGCTACCTCGGAGAGGCCTTGGGCGGTGAGCTTGTCCTCCAGGTCTTTGGCAAATTGAGCATCCTCGGTGGTCGCGCTTGCGACAATCATGACGCGATCGCTCGACTCGATTTGCTTTTCAAGCTGATCCACTGCCGCCGCTCCTGAGTCCGATTGCTCGGTGTAGGTGACGACGCTGAAGAAGATGCAGAGGAGCAACAGCACGACGACCATGCCGTAGTCGGAGAGAATGCGCGCGAGTTGGAGTTTCATGATGGGTGGCAGCCTTGGATGCAATCAGACGCCCATTGCCTTCTCCAAGGCGTGGCGCATGACGGTGGCGTCGGGGTCGATTCCGGTCCAGTATTGGACGCCGATGACTCCCTGATCGACGAGCATGCCGAGGCCGTCGACGCAGGTGCAGCCCTTCGCCTTGGCATCGTGCAGGAGTTTTGTCTCGACCGGATTGAAGACGACATCGGCCACGGTCATTTCGGCGCTCAGGGATTCAATTTCGAACGCCAGGGCAGCTTCCGGATCGTACAGGCCGATGGAGGTGCCATTGATGACGATGTGGGTGTCGGCAGGGATGGCGTAACGGTCGGTCCATGGCACCCACTCGCTGGAGGCTTGGGTTTTGGATTGAATGAGGTTCGCCAAATCTGCCCCGCGACTCTCGGATCGATTGACAATGGTGATCTTGGAAGCACCTGCGAGAGCCAGTTCGACGGCGATGGCGCGTGCGGCACCTCCGGCTCCGAAGAGGACGATGGACTTGCCGTTTGGATCGACCACGGCTTGCAGGGAGCGGAGGAAACCTTTGCCGTCGGTGTTCTCGCCGATGAGTTGGTCGTTTCGACGCACCACGCAGTTCACGGCGCCGATGAGCGATGCCGACTCCCCAAGACCGTCGAGATGCTCGATGACGGTCACCTTGTGCGGCATGCTGAGGTTGAAGCCGCGCCATCCCATGGCACGAGCCCCTTTGACGGCATCATCGAGATCGGCGGGAGCGACCTCGGAATTCACGTAGCGCCAATTTAGGTCGTGATGGGCAAAGGCGGCTTCCACCATGGCTACAGTGGGGTTTCCGGCCGCACCTTGGGACATGGAGCCGACGAGTTCAGGACAAAAGGATTTCATGCGTGTAGAGAATCAGACGGACGGGATGGGGCTGGGATCAACAGGATAGATATGGGTGGAGTTCACGAGAGAATGCCATTTCTGGCGTTCTTCGGAGTGACGTTCAATGGAGATCAGGGTCCGATTCACCGTCGGATTGTTTGTAGAGCTGGGTGGGAATGAGGATTTCTGGCGGCACTTCGTGGCCTTTGGACCATTGCACGAAGGCGCGGACAATCTCGACGCCCATGCGGTCGGGAAATTGGATCGGGTCGGCGTAGATCTTGCCTTCCTTGATCGCGACTTTGCCTTCGCGCATGCCGTCAAAACCAATGATGGGAATCTGATCCGCTTTGTTTGCTTTTTCCAAGGCCGCGCGCGCACCGAGCGCGGACGGGTCATTGATGGCGAAGATGCCGCGCAGGTCCGGCTGGGCCTGGAGCGCGTCTTCGGCAGCTCGATACCCGATGTCGCGCGCACCTCCACCGTCGAGCTCCATCACGATCTCGATCTTCGGTCCGCCGCTGGCGTTGTGCGCATCAATGACTTCGCGAAACCCTTTCACGCGAAGGATGCAGGACTGGGCTTGCTTGAGGTGGAGGATGGCGACCTTGCCACCCTTCGGGCCAAGGGCTTCGATCATGGCCCGGCCGGCTTCCTTGCCCCCGCCGTAGTTGTCGGTGGCAATCTGGGTGACGATCTTGGCCGCCGGGTCGGGGCAGGGAATATCGACGGTAAAGACCGGAATGCCCGCGCGATTGGCCTCTTGGATGACGGGCACGATGGATTTCGGGTCGCAAGGACTTAGGACGATGGCGTCCACCTTCTTGACGATGAAGTCCTTCACCTGATTGCTCTGCTTGGCGATGTCCTTGTCCGCGCTGACGACGATGGCTTTGAACCCCTGGGCTCCCGCTTCCTCCGTCAGATGGTCTCCGATGATCTTGAAGAAGGGGTTCTCCAAGGTCAGGAGAGAAACTCCTATTGTTCCGCGTGACGATTTGTCTGCTTCGCCGCCGCAGCCCGAGAGAAGGGCGACAGACGTGAGGATCAAGGCAGTCAATAAAAATCGAATCATCGGTTCGTTGTAGAGGATTCCCCGGTGGGTGTCCACCCCGAGCTCAAGGGTGCATTCACAGCAAAGGCGGATTGTCACCTCTACTTTTTCCCTGTGACCGGACGGATCAGGTAGCGGCGAACTCCCTCGCGGGCCATGAGGGCGGCGACGCGAAACTGGGACTGCAGTCGGGCGAGAATCGTGTGGCGCGGGCGGAAGGTGGGGCTTGTTTCCATATTGTGGGAATAGAGCACCCCGCTGGAGCTGACCTGGCCGATATGCTGGAAGAACGACGGGAATAGTGCCAGGGCGTCCAGATTGCCGAGCGCCACATCGAATGGAGTGTCGTTCAGAACGGATCGTACGGTGGCCAGCGAGAGTGGGATTTTTTGGGTGGGAAAGAGCAATGCCACGGCACCTGTGTAGTGAGGCGTGGTTTGACCATCAAAACGCAGTCGGATGGAGAAAAGGGAGAACAGTGGACAGTGCGGATACCTTGAAGCGAATCGAATCATCCGGGAGGCGAACGGTTCGGAGCAGAGTCCATCATCTTCGATCCGCAGAATCCAGGGAGACCCAAATGCGTAGGCTTTTTCCATCAACTCGATGAAATCCAGCGACTGTTGATAGGCGATGCTTTTTGTGGGTGCCTTGGAGGGAGGAACGAATGGACCTTGACGTTTGAAAACTTGACTGGTGGGGGGAGCCATTCCATCAGCCATCACTGCATTGAGCTCCTCATGGATATCGCCAGGGGCCGAGCAGTCCATGATGAGCACTTCAACGAGGAGGAAAGGATCCATCCGGAGCGCCCGATTCAGCGTCGTCAGCGTTCGAGTGAGGTAACCTGCGGGAACACCATCACGCAGCCGCGGACAGGTCGGTATGGCAATGACGAGATCTGGAGTCATGAAAATCGGCCTATCTTATCGGGCATCAAGGGTGATCGACAAATGAACATGCCGACCGGCAATGATCGCTTCTTCGGGCACGGTGAACTTGGTTTCAAGTTTGCCGCCTCCAATCAGGGATGCCTCAAGCAGGTACGGACCGGTTGGAATCACCATGACCATCGGCCCGGCATCATGAGAGTAGGGCAGTCGGAATTCAAGGGAGTCGGCACTGGTTCGCTCGCCCTCCTGTGTGTAGGCGAACCTTCGCCCAGAAGGGAACGCTTCGAGTTCCAGGGTGACGGAGGCCTCCAGCAGTCGTGAATCGACGAGGACGACCCGGGCACCTTTAACTTGCTCGAAAATCTTCACGGTTGGCATGAGCAGGGCACCATAAACGCGGGTGTCGCCCTCGTTCCAAGGCGGGGGTGACACGCGCACCCGCTCGACCATCTCATCCAACTCGGGACCACTCGATGGGGCAGGGTCCGACAGCACTCCCAAGGCGCCGTTCGGTCTCTTGAAATAGCGCAGGTAGCTTTGATCCTCGGATTCAAAAACCTCCCGAAAGTGTTTTAGTCCGTCTCCATTCAATGTGTACATTCGGCCAAGCAGGGTCTGCGTGTAGAAGTCATTGAAGCGTGGAAGCAGTTCGACTCTGCCATCATTGGTGGGCATTTGGACCCCTTCAAAAATCTTGGATGGATCGAGGTTGAGGTGACCGATCTCCGCAATGAGGTCACGGGAGGCGAGAGCGGCGTCTGCAATGACAAAGCGCACTGCCTTGGTGAAGGGTGCGCCATTGACGTCGGACGCGAGGGCACGTTCCTCTCCAGGGGTGAACATCGGACGTAGGAGTGGTCCTTGGGGGTAGCGAGATTGAATGGAGGGCCATCCCCCAATGATGTTCACGAGGTTGCCATAGGGCCAATGGCACCAGACTCCGCCCTCGCGTTGGTCCTGAATCTGCAACCAGTCCATGGCCTGACGCCAGGCGTCCGTTTGAACGGAAAAATGTCGATAGAAGGCACGAGGTCGCACGACACCCGAAACGGAGCCCATGGGATAGATGGTGGCCAAAACGGGGAGCGTCGCCAGGACGAATGGCAGTGCCGGGACTGCGCGTTGCATCCATGCGGGCCTCGTCGCAACTTTCTGGACTTCTTTGCAGCGCAGCCAATTTACAAAGGGATGCCAGAAAAAGCCAGTGAGCAGGATCATCGCGGGCGTGACATTGTAGCCGTAGTCGCCAGTGCGAATCCAGATCAGCACGAAGCCGAGGAGGATCGGCAGGGCCATCATTTCTGACAGGGTGAGTGATCGCGAACGACGAACCGCCCATAGGATACCGCAGGAGCCAAATAGAATCGCGGGGCCGACGAAGTACCACAGGAGCGACCAGGTGACGGGCTGTTGCTCCTGAACAGTCGGGCTTTTTGCGGCGAATCCCTGTGCCAGTGCTCCGAGCGCGCCGGGATAGATCACGGGGAGAAGAAGCCAAGCCGTGGCACCGAAGGCAGTGAGGAGCCCGGCCAGAGTGATGCCGGAGTACCGTGCCTGAAGTGGCGGGAGGGCGCGCGATCCTGCCCATGAGGCGATGGCAGTCAAGGCAATGGCCTTCTGTAGTTCGGTCAGGTAACCGGGGCTGATGATCAGGAAGGGGGCGATCATCCGAATTAGGAGGATCCAGAGGCTCGACGCGAAGAGCATTTGAGCGAGTCCTAGAAGGAAGGCACCGATTTCCTTTCCGGCGGCAACACTCCATAGCAATCCCAGGGCTGTTCCCAGGAGCGTGAGGACGACAAAGAGGGGTGCCCCGCTCCACGTGAAGGCAAACAAGGCCATTGGCAAGCCGTGGATGAGTGACGGCAAGGAGCGCCAACGCGATCGCTCCCGGCGTTGAGCAATCAAGATGAAAGTGAAGCAGATGCTGAGATTGAAGAAGACCTCCAGGGCATGGTGATCACAAAACCCGAAAAGAGTTCGATCAAAAGCCCGCCCGGGAAGCAAAACGAAAATCCAGGTCAGGAGGGACGATATCCGCCAACCCCACAGACGAAGGCTGACCAGTGCAAAGACGAGAGCGATGAGCACCGCACTTGCTGGTCCTGACCACGCGCAGACCCATTTGGACGTCATCAGATCATCCGGTGTGCCGACAAGCCTAGCCACGCCGCCTAGCGTCCACTGAAGGAGGCCAACGGCATCCGAGCGATGGACCCAGGGGTAGTTGGTCACGGCGTCGGTCCGATCCAAAACGGGGAAGGTGGACGAGGTGTTCTGAATATGTCGGAGGTGGTAGTAGGGATCCACGCCCAGGAGTCGAACATCATTGTCGATCACGACGGAATCCCAAGCGGGGAAGACCCGCGTTGCCACGGTCACGATCATGGCGGGCACCAAAAAGGCGCACCAAAGGCGGGTGGCGTGAGCGTTCATGCTATCCAACCTTCAGTAACCGGGAAACGGTGTTTAGAATCTGTTCCAACCCCTCTTGCTCCGGATTGAAGGAGGCCATGCGATCCTGAATCGACCTGTAGGCGGAGGCGTCCTTCCACATGTCGTGGATCTGAGAAGTCACCCCCTCGGTCGTCCAGTCATCCTCGCGGCAGAGCAAGGCCTGCGTCGCCCGGCAAAACATCTCGCCGTTGGTGTCTTGATGATTGTCCGAGGAATATTTTAAGGGAACGACCAAGCACGGAATTCTAAGCGCGGCGATCTCATGCAGGCTGATTGCCCCGGCTGATGTCAAAATGAAATCCGACTCACCGAGCGTGGGAATCAGAGGCGTCACATATGACTCCACGCGGACGGAAACTCCCTCCCGTTGATACAGTTCCTTCACATGGTCTGTGGACTCATTGACGCCGCAGATGTGAGTGACCTCAATCAGGTGGCCAAGCGCTTGGAGTGCGGACCATAGGGCCGGTGCGCGATGGTTCAGGAAATTGTGGCCTCGCGATCCGCCAAGCGTGAGAACTTTCCACGGTCCTATGCGGGCGGTCATCGCTGGTCTTTGGCGGAGCGAGTCGATGGCAGCGCGGATGGGAACGCCCACCACTTTGTGTTTGGCGGGCAGGTCAGTTCGTTCCTGCCAAAGTCGGCTGAGCCAGACCTCTCGTGCCAGCTTTCCACAAAAGCGGTTCGCCAGACCGAATCGTGAGTTTGGTTCGAAAACAATGACGGGAATGCCCAAGGTTACGGCGGCGAGTGTGGGTGCAACACCCACATAGCTCCCAAGTACGACCAAAACCTCGATTTTCTCACGGTGGAGGATTTTTCTGCTTGCCGGTAGCGTTCGCAAAGTCCGGACCAAGGCTTGGATCTTGCCGCCAAAGCTGCGGTCCGTGTACGAAACCACGGGAATGGTGGTGAATGGCATGCCCTCCCGCCTGACGAAGTCGCATTCGGGTCCCTCCTCAGAGCCAATGAAAACGATGTCGAGGCTGGGAATGGCTGGACTCAGGCGTTCGTGGAGTGCAAGCCCTGGAATGATGTGCCCGGCCGAGTAACCTCCTGCGAAGGCCATCCTGCGCGTTCGGTCGGGGCGGAACTTTTTGTTTTGAACATGCACAACAAGCTTTCGAGGCCTAGTCTAGTTCCATCATTCCCTTGATTCCATTTGAAAAGTGAGATGGGCCATTCTCTGAGCCATGCTGTCATTGTCAATGTGGCCGATTTGGGCCGCAGCCCACGCGCGCAGTTTCACGCGGCATCCCTTGCGAGAAACGGGTGGCGGGTGACGATTCTGGCTGCGCCAGGGTCGGCGCTTTTCTCAGAGGTCGGTGAGAATCCCAACATTGAGGTGGTCTCAGTACCGGGGTTTGGGGTGGTGGGCGAGGGAGGACTGCTGAGAAAGTCGTGGGCCTGGGGGCGGGGGCTGGCTCGGGCGTTGGCGGCTCTCGAGTGGAACCCCGAGTGGGTTTGGGTGATGTCGCCTCCAGCCGTGCCCGTGTTTCAAGTCGTGAGGAGATGGGTTCGGGGTCGGACTGGAGTTCGAGTCCTGGTTGACTGGCACAACCTCGGATACACTCGCCTGGCCAACCGTTTGGGCGACCACCATTCGTGGGTGCGGTGCTATCGATTCCTTGAACTGGGAAAATGGAGTGCAGACACGCATCATCTCACGGTTTCCGACGCACTTCGGGGGCAACTGATGACCTTGGGGGTGGGGCCTGAGGTTGCGGTCCTGACTGACTGCAACCCATCCTGGCGCTCGTTTCCCGTTCGTGACCGGACGTCGTTTCTTGCGCGTTGGGGAGCGAGGTTTCCCCATCTCGACGCTGCTTCAATCTGGATCGTTCATCCTCACAGTTGGAGCAGTGATGAATCCCCCGAGTGGACTTTGGACCTGTTGGATCGAATCGGAATCGACGTGAACGTTCAGTTCATGATCACCGGAGATGGACCCCGGCGCGAAGCGTTCGCCCGGCAGCTTCAGGAAAATGGAATTCCCGAAAGAGCCGTGACGCTGGCCTTTTTGCCTCCTGAGGGCTATGTGGACCTGTTGGCCAATGCGGACTGGGGGCTATGCCCTCACACCTCCAGTTCGGGCTTGGATCTTCCGATGAAACTGGCGGACATGCGCGGGGCGGGTCTTCCGGCACTGGTGTATCGATATGGGCCGGTCCTGGATGAGATTTTCGCGGAGCCAGACGATGGCGTTTTTTTCAGATCCATTGATGAGCTTGAAGCCAGGGTGCGATCCATTGCCTCGGGTGATCTGCTCCCTCCAACACCCGGACGCGGAAGCCACTGGGAGGAACAGTGGGACAAGATCGTCCTGCCACGATTGATCGCATGAGTGTTCTGGATCGAGATCGCAGGGCCTACTTTTTCCATCCATCGATGGGATTGGGTGGAGCCGAACGGCTCATTCTCCAGGCGTCGGCAGCTTTGAGGAAGGTGGGTTGGAAAACCATCCTCGTCACCAGTGACTACAACCCGGAAAAGGCTTTTTCAGAAGCCGCGGTTGAGACGATTCACTCAGTCCCGACTATGGTTCCAGCGACGATCTATGGAAGGTTCAAGGCCGTTTGCACCTATGCGCGTCTTCGTCGTGCGGTCTCAGTCTTCAGACGCGAGCCGCGTCCAGATCTTGTCGTCTTGGATCTGCTTCCACACTTGGTTCCTGCGATTCGAGCAGCGATGCCTCGCGTTCCGATTTTGGTTTACTGCCACTTCCCGGACCAACTTCTCTCGTCTGCCAACCACTCATTGTGCTACGGCCTGTATCGACACTGGTTTGATCAATTGGAGAACGAAGGCTTGGTTTTGGCTGATCAAGTGTTGGTCAACAGTGACTTCACGCGACGCGCGGTCTTGAAGACGTGTCCAATGCTCGATCCGTCCCGAGTGAATGTGACCTATCCGGGAGTGGATGTCGGTGATGCGCGATTGCCTGCAGCGGTTCCGGAAGGCAGATCTGCGGTTTTGTGCCTGGGTCGCATCCATCCCAGTAAAAATCTTCGGCTGGCGTTGCGGGCGTTTGCGGTCGCTGACTTGGCGGATGATGTTCGGTTGATAGTCGCGGGTGGGTTGGATTCTCACGATCCAGCTTGTTGGGCCGAGGCGGCCAATTTGGAACAACTCGCGATGAAACTCGGCGTAAGTCACCGCGTGGACTGGGTTTTCAATCCGAGCGATGGGGAGGTGGAGGCGCTTTGGAGCCGAGCGCGTGCACTGCTGCATCCTCCCTTGGAAGAGCACTTTGGCATCGTGCTTCTGGAGAGCATGAAACGGGGTATTCCCGTCGTCGCTGTGAATGGAGGGGGCCCGAAGGAGATTGTAGTCCATCGTACAACGGGATTTTTGGCGGAACCCACTCCCGCGGCTCTCGCGGCAGCCATGGTGGAAACATTTTGCGATTTGGGCCTGTGGCAGTCGCTTTCTGAAGCGTCTCAGACACGAGTGGTCGAGACCTTTGATCTTGCCCGGTTTGATCGGGCAATCCAATCTGTGGCGGAATGCTTGGTCGCCGAAAAATGATGGCCAAAAAGAAGGTGCTCATCCCGTATCCACGTCTCAGCCGCATCGGGGGAGGTAATGGTGTCGCGGGATGGATCATCCAGGCACTGGTGAACGACGGTTGGCGGGTGACCTTGGCCACGCTGGATACCCCTGATTTTGGAGGCGTGGATCGGTTTTTTGGCACGGCACTTTCGGGTGCCGACATTGATGTGCGATTGGCACCCGAAGGCTGGCGGCAGGCATTGAGGCGATTGCCGATACCCGGAGCCTTCATCGAGATGGCAGTGATGGAGCGTTTCGCGGCGAGTCTGTGTCGAGATGCATCGTTCGAACTGCTGTTCAGTGCGAACAATGAGATGTCGTTTGTGCAACCGGGCCTGCAGTACATTCACTTCCCTCGGTATCGAAACGAGAGACCACCACAAGACTACCATTGGTATCACCGCTTGCCGGGACTCCTGGCGCTTTATCGTCGCTTGGCGGCAGGCATTGCTGGGAGCGGTCTCTGCGATTGGAGTGACAATCGGGCCCTCGCGAACTCTCAGTTCATCGCACAAATGTATCAGCAAGCCGGTGGGGGAGAGGTGGAGGTGGTTCATCCTCCGGTCGTGGGAAACTTTCCAGATGTTCCTTGGGCCGCGCGTCAAGACCGGATGGTCGCGGTGGGTCGGATTCATCGGAGCAAACGGATGCTTGAAATGATTGAAATCGTTGAGAGGATTCGCGAGACAACTCCAGACCTGGAGTTCTGGATCGTTGGGGAATTCGATTGTGACGAAGCATACCGACGCGCGATTCTCCAGAAACAGGCCGAGTCTGATTGGATCAAGATGGTGGAGAATCCAGATCGTGATGCGTTGATTGACCTCCTTTCCACATCCCGTTACGGTCTTCACGCAATGGAAGAAGAGCATTTCGGAATGGGCGTGGCGGAGATGCAGGAAGCCGGCATGATCGTCTTCGCGCCGAGTTCGGGAGGGCCGTTGGAAATTTTGGCAGGGGACTCGCGAGTACTGTTCTCCTCAATGGAGGATGCGGTGAATAAGATCAAGATGATGCTTGCGAGCAGTGAAGTTCGCGACTCGTTGCTAAGCTGTGTGGCCAGCCGACACGGCAATTTTTCTACAGAGGTGTTTTGTTCGAGGATTCAATGCCTTGCAAATGAAATGGTATGAAGAGGAATCCGCTTCGCGAACTGAACGCCAGCATACGATGCCTCTTCCGTCTGTTGGATGGGAATGGGCAAAGGGGCGTTTTCACGATGATTGGTTTGGGGTTTGTGAACATGATCATCGAGATGGGCGCGGTGCTTTCAGTCCTGCTGCTGCTTTTTCATCTCAGCGATCCCAAGTTTACCGTTTACGACAATGAGGCGCTTCGATTCCTGTCGGGGTTGGTTCCCAACTTTGGGATCGGCGTCCCGCACCTCATCGGGATCATCGTTGTGGCTTATGTGGTGAAGAATGCCTTGAGGTTCTACGATCTGAAGCTGCGTGCGCAGGTGAGTGAACAGGCCGGGTCACGGCTCTCCAAGCAACTTTTTCAAAAGTATTTGGGTGCCCCGTTGCACCTCCATCAGCAGCGAACTTCGGCGGATCTCATCAATACCGTTTGGGGTGCGTCGGAGAGTACGATCCGGAGTGCGATGGGCGACTTCATGAGCCTGGTGAGTGATGGGCTGATGATGCTGGCCATTTTCGTGGTTTTGGCACGCTCATCGCCCGGCCCCACTTTTGCGCTGGCCGTGGCTCTAGGTATCACGGGATTGGCCTGTATCGTTGCCATGCATCAATACTATGGCAGCATCGGTCATCGATTCCGCCGAACTCACGCGGAAGCACTGCACGTCATTCAGCAGGCGCTGAGTGGAATCCGTGAGGTGAAGATTTTTCAGCGGGAACGCTACTTTTACGGATCCTTCGCCTCGTTGCGCGACCGACTCCAAGAGATGTCCGTTCAGAATGGCGTCTACCATTTCATTCCCCAAGTGGTCATTGAAATGATCTTTGTGGTGAGCTTTGGGCTGATGAGTCTGTATGCTTGGTCGAGTGTGGAACAGGCGTGGCTGCTGCCTCTTTTGGGGACCTATGCGTTCTGCGGAATGCGCCTGTTGCCAGCCAGCTACAAACTGCTTGGGGCGTTCAACGGGCTTCGGACGTCGGGGCCGGTGCTCGAATTTCTGCATGAAGAAGTCTCAAGGGTGGGAGAGGAATGGCATCTCGATGACGAAGAGCCCGAGCCGATGCCATTGCCCGTGACTTGGGAGGCTGAGAGACTGGAGTTTCGCTATGGCAATGGCGGTGGATGGCACCTGAAGGGTGTGTCATTTCGGCTGGAAGCAGGGAGAAGCTACGCAATCGTGGGAGAGAGCGGGAGCGGGAAGACGACACTGCTGAACTTGGTCGCGGGATTGCTGGATCCTGCTGAAGGAACGGTCCGAGTGAATGATCAACCGATGGGCGAGGTGCGTCGCCGCTGGCAACGGGTGGTGGGCTATGTCGCGCAGGAGCCGTTTGCCCTCAGTGAGACGATCGCGGCGAACATCATGCTGGGTGACTCGCGGGAAGAAGTGCCGGGACTTCTTGAACAGGTGATTCGGGATGCACAACTTTCGAGCTGGATAGCCACCTTGCCCGAGGGCGTTGAAACCTCCGCCGGTGAGAGAGGAGGACGCGTTTCGGGAGGGCAGCGGCAGCGGATTGCGATAGCGCGAGCACTTTACAAACGACCTGCGGTGCTGCTTTTTGATGAACCCACCTCCTCCCTCGACACCAAAACCGAGAGAGCGATGGAGGAAGCATTGCTGCGTCTGCCTGGACGGATCACGCGGGTCATCGTCACCCATCGATTGGCCACGGCGCGGCGGTGCGATGAGATTCTTTTCATGGCCGATGGCCGACTTGTGGCGGTTGGGACCTATGACGAGTTGGTTCGGGGGACGGACGCTTTTCGGGCATTTGCAGAAGGGACGGCGGATGCGTGACTATCAGCGCATTAGCCGGAGGGTGGCTGAGCTTCCAGTGGCCATGGGTGATTGCGTGCACCTGGAGCATTTGGGCTTGGGCGACCACATTGTGTGCAATGCGATCACACGGGATTTGTGCCGGAGCCATCCCTTGGTTTGGATGCCGGTCAAAAGGCACAATGTGGCCGCTGTGGAGTTCATGTTCCGGGATGTTACAAATCTAGGGGTTGTGCCCGTATGCGAAGCAAGGGATGCGAGGTGGATCGCGCGGGCGTTGAAGTTGCGGGGATGCCGGTATTCGGGACTGGGTGCCTACGGTGAACCGCCGTTCGATTCCTCCTGCTTTGACCGGGAGTTTTACAGGCAGTACGGCCTTTCATTCGAAGAGCGTTGGAATGGGTTTCATCTCATGAGGGACACTCGTCGCGAAGTGCCGCCACCTCCTCAACCCTATGCGTTTGTACACGACGACCCGAACCGCGGGTATGTCATTGATCGCCAACTCGTTCGCGCGGGGCTGTCGGTCATCACGAACCGGACGTTTGATGTCCCCATCGTCTTTGATCTTGGGCGACTGATCGAGTGCGCTGATGAGGTGCACTGCATCAACAGTTCCTTGATGCACTGGATCGAGCATTTGAACCCGGCGGGGAGGCTTTTTTGGCACCACTACGCCCGACCGGATCCGACCGTGATGACCTTGCGCCAACCTTGGCTCCGCATGGATGGCCCAACATCTGGTCGCTAGTGTCGTCCGCCAAGCAGATGGTGAAGAATCGATGAGAGATATTGGCTGACATCAAGGCACACGGAGGGAGCGAATCGTGATTTGTGACCGACGCGCAACGCAGAAATCCGTCAAAAGATCCATCGCCCCTTGATTTCACCGCGCAGCGGCTCGCTTCCCAGTGCAACACTTCATTCTTTGCAATCTGCTTGGCGGGCTCCACTAGAGCATTTTAATTATTTCTATAGCCTTTTTGGTGGTGTGGGGTAGAGTGGT
>CAXBNA010000185.1:0-13151 GCA_963976915.1 uncultured Verrucomicrobiales bacterium
CCCGGTGCCCGAGCCGATCCGCATTTCAGACAGGACCAAATCCGCGGGCTGCTTTTGATAAAGAGCCACCGCCTTCTCAATCGAATCGACAGCAACGACCTCCACGCCGGGCGCGCGCAGGTGTCCGCACGCCCACTCGACGAAGTCAGAGTCGGTATCGACAAGCATCAGGCGGTTGGTCACCGGGGTGGGCATGCTGGAAATGAAAAGTGGGTTGGGGAAAAGGGTTGAGCTTCCAATTTACGTCAGACACCCCCGAAGCGACGATGTCGTTTTCCGTAGGCTCGGATGGCCTCGCGCAGGTCGTCACCGGAGAAGTCCGGCCACAGCCTGTCGGTGATATAAAACTCCGTATAGCTCAGTTGCCAGAGCAAAAAGTTAGACAAACGCATTTCTCCCGAAGTGCGGATCAGGAGGTCTGGGTCCGGAAAATAGCGGGTGTAGAGGTGCTTCCCAAAGACCTCGGTATCGATCATTCCCTTGTCCAAATGACCGCGTTCCACACTCTCAATCAGGCTTTTAACGCCATCGACAATCTCTTCACGCCCGCCGTAACTGAGCGCCAAAATCAGGGTCAATCCGGTGTTGGAAGCGGTCTTTTCGATGGCTTGGTGGAGTTCGTCCTGACAGCTCTGAGGCAGATCGTGAAGGCGCCCGATGGCCTGAAGCCGGATGTTTTGCTCCACCATCTCCGGGGTCTTGGTGCTCAAAAACTGCTGCAAAAGCCCCATCAAGGCGGTCACCTCAGCCTCAGGTCGGCGCCAGTTTTCGGAGGAGAAGGCATACAGAGTCAGGTATTCCACCCCGAGTTCGCCACAGGCTTCGGTCACGCGCCGAACCGCCTCGGCACCGTTCCGGTGACCTTCTGTCCGCGGCAGCGTGCGTTCGCTCGCCCACCGGCCATTGCCATCCATGATGATGGCAATGTGCCGTGGTATCTCAGGCAGGTCCTCGGTTGGGTCGGGCATGGGACGCGGAATTTAGGCCGGTTCCGCGCCCGCGCCAGTCATTCTGACAACTCTCGCGTCTCGCTGCTGTGGCTGAGGGAGTTGGAGCCCACTTGATTGTCCTTCCCGCCTTCAAGCAGCAGCGACGGCCCCTGAGTCTGTGTGGCCTCAGGCCGCTCGTCTCGGATGAGGTTGTCCGCGATGATGCTCGCCGAGACGTCTCTCAGCCACAGGCCGACGCCATCGCAATCCAGGATGCTGTTGTGCGCCATCTGCAGTCGGTGACCTTTGTCCACCCTCACGGCAGCCTCCTTGTGCCAAACTCCCCGGATCACGTTTCCGAGAAAGGTGCTGTCGCTCACATCACGCAAAACCACACCGTTGTCCTCCATGTCCTTGGTGTTGTTCACGATGTATCGGGGATTCCGATCCATGTTGTTTCCGGTGATCACCACATTTTGAGATGACTCGACCAGCAGATCATGCTGAAACCCGGACCAGAACGTGTTCCCTGAAATCGTCACGCCCCGCGCATCCTTCACATGCACATTCACCTGCACGTCACTCATCACATTGCCAGTGATGGTGACGTTCCCTTCCATCGACTTCGGCGAGCCTTGGCTGGCTTCGAGCCTTGGCTCCGTTCCGCCGCCCAAGATTCGGATGTTCGCGGAGTCGGGAGCCTTGTGCGTGTGCTGAATGGTGCAACCCGTGATCGCCACCTCACCGATGGACCCACCGGTTGAGTCGAGCAGGATGTTGGCCGTGGGCTCTCCCTCCGCCGCATGATTCCCCTCGATGTCGCAGTTGCCCACGTGAAGATTGCGGACATTGCCACCCCGCGAAACCACCCCGCCTCCGGCGTTGTAACTGATGTGACTGCCCGTGACATTGATTTGGTGGAGATTCAATCCATCGAGGAACACGCCGATCCCCGTGTTGTGGTAAAAATGACACTCGGTGATCAGAACGTTGCGGTTTCTCTCGACCAACCTCACCGCATGCCGGCACTCCCGAACCACCACTCGGGAGAGCGTGAGTTGCATGGTGCCTTGAGCCTCGATGCCATCGGCCTCGGCGTGAGCCCCGACAATTTCAATGCCTGAAACCATGGGCGTCCGCTGCCGCTCCCACACCGGGGGCAGCACGGATTCCGGGGCCGCCGTTCCCCCATGAGTGCCGACGAATCGGATGGCCGGACCCGCACCTTCCATCACGAGGCGCGCCGTTCCGTCACCCGACACGGCCGCAAAGCCGGTCTGATCCAGATCCACAAGGATGGTCTGGGTGATCCGATAGACCCCCTTCGGCAAAGCGACGCTCCCTGCTTCATTCACCAGCTGCTGAATCGCCGCCGTGTCATCCGCCACACCATCACCGACGGGAGCAGCAAAAAGGGAGACCCCACCCAGCATCCCCAAGGCAGTGATCGATAGAAGAGAAAGTTTAGTGCGCATCAGTGATCCCTTACATACCGACTGAGTCGCGTCAGGTTATCGGAAAACACGGCACTGCTGAGATGCACGAAACCCGGCTTCCAATTTGGCTGCCCCACAATCAAACCACCCTCGTAGGTGCTCAGCCAGCGTCCCCGATCATCCAGCGCCCCAATGATCGCCGCGACCTCAGCCTCATCGGGCTTGGGTTCAGCGGCCGTTGGCGTGCGATTCATAATGCCTTGGTAGCGGGCTTCCAAGGCCGCAATCCGACTGTCAATTTTCCAGCCGTAGTGATCCGGCAAGTCACTGTCATCATAGGTGAGCGAGTACTTTTTCCCCTCGCGCGACATGTAGAGAGGCTTGTTGGACTGAAGTTCGTAGTAGCGAGCGAGGCGACCCTCTGGAAGCAGCGATTTTTTCAGGAATGCCAGTGCTTCTGGAATCGGCTTGAGGAAGCGGGCATCACGCAAGTGCGTGGCGATGGTCATGAGCGTGTCCAGGACCTCCTGCGTCTCATCGCTCGCCACCGCGGGCGGCTCAAACGCCCGCGCCCAGATCGGCCGCATCTTCGCGTCATACTGCTGCGCCCATCCGCGCTGAGGTGCGGGCATTTGGGCAAGCAGGAGAAAATCACCCAGCCTCGTCAATGCCTCGCGATACCGAGCCTCTTTGTAGATCCGCTCTGCCTCCATCAACACCGCTGCCACCGTTCCCATCACATTGTCGTTCAGGGTGTATTGATCCCAATACTCTTTGATCCGCCCCTCGGTCCGCCAATCGTAGTCAGGATAGCTGGCGGGAATCGAATCACCACCGCCCGAGATCGGTCCATCCCAGCCCTGAGGAAACGCCCCATTGGGAAACTGGGCCGAGAGCAAGGCATCCAAACCCGTCTGGATGGCGCGGCCGAGATCCTTGTTCTTGTGACCGCTGGCCTCATCCAATTTCATCAGAAAAAGCAGGGCGTTCTGAGAGATGCCGTCGTCGAGGGTGGAGAAGTTTTTGCCTTTGCCCTTTCCGTTACGGTACTGCCCCACCCGCTCGCCCTTCGGATCAAAATCGACGGCGTTGGTCCAGGTGCCGGATTCGAGCTGCCCGTAGATTAGAGCTTCAGCAGCCTTTGTCGCCGCATCCAAATACACCGAGTCTGTGGTCGCCAAATAAGCCTCCACAAAGGCACGTCCCACCGCAGGTGTACCCGGAACCTGGACCCAGATTTGATCTGCCGTCGCCACCCCTTCCCCCCAACGTTCAGCGAGGTCGGTGGAGTAGTAGTAAACGTAGCCGCCATGGCTCGAAACCGAGTCGACATAATAGGTCGAGGCCCGTTTCATGGCGGCCAAAACCGGTTCTCGATTCGCCCCCTGTGAAAAACCGAAGGACCCTGATAGAACGAGAAAAAGAACGGAACGCCATGCCATTCCTGCGATGTATCAGGTCGGAAACGCGGCGGCGAGATCTTTTTCGCAGGGCCCTGACTATTGGCCTCCGGCACCCTGCTGACGTGCGGCCTCTTCCGCAGCGCGTTGAGCCGCCTCCTGCGCTGCACGCTGCGCCGCCTCTTGAGCTTGGCGCTGCGCTTCCTCCGCCTGCCGACGCATTTGTTCTTCAGCAGCACGCCTCGCCGCCTCCTGGGCCTGACGTTGAGCTTCCTCCGCTTGTCGGCGCATCTGTTCTTCCGCAGCTCGACGAGCGGCTTCCTCGGCCTGGCGCTGGGCCTCCATCGCTTGCTGCTGTCTCATCTGTTCCTCGGCGGCGCGACGAGCGGCTTCTTCAGCCTGACGCTGGGCCTCCATCGCTTGCTGCTGTCTCATCTGCTCCTCCGCTGCGAGACGAGCGGCTTCTTCAGCCTGGCGCTGCGCCTCCATGGCTTGCTGCTGTCTCATCTGTTCCTCGGCTGCGAGACGAGCGGCTTCTTCAGCCTGGCGCTGGGCCTCCATCGCTTGCTGACGTGCCTGCTCCTCGGCCTGGCGTTGCGCGTCCATCGCTTGCTGGCGTGCTTGTTCCTCCGCAGCTCGACGAGCGGCTTCCTCCGCCTGTTGTTGCTGGGCGGCCATCGCCTGCTGACGCGCCTCTTCCTCGGCTTGGCGTTGAGATTCCATCGCCTGTTGCCGACGCGCGTCTTCTTCAGCGGCGAGACGAGCGGCTTCCTCGGCTTGACGTCCGGCCTCCATCGCTTGCTGCTTGGCTTCCGCTTCTGCGGCCATGCGAGCCGCCTCTGCCTCGGCTATCCTTTGTGCCTCCATTGCCTGTTGTTGGGCCAACGCTTCCGCCTCCATGCGCTTGGCCTCTTCCGCCTGCAGCTGCAGCGCCATGGCCTCCTGCTGCTTCGCCTGATCTTCGGCAACGACACGAGCCGTTTCCTCCTGGGCTGCCTGCGCTTCCGCCATGGCCTGCTGTTGCCGGGCTTCTCGCTCCTCGGCGGCTTTTTGACGTTCAGCTTGCTGCTGCTGCATGTTCGGCTCCGTCCCTTCGACGGCAGAGTTCGGCCCACTGCCCGAACGCCCAGCTCGCGATGGACCCCGTCCGGCTTCAGGCTGCATGTTCATCGGGCTCGTAGTCGCTTGTTCAGGAACCGCGGATTCAACCGTCGGCACAACCTCGCTCAGCTCTGGCTGAACGTGACGTTCGGGACCGGTTCCAGGCGGCTCCACTCCGGCATTCAGATCAGTCCGAAGCCTGCCTCCCTCCCCACGAGACGACAGCTCTTCCCGAGTTGGAAAGCGCGCCCGGCCACGCATGAGCGATGGATTGATGACCTCGACCTCCACCGCCGCAGGGGCATCGCCGACAGCATCCGGAGACTGATTTGGTGCCACAAGACGGTCGACCCGTGGAC
Source organism: uncultured Verrucomicrobiales bacterium (assembly GCA_963976915.1). Lineage (GTDB taxonomy): Bacteria > Verrucomicrobiota > Verrucomicrobiia > Verrucomicrobiales > Verrucomicrobiaceae > CAXBNA01. Next base: position 5,226 of record CAXBNA010000185.1, read on the forward strand.
CGTCGGGTCTCGGAGCGCCATCCGCACCTCTGCCGACCACCTCGTTCGGGCGTGTGACCGATGGGCCCGTCGGCGATCTGACTTGTCCAATGTCGCCCATCGTGCGCGCCTCCCCAGGAATCGTGCGATCACGACGAAACCCTCGTCCCTCTCCATTCTCCAAATCGATGCTGATCGTCTCAGGTGTGCCACTTCCGATGGAGGGCAAATCTCTTGCCTGCGGCTGGACATCCGATCCCGCAACGACCCGTGGCGACTCTCTCGGCCGATCTCCATCTCGCCTAAAGTCACCTCGCGGACCGACCATTGAGTCACCACCCGCGCCTTCCGGCCGAACCAACGGCTGCCCCACCACGGAAGGAACACGCAGGCGATCACGAGAAACGGGTTCTTCAGGTGAGCTACGCACAACTTCCACCGGTCCTACAGGTCCGGGACCCTCACGATTTAACCGGGTAATTTGCCCCGCAACAATGGACCCATCGGCCAGCCGGGGCCGAATGGAGGGCACCTCGGCCCTGCACTCCCGATCAATCCAATGGCGATCGGGACCACCAGTTTGACCAAAGATCCGGCCATGGCCACCTCGGATTCCCGAATGATTTGAGTCGAGGGACACGATCTGCGTCACGTTCACGGACTGCTGGTAAATCTGCGTCACCTGAGCCTGAGACACGAAGACGTTCTGGTAGCTGGGACTCACAAATCTCGTCACCGGCACAAACACATACTGCGCTGCTTGCAGCCGATACCGGGAATCGCAGTCTCTCCCAACGCCCGTCCAGGATAGACCCGCAGGCTCCGGCGGCAAGGGAGCCCAGCCAATGTGGCTGTTTCCTGATCTCCAAGCCACCCAGGCTGGTGCCCACTCCATCCCCGGCACCCAAACCCAACCGTAGCGCGCGACCCGTACCCAGCGCCCGTAGTGATACGTGGCCCAACCAAAGGGCTCGTTCGAAACCCAGCTCCACCCCTGATCCGACCAACCCCAACTCCCGTCGACATAGGGGCGCCAATCCCCCCGCCCGCCAACCGAAGGATCCCAGCAGTCTCCGTAGCCACTCACCGAGACCCAGTTTCCGTAGGGGCTCAGCCTCTCGCGGAAAAGGCCATCCCATTCGGGACGCTCCACCGGCCGATCCATGACCACAGGTGTCGCCCGGCGGATCTCCTCCACCTCGCGTGTGATCCGCTCACTTTCCGCCCGAGCCCGTTCTCCCTCGGCCCGAAGACGCTCCGTTTCCTCCCGGAGTGCCTCAAGCCTCGTCTGCATCTCAGCATCCTTGCGCAGTTGGAGTTCACTCTCCATGGCCTGCAACTGGTTCTCGAGCTCGAGACTTCGCCGCTCCACTTCCGCTGCCTGCCAGTCGTAGGCGTTTCGCGTCTCCTCCATGGCCAGCTGCGCTTCGTCGGCTTTTCTCAGTGCCTCGAGCTCGGCCGCACTGGGACCGGATGCGGGTTGTTCAAAGCAGCCCGACAAAACGAATGTCGAGAAAACTCCCAGAGCTGGGACGAATCGAAAAAGTTTGATGGTCATGGCAACTCCCCTCTGACGCCCGGTGCACTTCCCCTATTCAGGACGGTCGCATCACCTTGGATGGCATCGCGGTATTTGCCAAACCCGACGTTCCCGCTATGATCGCCACCCTATGTCTCTAGAAGCCGCCCTCCAATCCGCCGTCGAATCCGGCCAATTGCTCGCTGCAAGCCAGGAAAACATCCAAGCCTTGCTCAGTGCCAGCCAGAATCCGATCTACCGCGCCAGCATTGAGGAACTCGTCGAAGCAGGCCAGTGGGCGGAACTCAACGACCGCTTTTTCCAAAGCCTGAAATTCGGCACAGGTGGCCTCCGCGGCCGCACCATCGGCAAGACTGTCACCGCTGCTGAAAAAGGCGACGCCGGAGAAGGATCCCGTCCCGAGCACCCCTGCGTCGGAACCAACTCCATGAATTTCTACAATGTCACGCGGGCCACACGCGGTCTCATCGCCTACATCAAGGCCTATCGAGCCAAAGCGGGCCTGACCGGACGCGCCAGCATCGTGTTCAGCCACGATACGCGGCACTTTTCACCTGAGTTCGCTCAGCACTGTGCGCAGATCACCGTCGATCACGGAATCGACGTCTACCTTTTTGATGGCTGTCGAGCCACTCCGGAGATGTCCTTTGCCGTCAGGACATTGCGTGCCGACGCGGGTGTCATGCTCACCGCCTCCCACAATCCTCCGCATGACAATGGCTACAAGGTGAACTTCAACGACGGGGCCGGCATCGTCGAACCACACGCCAGCGGCATCATTGCCGAAGTCAACGCGATCCAGGACGAATCCTATGAGCCGCTTCCAAAGGCCCAGCAAGGGGATCTCAAGATCCTCGGCGAAGACATGGATGAACGCTACCTCGCCCGTGTGCAGCCCATGATGCTCCAGCCTGAGTTGCTGGAGAATGAAAACGCAAAGAAGCTCAAGATCGTCTACACGGCCCTCCACGGAGCAGGTGGCGTCCTCATCCCGGTCATCCTGAAACGCCTCGGATTCAATTTCCTCACGGTTCCCGAACAAGATGTCCGCGACGGTGCTTTTCCAACCGTCAAATCTCCGAATCCCGAGAACGCCCCCGCCCTTCAGATGGCGGTCGATCTCGCCAACAAAGAAGGAGCGGACGCCGTCATTGGCACCGATCCAGACTGTGACCGCATGGGGGTCGGTGTCCGAAATGCCGCAGGAGAAATGGTTCTCCTCACCGGCAACCAAATTGGCTCGCTGATGGCTTGGTATCGCATCAAAACGATGTTCGAACTCGGCATCCTGACCGACGAAAACAAGGATCGCGCGGTGATCCTGAAGACCTTTGTCACCAGCCCGATGCAGGACACCATCGCCGCCAAATTTGGCATCAGTTGCGTGAACACGCTGACTGGCTTCAAGTGGATCTCCGCCAAGCTCTCCGGCTACGAACAAGCCCTTCCCGATGGCATTCGCGCCATGTATCGCGACATGAGCTCCGTGGAAACCCGACGGGTGCGCCTTGAGCACAGCAAGTTCCTCGTCTTCGGTGGTGAGGAAAGCTACGGCTACATGGGCGACGATTTCAGTCGGGACAAGGACGGCAACGGAGCTGTCGTCATGTTCGCAGAGCTCGCCGCCTACGCCGCCTCCCGCAACCTCACCGTCGCCGGATTGCTCGACGAAGTTTATTGCGACGTGGGTTACTTCCTCGAAGTCAACCAAAGCAAGGTCTTCGAAGGGGCGTCTGGAGCGGCGCAGATTGCGAAACTCGCGGACTCCTATGGAAGCAATCCACCGACTGAAGTCGATGGATCGCCAGTCGCCCGAGTTCGTGATTTCCGCAAAGACGACATCAGGGATGAGGAAGGAGAGCTGGTCTCCAAGGAGAAGATGCTTTTCGTCGATCTCGAGGACGGGCGCAGCTTTGCCGTTCGGCCGTCCGGCACCGAGCCAAAGATCAAGTACTACATGTTTGGTCGCAGCGTTCCCGAAGCAGGTTCTGCCCTTACCGCAGATGAACTTGCAGCAGCCAAGACGAAGGTCTCCGAATCACTCGCGAGCATGTGGGCCTGGCTTGAAAAGGATATCGACGCGCGGCTGGCCTGATCGGCCACCGACCTTTCAACCGGGGGCGGCGCTCCCGGTTGCAGACCGAAGGAGCATTGATCCTTCCTCCAGTCATCGCAGCGAGATCGCGTCTTGGACTGCGGCGTCAGACCGCACGCACATCAAAAGGCACCCGCCACGGCACACGTCGTTCAACGCTGAGGCTCCCCGAAGTCCATCGAATTTCCACCGGCCTCGCAGAGGCCATCGCCAGCAGGGCTGCGTCATGGCAGGTTGCTGTTGTAGCCGGGAGCTTCGTTCACGGTGCAGGCCGGAGGAGTCCCATCATCCCTCAACTCCGCAGGCCCTCCACACCACGCAAAAAGCCCCCGACCGCAAGGCGATCGGGGGCTTCGTGAGAGTGAGTTTATTAACTCAGCGTGTTTTCCAACTTAGTGCGAGCGAGGCGCGAAGTCAGGATAGGCAGAGGTTCCGTGCTCTCCGATGTCCAGACCTTCTTCTTCCTCTTCAGCGCTGACCCGGATACCCAGAACCACTTTGATGACTCCGAAGACCACCAAGGAGAAGATGAAGGCGGCAGCACCGACCGCAGCCACACCCGTGAGCTGGCCCACGATGGTGAAACCATTGTCACCCGTGTCGAAGATGGCGCAGGCAAGGATACCCCACACACCGCAAACTCCGTGCACCGAGATGGCACCCACTGGATCATCAATCTTGATCTTGTCGAAGAAGACGATGGCGAAGACCACGATCACACCGGCGATCAGACCAATCACAATCGAACCCATTGGGCTGACAATGTCGGCGTTGGCGGTGATTCCGACCAGACCAGCAAGAATACCGTTGAGGGCCATGGAAAGATCAGGGGAGCGGAGGAAGATCCATGCGACAGCGATCGAAGCCAGGGCTCCACCGCATGCAGCGAGTGTCGTCGTCGTGAAGACCAGACCAAGGGCACCTGGCTCAGCCGAGAGAACCGAACCGCCGTTGAATCCAAACCATCCGAAGAACAGGAGGAAGACACCAATCGTTGCCATGGGCATGCTGTGTCCGGGAATCGGCTTGATCTTGCCGTCGACATACTTGCCTTTGCGAGGTCCCAGGAGGAGAACGCAAGCCAGAGCAGCGAAGCCACCGAAGGCATGAACCACTGCGGAACCCGCAAAGTCCTTGAATCCGTTGCCGCCGTTGAGGTCGCCCATCCAACCGCCACCCCAGTGCCAGGAGCCAACGACAGGATATGCAAAGCCCACCAAGAGTGTAGCGAAGATCATGAACGGGAAGAGCTTCACGCGCTCAGCAACCGCACCCGAGACAATCGTCGCAGCCGTAGCAGCAAACATCGCTTGGAAGATGAAGTCACCAAAGCCGGTCATCGCAAGAGCAAGACCGCCGTAGCCCCATGTATTTCCACCGTCGGCGTTCAAGTCACCAATCGGGTTCCATCCAAAGCTGATGTAGCCGTTGAAGTCACCAGGATAGTGCGCGTTGAAGCCAACGAGGGCGTAGGTGATGATACCGATGGCGACGATGAACACGTTCTTGAACAGAATGTTCACCGTATTCTTCGACTGAGTCAGACCGGTCTCGAGCGTCGCAAACCCAAGGTGCATGATGAACACCAAGGCGGCGGCGATACAGGTCCAGAGCATACTGATGACAAAGAAGTCATACGCGGGAGCGTATTCGCCTTGGCCCTCGAGCAGTTCTTTGTAATCCGCCACTGGGTCTTCAGCTTCCTCGGCGGGAGCTTCAGGTTCAGCCGCCGGAGGAGGCGTTGCGGCAGGAGCGGGTGCTGCTGCAGCTGCGGGAGGAGGGGTGTCTTGCGCGAAAGCGCCCGTCGTCATCGTCTGGCCCCAGAAGGTCGCAGCCATCGCCACGGCCAGGAAGCTTCCGATCCATTTTTTCTTGGTTGTTAGCATATGTTTACTGTATGGAGTTGGTGTTGTTGCGGCTGCAGGAACCGTTGAGATGGAAGGGAAAGCACAGCCCGTGCCAACTTTTAGATCACAACTAAACTCAGGTTCTATCCGCCTTCCCTTCGGCTTCATGATGCCTCTCTGGTCGGCCCATAATTTCACTGCACGCCATGAATTTTGAGGTCACCCACCTCTTTCCAAATGAGTGACGCTGATCCAATGCCTTGCCGCCCCTTTCGGTTGACCATTTGCGAGCCGTGGCTGAGGCTCAAAGGTGGCAACCGAGCTCCCCTTGATCGACCGTGTGCGCTTGCGCTCCAAGCAGTGGCGGAAACTCCGCTCCATCGTGCTCAATCTAGCCACCACGGACGGTTTTTACGGGCGAAAGTTCCGAGAGCAGAAGTTCAGAACAAGTGCCCTGAACCGCCTCCAGGATTTCATCGAGGCGGTGCCTCCGACGACCAAAGCGGAGATTCTTGCAGACCGGCTGGCGCATCCGCCCTTCGGCACCAATCTCACCAAGCCGCTGGGCCACTACACCCGCTTTTGCCAAACCAGCGGGACGTCCACGGGCCAGCCAATGGCATGGCTGGACACCCCCGACAGCTGGGCCGCCATGCTGCGCTGCTGGCAGCGGGTGTATGAGGGAGCCGATCTCTGCAAAACGACGGATCGAATTTTCTTCGCCTTCTCCTTTGGCCCCTTCTTGGGTTTTTGGACGGCTTTCGAGGCGGCCGGGAGCGACTACCTCACACTCCCGGGCGGCGGCTTGTCCAGCCCAGCAAGACTTGAGATGATGGCCCGATACGGAGCCACGGTTCTCTGCTGCACACCGACCTACGCACTCAGGCTTGGACAGCAGCTAGAAAATCACCCAACGCTCAAGCGGAAGGACTTCAAGATCCGCAAGTTGATCGTTGCAGGGGAACCCGGTGGAAGCATCCCGGCCGTTAGGGATCGCCTTGAAAAACTCTGGGGAGCCCGCGTGTTCGATCATCATGGCATGACCGAGGTCGGCCCTGTCTCATTTGAGCCGATCTCCATGCCCCAATGCCTCGTCGTGATCGAGGAAAGCTACCTTGCCGAGATCGTCGATCCTAATACAGGCGAGGAAGTCTCTGAGGGTGAATGCGGCGAACTAATCCTCACGACCCTGGAACGCACGGCTTGCCCACTCCTCCGTTACCGCACCGGTGATTGGGTGCGAAAGCGCATCGAGAAAGGCCATCTCTGTCTCGATGGCGGCGTCCTCAGTCGCATTGACGACATGGTCGTCATCCGAGGCGTCAATATTTATCCCAGCGCGATCGAGTCGGTCATCCGTCAGTCACCCCACGTGGCCGAGTTTCAGGTGCGCCACCATCAGCAAGACGCCATGGACGAACTCACGGTGATCATCGAACCGACGCCAAAGCACCCGAAGACCCTGATCCAAGCGCTCGAAAGCCAGTTGCGCGACACTTTCTCCCTGCGCATCCCGGTGGAGCTCGCTCCCGTGGACTCCCTACCCCGCCACGAATTCAAGGCGAAACGCTGGATCAAAGACTGAACGACCACCAAGCGAACGTTCACAGTCGTAGCACTTCGCCGCCTACCCCCTCTCCTCTCATGCCCCTCGTCGAACTCAAAAACGTCTCCAAAACCTATCGCGAGCCCGATAGCGACCTTGTGGTTCCCGTGCTCCACGACATCTCGCTCGCCATCCAAGCCGGTGAATCGATCGCCATCACAGGCCCGTCGGGTTGTGGCAAAAGCACGCTGCTCAACCTCATCGGCACCCTCGACCAGCCCGACAGCGGCGAGATTCTCATCAACGGAGACTCAGTCATCGGATGCGACGCCAAGCGCCTGGCCGAACTACGCAGTGAGCACATCGGCTTTATTTTTCAGCTCCACCACCTCATGCCTCAGTGCACGGTTCTTGAGAACGTGCTGCTGCCCACGCTTGCACTTTCCAAGTCCCCGGATTCGGAGACGGCGCAAGAGCGAGCCGAGAGCCTGCTCGACCAGGTCGGCCTATCCCAGCGCCTGCATTGGAAACCCGCCCAGCTTTCAGGCGGTGAGCGCCAGAGAGTCGCCGTTGTCCGAGCCTTGATCAATCAACCCAAATTGATTCTCGCTGATGAACCCACCGGCGCACTCGACGAAAAAAATGCCTCCGCCCTCACGGACCTGCTCTTGGAACTCCAGAGCTCGACCGGCGTCAGTCTTGTGCTCGTGACCCATCACCCTGCCCAAGCGGAGCGGATGGAGCGCGTTCTGCGAATTCAGGAAGGCAAGCTGGAGGCCTGACCCATGCGACTGTCATCCTTCATTCTCCAAACGGCCCGCCACTACTGGAAGTCGCACCTCGGCCTCCTCTTTGGCGCGTTTCTAGCCTCCACCATCTTGAGCGGCTCGCTCGTCGTTGGAGATTCCGTTCGCGGCAG
>CAXBNA010000186.1:0-13083 GCA_963976915.1 uncultured Verrucomicrobiales bacterium
AGCCCATCAACCTTCGCAACCTCCCGCAAGTGCCCTCAAATTTCGGCCCCTCCTCCGATCCGTTCTGAAGAAAGCAAACCCGTCCGGCGTTCGGAACGACCGCAACGCCAACCGGAACGCCTCGTTTTTCGGCTTTCGAGACTGGTGCCTACAAGACCTCTTTCACAAACGACTCAGGCTCGAAGGCTTTCAGGTCATCCGCCCGCTCGCCCATTCCGACATAGAACGTGGGAATGCCCAACTCCTGTTGGATGGTCACCAGCACGCCACCCTTGCCGCTCCCATCAAGCTTCGTCACAATCAATCCCGTGACGGGAACCGCCTTGTTGAATTCCTTGGCCTGCTGGAGCGCATTCGATCCCGTTGTCGCGTCGACCACCAAAATCACTTCATGTGGGGCCGTGGCGTCCTGCTTGGCCAGGGTGCGATGCACCTTCTTGAGCTCTTCCATCAGGTTGTGCTTGGTGTGGAGGCGCCCAGCCGTGTCGCATAGAAGAAAGTCCGCCTCCTCACGCGCGGCGAGAGTCTGTGCGTCGAAGCAAACGGCCGCCGGATCGCTGTTGGGCGGGCCCGCCACCACAGGCACGCCCAGCCGCTCGCCCCAGGTTTGGAGTTGCTCCACCGCCGCCGCACGAAACGTATCCGCCGCCGCCAGCACCACCTTGCTTCCCTGATTCGTCAGTAGCCGCGCCAACTTCGCGGTGGAGGTGGTTTTGCCCGTGCCATTGACTCCCACGATGAGAAGCACTGTGGGCCCCTTCTCAGCACGCCGAATGACGGGGGCTTCGTGAGGAAGCACCTCGCGCACTTGGCGACGCGCCACGTCCACAATGTCCTCGCCACGCAAGGCTCCACCTCGGCCTTGCAACTCATCCACGATCTCCATGGTCAATCGCGGCCCGAGATCCCCCCCAATGAGCGCTGCTTCCAACTCGTCCCAATCAACGTTGGGTTTTGTGAAGCGATTGATGAGTGATTTGAAGAATCCTGCCATGACCTTGACGCTTACTCGGCTTCGGCTTCCACTTCAGCGGGTTGATTCGGAGTGTTGCCACGAAGTTTCTCGGAGAGCTTCTGGAGCACTCCGTTCACAAACCCGCCCGACTCGGTCGCCCCAAGCGCTTTGGCGATCTCAATGGCTTCATTGAGAATCACAGGGGCAGGCAGATCAGGACTGAACATCAGTTCGTAGACCGCCAGGCGCAGGATGTTACGGTCCACCACGGCAAGCCGCCCCAAGCTGAAATTCTTCAGCGCAGACACGATCTCCGCATCGATGGCATCGCGGTTCTCATGCACGCCTCGAATCCACTCTTCCGCCAATGCACGCGCCCCCGGCCGGGCACTGTGCAATTCCCAAAAACTCTTGTGCCCCTCTTCACTGACCGCATCCTGAAGATCGTCTGCAAACAGGCATTGAACAGCGGCCTCACGGCCTTCTCGGCGTTTTCCCATGGTCGTTTAGAGAGTGTCGCCGCTGGCGTCTCGGTTGAATTCCTCACGCATCTTCCGAAACAAGTTCACCATTCGAATGGCCACTCGGGCCGCCTCTGTCCCGCGATTGATGGTCGCCCCGAGACAGCGTTCCTCCGCCTGCTCTTCACTCTCGAGGAGCAGCACCTCATGAACGACGGGCACGCAATGTTTCACCGCCATCTGTTGCAAGGCTTCGGTCACCGACGCGCCCACCAAATCCGCGTGGTCGGTCTTCCCTCGCAAAATGACTCCCAGGGCAATCACCGCGTCTGGAGGACCATGACGAATCACCAACTCCGCGCAAACAGGAACCTCAAACGCACCTGGCACGCGATAGACCGTTATCGTCGCCTCAGGCGCCACCTGCGCGATTTCCTCGCTGGCGGCGTCCAGCATGCCATCGACATAAACGGAATTGTACTGGGACGCGATGATCGCAATCGAAAGTCGCTCGTGCGTGAGCCGGGGACGGATGGGAATGTTGCCTGCCATGGAGTTTTGAAAAATCTGATTTTGAATTGAGTTCCCGATTCGACTTAGAGCTTGTGGCCCATCTTGGTCTTCTTCGTGTCGAGATACTTTTGATTGTGCTCGTTGGGCTCGGGACGCACCGGCACCTGCTCGACGATCTCAAGCTGATGCCCATCCAATCCCACGACCTTGCGGGGATTGTTCGTCATCAGACGGATCTTCCTCACGCCAAGATCATGGATGATCTGCGCCCCAATCCCGTAGTCGCGCAAGTCCATGGGAAACCCAAGGGAGAGATTCGCCTCGACGGTGTCCATCCCCTGCTCCTGAAGCTTGTAGGCTCGAATTTTTCCGTGCAAGCCAATGCCCCGGCCTTCGTGCCCGCGCATGTACACGATCACCCCGCTGCCTGCCTCTTGAACGTGCTTCATCGCTTGATGAAGCTGACTGCCACAGTCACAGCGACGCGAGGCAAACACATCTCCCGTCAAGCACTCGCTATGCACCCGCACCAGCGTCGGCACCCCGGGGTCGATCTCGCCCGCCACCAGCGCCACATGATGAATTCCGTCCAGACAACTGCGATAGAGATGCAATTTGAAGGTGCCGTAATCCGTCGGCATATCGACGATCTCCTCACATTCGATCAACTTCTCTTGCCGGCGACGATGCGCGATCAGATCAGCAATGCTGCCCATCTTCAGCTTGTGCTTCTTCGCAAATTTTTTCAGATCCGGCAAGCGCGCCATCGTGCCATCCGGATTCATGATCTCAATCAGCACTCCAGCTTCGCGCAAACCCGCGAGGCGCGACAAATCCACCGCCGCTTCCGTGTGCCCGGCACGACGGAGCACACCTCCCGGCCGAGCAACGAGTGGATTGATGTGTCCGGGTTGGACAAAATCACTGTTCAATGAGCGAGGATTCGCCAGCAATTGGATCGTCCGTGCCCTGTCCGCAGCACTGATGCCCGTCGTGATTCCTTCGGCCGCATCAACCGTGACGGTGAAGTCCGTCTTAAACGACTCCCGGTTGTTCGGCACCATGCTCTCAAGCCCGAGGCTCCGGGCAATCTCCACGGAAACGGGGACACAGAGCATGCCCGCGCCCTCACGAACCATGAAATTCACCATCTCCGGCGTGATCTTCTCCGCCGCACAGATCAGGTCGCCTTCATTCTCCCGATCTTCGTCATCCGTCACGATGACCATCTTCCCTGCGCGAATGTCCTCAATCACCGACTCGATCGGATCGAATGCTTGCTGCTTGCGACTTGCCATGATGGGAATTGAAAAAAGAACCGTCCCGCCACCGCCTCATGCGCCCACGGGACGAGAGTCATACCCGGCTCAGAATGAATTTCCAGCAGGGATTCCGAAGAACTGGCGCAAATTATTCCGCCACAACCATGCCCTTGAGAACGCCCAGTGCATTGCCGAGCAATTTCAGGCCTGCTTCCTGACTTTTTTCCGGGTGAAACTGAACGGCCATCAGGCGGCTTCGATGAATGCCGGAGATAAACGAACCGCCGTAACTTGTCCGGGAGAGTGCCAGACTCTCGTCCTGCACATCCGGATAGTAGCTATGCACAAAATACATGTGCGTGGGCTGAGGCAAGCCTGCCCACCAACCCGCGCCACGGCTGTCCCAGCGAACATCGTTCCAACCCATGTGTGGAATCTTCAGGGAGGAGTCGACTTGAAACTTCCTCACCATGCCCTTCGCCACGTTCAGTCCTTCAACACCGGGCGACTCCTCACTTCCTTCGAACAGGAGTTGATACCCCAGACAGATCCCCACATAGGGCCGGTCTGCTTCGAGCCAAGCCTTCAACGGATCCCAAAGGCCATTCTCTTTCATGATGCGCACCGCATCCCCAAAAGCACCCTGACCGGGAAAAATGAGCGCATCGATCTCGTCGAATCCTTCGGGCCCACGAACCAGTTTCGCCTCAGTGCCCAGAGCACGGAACGCATTCAAGACACTCCGGAGATTGCCACCCCCGTAATCCAGGACTCCCAGCCTCATGGTGTTGATTAAAGGACCTCCTTCGTGCTCGGAATTCCTATCACACGCGGATCACGCCGGGTGGCGGCATCCAGCGCACGGGCCAATCCTTTGAAAATCGCCTCCGCCATGTGGTGGGCGTCACGCCCGCGCAGGATGTCGACGTGCAGCGTCGCCAGCATCGACGAACTGAACGCACGGAGAAATTCCTCGACCAATTGATAGCTGAACCGGCCCCCGATGGCTTCGACTCCAGTTGGAGCTTCATAAACCAGATAAGGACGTCCGCTCAGATCAATTGCCACACGAGCCAGCGTCTCGTCCATCGGCAACAGCCACGATCCATAGCGGGTGATCCCTTCCTTCTTCCCGAGAGCCTCTCGAAAACACTGTCCGAGAACGATGCCCGTATCTTCGACCGTGTGGTGATAATCCACCTCAATATCGCCCACGACCTTCAGTTTGAGGTCAAACAATCCGTGGCGCGTGAACAATGTCAGCATGTGATCGAAAAACGGCACCCCGGTATCGATCTGCCCCTGGCCAGATCCATCGATCACCAATTCCATCTGAATGTCTGTCTCCGCCGTCTTCCGACTGCAGGACGCGCTGCGTTTTTCTTCCATGAGAACGCCAATTAACCCCATCAAGGCATCTCAGGCAACTACCGTCATCAAGAGTCTGACGGGCAGCTGACCGCTGGCCCATGTGAGGCCGTGGCGGGTGCTTTCTCCACCGACCCAGCGGCCAAGAGGCCTCACAGAGCCAATCTACAACCTGCCCTCACCCCCCAATCGCAATCATCTTCCGGTTCGGCTTGTAGTTGTCTCGAAAATCATGCTCCTTCGGCTTCTTCGCCACCACGCCTTGGAAGAACTCCGAGATCTCGGCATCCGTGGCACCTCCTCGCAGGACCTCGCGCATGTCGAACTCGAGAAAGCTCCCCAGGCAAGGCCGGAGCTTGCCATCGCAGGTCAGCCGAAGCTTGTCGCAGCTCTCGCAGAAATGAAGGTTCGTCATCGCGCCGATGAAGCCGATTCGCTGGCCCGTGCTCGGGACGGTGTAGTAGGAAGCCGGACCGTTGGTCCGGAAATCGGGTGTCGGAACCAGTTGACCCGTCTCGTCCTCAATCAATCGGCGGGCGACTCCACAAGACAGGAAGTTGTCCTCGTGCAAAACCGACACCGTGCTGACCGGCATCAGTTCGATGAACCGCAGAAGCAAGCCCTTCTCGTGAGCAAACCGAATCATCGGCACAAGTTCCTGCTCTGACTGTCCCTTCATCAGCACGCAGTTGATCTTGATCGCCTGGAAACCCGCCTCAATCGCGGCATCGATCCCGTCCATCACCTTCGGCAACAAATCGCGGTTGGTACTCCGCTGATACGCCACCGCGTCCAGAGAGTCCAAAGAGAGATTGGCCGTCTGAACGCCTGCTTCGACAAGTTGCTGTGCCGTGGTCTTTCCATCCTGCACTTTGGACAGCAGCGTTCCGTTGGTGGAGATCCCCAGCTGCTCGATTCCAGGCACCGAAGCCAGCGCTCGACAGAAATCCACAACCCCGGGTCGCGTCAAGGGTTCGCCACCCGTGACACGGAGTTTGCGGATTCCGAGTCTAGCCCCCACCCACACCACCCGCAGCATCTCCTCGTAACTGAGCACCTCATCCCTCGGGAACCATTCCTGCTCCTCCTCAGGCATGCAGTAACGGCACCGCTCATTGCAACGATCCGTGATCGAGATGCGGAGGTAGGATATGCGATGGCCGAAGGCGTCTTCCACGGAGGAGAATACGAATGAAAAGGTGAGCCGAAAAGCTAAAGACAAAGCGGACTCGCGCAACGGCCCCTTTGAAAAACCGGTCGGCAGCCTCTCACTTCGCGGGAGACGACACGGACTTGGAACGTATAGTCCCCCAACATGACTTTTCTGCGTCTCCCCTTGATTGGCCTTTGGATGGCAGCATCCCTTGCTCCCCTGAGCGCCGAGAAGGCCATCCCGCCCACCACGTCGGTCGCTGACTTGGCCGCAGCGATTCGTCCTTCACTCGTCAAGATCACTCAGGAAGGACGCCGGGGCATGGACGGCCTCGGGACCGGGTTTGTCGTTTCGAAGGATGGCCTCATCGCCACCAACCTTCACGTCATCGGGGAAGCCCGTCGTCTCTTGGTCGAGACCGAGGATGGCGAGATGCACGACGTCGTCGAGGTTCACGCCACCGACAATCATCTCGATTTGGCCCTCTTGCGCATCGCGTCCCACAAGCTTCCGCCGCTCGAACTCGGCGACTCGGACAAAATCCGTCAGGGCGATCCGATCATTGCAATGGGAAACCCCGAGGGACTCGATTTCAGCGTCGTTGAGGGCGTTATCTCAGCGACCCGGGACATTGACTCCGTTCCGATGATCCAGATCGCAGTCCCGATCGAACAGGGAAACAGCGGAGGTCCGGTCCTGGATCGAAACGGCAAGGTCCTCGGCCTCGTCACCTTGAAGTCCCTCAAGACCGACAATCTAGGATTTGCGATGCCCGTGAATGAGCTGAAAAAGCTCTTGGAGAAGCCCAATCCGGTTCCCATGGAACGCTGGCTGACCATTGGCGTTTTGAACCCCAAGGTTTGGAGGCCCCTGATGGGAGCCCGCTGGACCCAGCATGCCGGCATCGTCGAGGTCGAGATGCCAGGCGATGGATTCGGTGGACGATCCCTCTGCCTTTGGATGGCGGAGGAACCAGGCAACGTCTTCGAATCCTCCGTCTCCGTGAGGCTCGATGACGAAAGCGGTGCGGCTGGCCTTGCCTTTTGTTCCGATGGTTCCGACCGGCACTATGGCTTCTATCCTTCAGGAGGAAAACTGCGCCTCACTCGCTTCGAGGGCGCTGATGTTTACTCCTGGACCATTCTCGCCGATGTCGAGACGGACGCCTACTGGAACGGTGGCTGGAACACACTCCGGGTCCGGGTCGAAGAAAACACGATCCATGCCTTTGTGAATGGCCGGAAGATCATCGAACAGGAGGACGGCACCTTCCGGGGAGGGCGGGTGGGACTCTGCAAATTCCGGAACACCGAGGCTGAGTTTCGGGGATTCCGAATGGGCGACGATCTCTCCGAGAAACCCATCGACCAAGAACTCGCCAACCGCCTGAATCAAACCATCGATGAGACCCTCGTCTCCCCTGAGCAGAAGCATTCCGCGATCGAGTCGCTGGCGGGTGACGGCGCGACGAGCCGTCGGCTTTTGTCGCAGCGACGCGCTGCACTCGAAGATGAGATGCAATTGCTTCGGCAACTCGAAGACGAAGTCCACCGCCGCCAAGTGCGCGACCAATTGATCGAGGAACTCGACAAACCCGAGGACGACATTTCCCTCCTCCGCTGCGCCCTTCTCCTCGCCCGGCACGACAATCCACTGATCAGCATTTCCCAATACACCCGGCTCTTCGTCAATATGGTGGACGACCTCAAAAACGATCCCTCGATCAAAAAGGGAACGGCTGCTGCTGTCACCCGCCTCAATGACTACCTCTTCGAGGAGAATGGCTACCACGGAAGTCGGAGCAACTACTACGACCGCTCCAACAGCTACATCAACGAGGTGCTGGATGACCGGGAGGGGCTGCCGATCACGCTGTCCGTTCTCTATCTCGAACTCGC
The DNA here is from genome assembly GCA_963976915.1 of uncultured Verrucomicrobiales bacterium. GTDB lineage: Bacteria > Verrucomicrobiota > Verrucomicrobiia > Verrucomicrobiales > Verrucomicrobiaceae > CAXBNA01. Next base: position 7,611 of record CAXBNA010000186.1, read on the forward strand.
CCAACGCCTCAAAATTGACCATGTGCACGGCATCCCCCTGCCCGGCCACTTCATGATCGGCTACTTCGCTTCCCCGGAGAGCGCCTTGACCCTGGTCGACGTTTTTGAACGCGGACGCATTCTGACTCCCTCCGAGGCTGCCGCCGAACTCACCAACGATGGCTACCTTCCAGACCAGGCTTACGAGCCCGCCACAAAGCGCGCCATCATCCGGCGCATGATCAACAATGTCCTCTCCGTCGCCATCGACGAAGATCCCTCGGCTGACAACATCCTTCCCTACCTCGATCTCGCCCTGGCCGTCGAACCTGACTCCGCAGCGGAACGAATCAATCGCGCCCGTCTCCGCGAGCAAAGCGGCGACAAACTGGCCGCACGCGAGGATGTCCTTTGGCTCATCGACCACCTTCCAGACGAAGCCCCACCACAAGCCATGGAGAGACTCAACGAGTGGCTGCAGCTGCTGCGACCGTAGTCTCTGTGTGTCTGACTGGATAAAGCCGCCAATCCCATCCCGTAATAATCTCATGTCAACGGAGTCGCGCACGCCCCAAGGAGCAATGGCTTCCGTGCCGTTCTCACCCCCGATCGCGGCGATCTCCCGCCGCGCCATGCTGGCCAGCGCCTCCTGCGGCTTCGGGATGCTTGCGGCACAGTCGCTCCTTGGCAGTCCATCGGCGGCTTCTCCACTTCTGGCCCGATCGCCCATGATTCCCGCTCGGGCGAAACGGGTCATCTTCCTCTTCATGAAAGGCGGTCCCTCTCACGTGGACACCTTCGACCCCAAGCCGCTCCTCGACCGCGACCACGGCAAGCCGCCGCCCTTCGATCTCCCCCGCGTGAAGTTCGCGGAAACCAAGGGCCTCCTCCGCTCCCCATGGAAGTTTCGGCAGTATGGTGAAAGCGGCCTTCCCGTCAGCGACCTGTTTCCCAACGTCGCCCAGCACGTCGATGATCTCTGCGTCATCCGATCCATGCACGGCACCAACCCCGCTCACGGCGGTGCCTTGCTGAAGCTTCACACCGGCAGCGACACCTTCGTCCGCCCCAGCATGGGAGCCTGGGTCAGCTACGGCCTCGGGACCGAAAACTCGAACCTGCCCGCCTTCGTCACCATCTGCCCCACACTCGCCCACGGCGGCGTCAACAACTGGGGCTCCGCCTTTCTCCCCGCCTGGACTCAAGGCACGCCCCTCGGCAACGCCAGCGTCTCCTCCGCCCAAGCCACGGTCCGTCACGCGGTCAACACGCGCCTCCCGCCCGACCTGCAGCGGCTCCAGCTTGATCTGGTGCAACAGATGAATCAACGCCATCTCATCGACCATCCCGCCGCGGACTCGCTCGAAGCCCGCATCCACTCCTTCGAACTCGCCTTCCGCATGCAGGCCACCCTGCCCGAGCTTCAAGACATCCGGGGAGAAACCGAGGCCACCAAAAAACTCTACGGCATGGACGACCCGGTCACGGAGGACTTCGGCAGACAATGCCTCCTTGCCCGACGATTCGCCGAGCAGGGCGTCCGTTTCATCCAAGTCACCCACAGCGATCCCTTCGTGCAATGGGACCAACACGGCGATCTCCTCAAGGGCCACACCAAAAACGCAGCGGAAGTGGATCGCCCCATCGCCGGTCTCCTCACCGATCTCAAATCACGCGGCCTCCTCGAAGACACCCTCGTCCTCTGGGGCGGCGAGTTCGGTCGCACCCCCACCGCCCAAGGAACGGACGGTCGCGACCACAATCCCCACGGCTTCACCATGTGGATGGCGGGCGGAGGCGTCAAAGGCGGCCACGCTCACGGAGCCACCGACGACTACGGCTACTACGCCGCCGAAGACAAAGTCCACATCCACGACCTCCACGCCACCCTCCTCCACCTCCTCGGCCTCAATCACGAACGCCTCACCTACCGCCACGCCGGACGCGACTTTCGCCTCACCGACGTTGAAGGCCGAGTCGTCAGCGAGATCTTCGCCTGAGTCATCAAACGCGGCGACTCTGATCAGTTTCAGCCACGTCCCGCTCGCATCTCGCCGGATGTCTGTGTATTCGTCGCTAGTTCTTCTGGTCACCCGCTTTTCTGCAAGTTCCCAACCGCCATGCCACGCCCCCCTCATCAGCGCCGATCCTTTCCTCCATCCCGGTCGCCCTTTCCTTCGCGTTCCTCGGAGCCTGAAGCTCCGCCGCCCGGGAGCGAGTCTTGGGAAGCGCCTTGGGTTCAGACCAAGTACTTCAGCTTCCATCCGAACCTTTTCCCCAGAATGGTCGGCGCAGCCTCGTCGAATGCAGGTCCCGGTGATTTGGTGAACGTTTACGACCGCGAGGGGCTTCCTTTTGGAAAAGGCTACTACAATGCGCGTGCCAAAGTCCCGCTCCGTGTCCTTCATCACGGCACTGACCCCTTCGGCGAGGACGATCTTGATGAGAGGGTACGCTCCGCCATCGCCCTGCGCAAAGATCGTCTCCGACTGGATGGAACGGGCAATGCCTACCGCGTCGTCCACTCCGATGGTGATGGGCTCAGCGGGCTCGTCGTCGATGTCTATGCCGACACCCTCTCGATTGAAGTCACGACCTTGGGAGCCTGGCGGCGGCTTTCGCGCTGGTTGCCCATCCTTCATGAGGGCCTCGGAACGACCCAGCATGTGATCCAAGTGGACCCCGGCGTTGGACGATTTGAAGGCATCCGCCTCTCGGAGGTCCCTGAAGCCTCTGCTCCACGTCCTGGCAGCGTCCGCATCGTCGAAAACGACATCCGCTACAGCGTGAACTTCAAGTCGGGACACAAGACCGGCTTCTTCTGCGACCAACGAAACAATCGAGCTCTTCTGGGGAAACTCGCCCGAGGGCGCATGCTCGACCTCTGCTGCTACACGGGCGGCTTCGCTCTCTCCGCGCGCCTGAAGGCCGGATGCGAAGACGTGACAGGCGTCGATCTCGACGAGGAAGCCATTGAGCAGGCCAAATCCAACGCCAACCTGAATCAAACCCGGATCAAATGGATCCACGCCGACGCCTTCACCTGGGCGCGGCAGATGATTCAAAATGGCGATCAGTGGGACACGGTCGTTTTAGACCCCCCAAAACTGATCCATAGCCGGCAAAACCAAGAGGAAGGCATCTTTAAGTACCGCGACCTCAATGCCCTGGCGATTCAATTGGTGAAGCCCGGCGGCCTGTTTGTCACCTGCTCCTGCTCGGGTCTGATTGAGACTCATGAATTCGAAGAATTGATCGTGGGCTCCGCGCATCGCCAAGGACGGAAATTGCAGATCATCGAGCGGACAGGTCCCGGAGCGGATCACCCAGTCATGTCGAACTGTCCGGAGAGTCGCTATCTAAAAGTCGTCTGGTCCATCGTGAGATAGCCCATTTTCTTCGGATCTGCTCAAAATCCGAAATTTGAAAATATCCGAGCACGGCGTTGACACCCAATTCGGCGGGGGCCTATATTACCGGGCAATGCTCAGGCAAATCATCGGTCAGCCCAACGAGGGGGATAAGGAAGCAAGAGGCGCAAGTGCCAACCCGGCACCGGCGGAACGCTCGCCTATTCTTTCGAATACCCCTGCCACCCCTTCGCAACCCCAACGCTCATCACCCCCACCCTCATCAGGCATCAATATGACGACAAGCAAAAACGTGCTCTCCAACGACGTCGAGATTAAAGGATCCATCAAATTCTCGCACGATCTCATCATAGACGGTAAGATTGAGGGCGAAGTCCACTCGGACGGCAGCCTGACCGTGGGCGAAAACGCGCTGATCAAGGGAGAGATCAAGACTCGTTCCGTGATCATCTTCGGCAAAGTCGAAGGGAACATCACCGTCCAGGAACGTTGCGAGCTCAAAAGCAACGCGATCCTCGTCGGCGACATTGCCGCAGGCACACTTTCCATCGAAGAAGGCGCCACCTTCATGGGCTCCTCCTCCGTCGGCAAGAAAGCAGAACCATCCGCACGCCCCCCAGGTGGCGGCGTGTCATCGTCGTCCTCGGCTCCCAAGCCAGGCGGCTCGAACTAATCAATCTTTTTTGAAACACACCCAGAGTGCTCCGGGGACTCTTTGGCTCTAACGACAGCAATTCTCCCACACCACCGAAGAACCAAATCTCCGTGGTGTGCCCCGAGTGTGGCGCGGCTCAGTTTGAGCCGCGCCTTGTCGTTTCGACATTTTGCAAAAAGTGCGGTGTCCACCTCACGATTCGCAAAAAGAAGGTCACAGCCTCGGCCGTGACCCGTTCGGGTGTGGGATTTGCGGACCCATGGGCCGATTCAGCACCCACCGCCCCTCCCGAGCCGGTCAAACAGCCGGACGATCCAGCCGAAGACTCCGTTCCCCTCCCTGATTCGGACCTCGAAGACACGGACTCAGCCCCGGAAGTCGACATTCAGGAGGACGAATCCAACCCGGACGAAGCACCAGAAGCAGCCGCTGACTCGACCGATGACGAAGAAGTGGGGTTTGGCTCCTTTTTGAAAAAGCAGGCTGAACCCAAGCCAACCCGGAGTCCCAATCTCCAGCGGCGCACTCCCACTCGAAAGCCGTCTTCGAATTCCCCTCCTCCGACGCCCACTCCGCCCCCGGCCAGCCAGAGCACCCTTCAGAAAATGAAGGACATGGGCATGTATCGGAATCAGTATTTCAAAGACGCGGACTGCTTCGAGTGCCGACACAAGTTCAAAGTAGGCCGCTCCTCTCGCTCCACCCAGTGTCCACAATGCGGAGCCTACATCTCGATGGAGGACGTGGAGATCAACATGCCATCCTCACAAGCGATCAAGACGCGGGGTGACGTCGTCATTCGGAAGCGTGGCCATGTCACCACCAGCGAGATCCAGTGCAAGGACCTGCGATGCCAAGGCATTGTGGAGGCCAATGTGTTTTGTTCGGCAGATGCCGTCTTCCGCACGGAGGGAACCATCATTGGGGAAATTCACTGTCGTCGCTTGATCATCGAGAAAGGGGCGGACGTGACCTTCAAAAACACGGCGTTTGCAGACGAAGTCGAAGTCAATGCCCGGGTAACGGGAACGCTCTCGGCAAAAGGCCCCGTGACCATCACTCATCATGGGGTCGTCAGCGGAGACGTCACGGCGCGTTCGGTCTCCATCGAACCTGGCGGTGAGTTGAACGGAGCGATGAACATCGTTCATTCCGCAGCACCTACCCCGGGGAGCTAGCCTCCGCCCCTCGTCGGTTGACCTCGCTCGAGACAGGTTCCATTCTGGGGGCATGAAATTTGCGATCTGCAACGAGACCTACCAAGGCTGGTCCTTTGAGAATACCTGCGCCGATGCAGCCGAATGCGGCTACCACGCGCTTGAACTGGCTCCTTTCACGCTGAAGGCCGACCCACGCGATCTCAATGATAGCGATGCGTTAACCTTGTCACGGATCGCCAGCGATCACGGACTCGATATTTTGGGCCTTCACTGGCTTCTTACCAAGCCCGCCTGGTTCCACATCACTT
>CAXBNA010000187.1:0-12973 GCA_963976915.1 uncultured Verrucomicrobiales bacterium
CCATGAGGGCCATGATGCGCTGGTTTTGTCGACGGGAGAGGGAGAGCAGTGGATCGGTGGATGGAAGAAGTCATTCGAGATCGAGGGAGGATCGCACTATCGCCTGTCAGCTTGGAGGAAGTTTGAGGGAGTTGCCATTCCGCGACGCAGCATCGTGATGCGTGTCCTGTGGCAGGATGAGGCGGGCGGCCCGGTGCGATGGGACGAACCCGTGAAGGTGGGCTATGGCGTTGGAACGATCCCTCGTGCAGAACCTGAGTACCCGAAGGCGCCCAAAGAGAATCGCGAGGGTGAATGGGCGGCATTTGAGGAAGTTCTCGAATCGCCCATGGGTGCGCGACGGGCCGTAGTCGAGCTGTATCTCCAGTGGCAAGGCAACGCGCGAGTGGAGTGGAGCAACGTTTCTGTCGAGCGGGTGCCTGCGCCTCGACGTCGCATGGTACGATTGGCGACCGTTCATTTTCAGCCCAAGGAAGGAACCGACCCGCGGGCAAAACCCCAACTCTTTGAGCCTTGGATCGAAGAGGCGGCAAAGCAAAAAGCAGACCTCGTCGTGCTGCCAGAGACGCTGACCTACTACGGTACTCGGAAGACGATGGCCGAATGTGCGGAGCCGGTTCCTGGTCCTTCGACGGCATACTTTGGAGCATTGGCCAAGAGGCATGGCCTTCACATTGTGGCTGGATTGGTGGAGCGAGATGGGAAGACGCTGTACAATGTCGCGGCGCTCATCGGGCCGAATGGCGAATTGATCGGGAAGTATCGAAAGGTGTGCTTGCCGAGGAGCGAGATCGAGAGTGGTCTGACACCTGGACATGAGTATCCTGTCTTTGAGACGGCTTTCGGCAAGGTGGGCATGATGGTGTGTTATGACGGCTTTTTTCCGGAGGTGGCGCGTGAACTGTCGAATGAAGGTGCGGAGGTGATCGCATGGCCCGTGTGGGGGTGCAATCCACTGCTGGCCGCGGCCCGTGCCTGCGAGAATCACATCTACTTGGTGAGCAGTACCTACACGGCCTCCGACAAGGATTGGATGATCTCAGGCGTCTGGGATCATCATGGCGAAGTGATCGCTCAAGCCAAGGACTGGGGGACGGTGGCCGTCGCTGAGGTGGATCTGAACCGGCCTGAGCGCTGGAATAGCCTGGGGAATTTCAAGGCGCAGCTGCCCGCCCATCGACCGGTGATGAAGGGTGGTAAGTGACGAGGGGTGTTCTTCGGGAACTGAGGGGGCTGCATTTGGGCGGCAATTGCCGTTTGCGTGCCGTGGATGCGTGTCTAGGATGATCTTCGTAACTCCCCATTCAGCTTTCACTTCATGAAAATCTCCGCCTTTTTTGCAGCCATCGCCCTCGTTGCGTTTTCAGCCTCCTGTGACAAACACTCTTGGGAAGAAACCAAGGTGCTCCACGAGGGCATGCATGAAGAGCATCACGGGGAGGGTGCTGAGCATGGTGAAGCTTCTGGTGACCATGGGACGGCGGAAAAGGCCCATGCTGAGGAAGCGCCTCACGGCGAAAAAAAGGCGGACCATTGAGTGGGTCCGCCGTTCGTGCGCGCGTTTGATGCCTTGGGTGATTCCGAAAAAGTCAGGCCTCGAGCAGCACTTGCGACAGACGGTCGACGCGGCTTCGGAGATCATTGTTGGTCTCTTGGCGCTGGGTCACCACCTTAAAGGCGTGGATCACAGTTCCATGGTCACGTCCGCCGAATTCCTCGCCGATCTGGACCAGAGGCAAGCCAGTCAGCGTCCGCGTGAGGAACATTGCGACTTGGCGGGCTTCGGCGATGGTCTTCGTGCGGCGGGGCCCGGTGAGGTCACTGATTCGGAGATCGTACTCGGTCGCGACGGCACGCTGGACGCGGTCGATGGTGACGGCCTTCGTGGGTTCGTCTTCGATGACGTCGTGAAGCAGTGCGGCGAGTCGAGATTCTGACTCAACCCGTCCTTCGAGCGAGATCTGCGCAGCCACCCGCATCAGTGCGCCTTCGAGCTTGCGGACATTGGTGCGGACCCGCTGGGCGATGAATTCCATGACCCAGTCTGGAATGTCGGCGGAGTGATCTGCGGCCTTGCGCTTGAGGATGGCGATTCGAGTTTCGAGATCGGGCGTTTGGATCTGCGTGGTCAGGCCCCAATCAAAGCGAGAGACGAGCCGATTTTCCAGATGCTTGATGGCACTTGGCGGGCGGTCGCTCGCGAGGACGATCTGCTTGGCGTTGTTGAAGAGTTCGTTGAAGGTATGGAAAAACTCCTCCTGAGTGCTGTCCTTTTTTTCGAAAAACTGCACGTCGTCGATCAACAGGACATCGAGGTGGCGGTAGCGGCGGCGAAAGGCGGAGAGGTTGTTGCCTCGAATCGCTTCAATGAACTCATTCGTAAACGCCTCTGAGGTGACATATCGAACGTTGGCACGACGCTTGTGCCTCAGGACTTCCTGCCCGATCGCCTGCATGAGGTGGGTCTTGCCCAGACCGGTGCCACCATAAAAGAAGAGTGGATTGTAAACACGTCCCGGTTTCTCTGCGACGTTCTGAGCGACGGCGGCCGAGTAGCTGCTGTTGGGACCGATCACGAAGTTCTCGAAGCTGTGCTTGAGGTTCAGACCCGCGTCCGCAAACGATTTGGTCGGTGTGGTTGGTTCCGAAACGAAGGGCTTCGCATTGGCTCCCTGAGTCCGGAGTTCCTTGGCGGCTTCGCGCTTTTTGATGGCGGTGGGACCACCCTTGAGCACGACTCCCTTGCCGGAGTCGTCACTCACGTCGAAGGCATAGGGGACCACCTTCCCGAGGACCTCGGCAATGGCATCCGTCAGCTGAACGTGAAAGTTCTTTTCGATCCAGAGTTGCTGGATCGGGTTGGCAACGGAAATCGAAACCACGCCTTGCCCGGTCAGGCAGGCTGTCGCGTCTTTGAAGGAGCGGTCGAAATTGACTTTTCCCAAACGCTTCAGCAGGGACTCGCAGATGAGGTGCCACTCATTGAACACGCTGGCTTCGCTGTTGTTCGGCTCCACGTCTGAACTGTTGGGAAAGGAATCTTCATCTTGGGACATGGTGGGTGAGTTCGGGAGGGAGAGTTGAGTGATGTCAGGGAGTAATCGATGCATCGCGTGCACGCATCGAACTTTTTGAAAAAGCTCCTCCTGTGTATGTCGAAAATGACACGTTGAACAAGCAAATCTTCACATGTTTTGAAAAAGAATTAAGTCAGGCTGTGAGAGTGACAAAAATTATCAGCAAATCGGCAATCAATCATTGACAACGGATGGTGAAAACCAAGCCAACAACCTGTGAATTGACTGTGAATTCTGTGAATAGAAGTGGGTTGGCATGCTTCTTGAAACCTACCACGACGAGTCCCCTAACGAAATCAGCATCGATGCTCAATCGTTGGGTGAGGTCGTCCCGGGGCAGCTTCGGCCATCTTGCCGTCTCAATCCGTCATGCGGATCGACAACACGTCCCCGGCACAGACCGCGTCAGTGACGGGTTCTGCCAGATGGACCGAGCTTGAATCGCAGCCGGGCCGTGATCAATGATCGTTCTTCAAGTGCTCAGCCAGAATGTCACGGCCGAAGTCACCATCAAAACTGCGCCAGACACTGTGCACGTGATTGGCGTTGTTTTGGGTGTTGGCGTATTCCAACAAAAAGGTGGGGCCTTGCACGCGGTAGTAGTGGGGCTCGTTGAGCTCTTTTCCACCCGCCCAAGCAAAGTGCATGGTGGGATCTTTTTCGATCTCGTTCCAGGCTTCCTTTGCAATATCGGGGCGGATGCGCATCAAATACTCCTTCACCAATTTGTGGAGACCGGAGAGCTGCGCTTCGGTCATCTCATCGGAGCTCAGACCCTTGGGATCGATCGGGCTGACCTTGTGCTCTGCTGCAGTGATCATCTCCTTGGGAGCTGTTTGGTCGAAAATCGCTTTGGCGGCTTGCTCCGCCGTCAATGACTTCACAAGGGTGCGGCCGAGTTGTTCTTCCGTGCCCAAGACGCGGAGTCCGGCCAGCGGGCCTTCGCGAACTTCGCCCGGGTTGCTTCCGAAGAAGGAAGGGGTGGCGCGAACGAGCTGCCCGTCCTTGATGGTGAAGTTCATCGAGATGTGATGCCCCTCAATTCTCCAACCCCAGGTTCCTTTTGCGCTGGGTTTGCCGAAGATGGAGACGAAATACTGTTCCGGATCGCGCTTGGCTCTGGACTCCGGGCCTTCCATCTGAAATACGACTTCCTCAAGACTCATGATGGTGACTGCCTTAGCCGCACCGCGGAAGCTCAGGCCGGTGTTGAGCAGGGCATGGGTGAGCAGGCGCTGCTGGGGTGTCATCACCTTCATTGAGAGCCCCTTCCTCTCCCGGGGAATGAAGTGCCAGTTTTCGCGCTCTTCGTCGGCGAATTCAAAGGTCGCGATGTCGCGTTGTTCGTCGCTGAGCGTCCCGAGGAGCGTGTTGGCAACCTCCGCCATTTGGGCGGCAGCCTCGTGTGCGGGTGAGGTGGTCGGAACGGCAAGCGTTGCTGTGAGGAACGCGAGCGGAAGGAGAACGGATTTCAGAGTCATGGAAGAATGGTACACGCGGTTGAGCGCGGGATTCTTCACGGCGCAGGCGACTTTTTCGAGATATCGTCGAGTTGGATCGCCCTTCGTTGGACGGACTGGATCATGAATCGGTCAACTGAATCGAGAGGACGATGGGCCGGTGATCGCTGGCTTGGTCAAACTCCCGCTCCTTGTAAATGAAGCTTCGGTTCCAGTCGATCACGGGACGTAGTGCGCGGCTCAGGAAAAAGTAGTCAAACCGTGAGTAGGAATCGGCGGAGTCCCAGAAGTGCGTCCACACCTCGCCGTCGAGATCGCGGATGACGGCGTCGACCATGTACTTGGGGCTGGCACGACTGGCGATGATGTCTTTGATCGGAGGCTCGTTTCGGTGCTCGTTGAAATCGCCATAGGCCACGATCCATTGCTTTGGATTCTCCTCAAGGATGGAGTCGAGGTGTTTGCGCAGGAGGCGGGCTTCGTTGCGACGCATCAGCGCTTGATCACCCTCAGGGACTTCGCGCTTGGATTTTAAATGGACACCGACGCAGCGCAGGACATGGCCGCGGGGAAGTTCGATGGCCACATCGAGGATGCCGCGTTGGAAGGGCAGGGTGGACTCACCCATTTCATAGTAGAGATCGGTTTGGGATTGGCGACTGACAATGGGGAACCGCGTCAGGAGACCCTGTTGGCGATAGGGATCGCCGCCGTGGGCGACTTCAAAGTGGGGCAAATCGATCCCTGCATTTTTTAGCAGGCCTTGGAGTTCTCGCAGATCTGCTTCGCTGCCAATCTCACAGACGCCAAGAATGTCCGGCTGAATGGTCTTCAAAGCCGCGATGATTCGAGCCTTTTCCGCCTCCGGTTTGGGTGAGGACTTCACGACCTCACGGCCGTTGAACCGGTCCATGATGAGCCAGTTCCTGAGATTGTAGGAGCACATGACGACTCGCTCCGCAGAGTCCGGCGTTGTCGCCTTTTGCTGGCCAAATCCGGTGATGGCACAAAAAAGCGCCGCCAAGGTGGCAGCGCTTTTCGAGACCGAGGAAAAGGTGGATTTCCCGACCGGGCGCATCGATCAGACGTCGCTCGAGGTTGGAACTGGCTCGCGCTTTTCCTTGGGCGCTTGGATGGTGGGAGTTTCCACCTCTTCTTGGGCTTTGTGGAGTTCGGTCTCGAACTCATCGCGAGCTTTTTTGAATTCACCCATGCTCTTACCGAGACTCCGGGCAAAGGTTGGCAGCTTTTTGGCCCCGAAAAGAACGAGGACAAGAATGCCGATGATGATCAACTCGGGAGTACCGAGAGGGCCAATGGCGAGGAAGATGGGGGTCGCACTCATGATGTTAGTAACTACGCTTCTAAACGGAGACGCGCAACGCGGACTTTCAGGGATGCTGGGGGCTGGGAATCTATTTTTTCTACGTTTTGGATCCCAGACACCTTCTACGTTTTGGATCCCAGACACCCGAAACGATCTTGAATCACCCGAAAGCCCGCCCGTATCCTTTCCGTTCTACAATCTCTTCATGAAAAAGATCATCCTTCCTCTCCTCCTCGCTGGCATCGCGGCTGGCTCCATGTGGTTCGCGCAAGCGGCTGACACCGAGGCCAAGCCGCTTCGGATTCTCCTCGTCGCGGGAGGTTGCTGCCATGACTACGAGCAGCAGCAGATGATTCTCAAGGAAGGCATTGAGTCGCGGATCAATGCGGTCGTCGACATTGCTTACAATCCCGACACCACGACCGAGGCCACGTTTGAGATCTACAAATCTGAGGACTGGGCCAAGGATTTCGACGTGATCCTTCACGACGAGTGCTCGGCCAACGTGACGGACCGCGCCTACGTGAAGCGCATCCTTGATGCCCATCGCAGCGGCACTCCCGCCGTCAATCTCCATTGCGCGATGCATAGTTATCGCTGGGACAACTTCAAGGAGCCTGTCGCGGCCGGAGCGGACAATGCGGGCTGGTATGAATACATCGGTATCCAATCCACAGGGCACGGTCCCAAGGAACCGATGGACATCGCCTACACGGACAAAGAGCACCCGATCTCCAAAGGTATGGAAGACTGGACCACGCTGCCTGAAGAGCTTTACAACAACATCCAGGTCTTTCCGACGGCTCACGCCCTTGCCTCCGCCAAGCAGATCCAGCTCCCGAAGTTGAAAAAGGGCGAGAAAAGAGCCGCAGATGCCAAGGGCACTGAAGCCGAAGCCGTCGTCGCGTGGACGAATGAGTATGGCGAAAAGAAGACCAAGGTGTTTTCCACCACGATCGGTCACTTCAACGAAACCGTCGCCGATGCTCGCTACCTCGAACTGGTCACCCGGGGACTCCTTTGGGTCACAGGCCATCTCAATGCAGATGGATCGGCGGCAGCGGGCTACGGAAAATAAGTCCCTTGAGTGTCGATCGACCTCGAGTCGGATTTTTCGATCCATTGGGTGAGTCGGACGTTGCGTCCGGCTCATTTTTTTTGGCTGGACCCGGAGTGCTTCATCTCGAAGTGGCGGGCATCTATCTCAGCCACCCTCCGGTCGATTGGAGGGGCGTCGGATTGTTGGGGGCACTGACCCAGGCAGCGACAGCCTTGGCCTTTGGATGCGTGACTCTGAGAGTCGTGGAGGATTCGTTTGCGACCGCTCGTTGGTGGGCGAGCACCATGAAATCGTGAAGGAGCGTCCGGCCCGCGTTTTCGCCTCGGGTGACCTCGGAGATTTCTTCCATTCCGAGGAGGGCGAGGTTGAAAATGAGCGTTGCTGGTTTGTCCGATTCCGATTCCGATTCGAACCTGATGGCGAAGGTGTGGGAGGCGGTCTGTACGACGGAGAGGACCGGGGCCCGCGTTTTGGGCGGGAGTGCCGGACGTGCGCTGCTGGAACGGCGCCATTCCCGGCCATTGAGAACGAAGCCCGGTGTGTAGATGGTGTCGCTCTGCCAGAGGGTGGCGTAGGCGCGCTGCCGGAGGGTGTGGGCAGGGTCGGAAAAGGGATCTTTCCAGCCGAGGTTGTCCCAATAATCCACGTGAAAAGCGAGGGGAACGAACTCCGTCCAGAGGCGGTCATCGTTGCGAAGACCGGAGAACCAACGGCCGGCGGGCGGGCAACTGCTGCAGCCCTCGGAGGTGAAGAGTTCGAGCAACGACACCCGTTGCTTGCCTGAGGTCCAGCGGCGCGGGGTTTGCTCGGCTGAGAGTTGATCCGGGAGAACAACTGCCGCCGAACCCGTGGCGGCAGCTTCAAGGAAGTGGCGTCGATTCACATCCCTGAGAGGGCGGTGTGGCGGAGTGTATTCCGCAGGTGGATGTCTAAGGTCAGAAGTCGCAAACCATGGCAGCGTGCCGAAGCGCGAGGATGGGATCGTCCCAAGTTGGGATGAACTCGTGGGCGACGAAGTCGTGGTAGCCGGTTTCGATGAGGGCTTGAATGACGGCTGGGTAGTTGATTTCCTGGTGCTCGTCGAGTTCGCAACGGCCCGGATTCCCAGCGGTGTGGTAGTGGCCGATGTAGTCCTTGAAGAGTCGGATGCGGCGGATGATGTCGCCGTTCATGATGGAGACATGGTAGATGTCGAAGAGCAGCTTGAAATTCTCTGAACCCATCTGTTTGACGAGGTCGATGCAAAAATCGACATCGTCTCCGAAGTAGCCGGGATGGCCTTTCATCGGGTGAGTGTCGTCGCGGGAATTGAGGTGCTCCAGGACGAGGGTGATGCCGTTTTTCTCCGCCAAAGGGAGGACTTCCTTCCAGGTGTCGAGACAGTCTTTGACGGCTTTGTCGTGGTCCATGCCATCAAAACGCATGCCGGTGAAGGTGATGGCCTTTTTTGAGCCGACCTGGGCTGCGACCTCGATGCCCTCGGTGAGCTTGGCGATGACTTCCTCACGGTTGGCCGGATTGCATGGCCCCTTGGCAAAGCTGTGACCACTGACGAGGGAGATGTCCATGCCGGCTGCTTTGACCTCGGGGTAGAATTTCCTGTCGATGCCCTCCATGCCCTTGAGTCCGATGGCGGCGCAATGGCCAATCAACTCGCTGGTATCCATCGGCTTGAAGCACCAGCCCATGACGCTGTGTTTGATGCCCGCGTTTTTGATGGTGTAGGCGGCATCCGCGGCGGCCTGGTCGATGATGGCGGCTCGGGCGCGTGAGGAGAGCCCTGGGAAAAGTCCCGCAGCAGCGGCGGCGAGGGAGGTGTGAAGAAGATGGCGGCGGTTCATGGCGGAGACGGTTCGTTGTTCAGGGATCTGGGTTTGCGGCTCTTAGAAGCCCGGTTCGGCGTCTTCGGCGTGGTCGAGTTCGACGGGTTTGTATCCGCCCTTGGTTTTGAAGTAGAAGAACAGGCCCAAGTAGCACACGAGCATGAAGGTGGGGAGGGTGGCGATGCGCACAAAACTCCCTTGCTTGCTGGCGGCTTGAATCTTCTCCAGCGCCGCCTGGTCTTCCTCCGAGAGAGTCTTGACCTTGGCCTGATCCAGGCTGGGGACTTCACCCATGAAGGTCTGGCGGGCTTCACCCTCCACTTTCTGATAGAGGGCGGGGTTGGTGGCGGTGAGTTGTTTGTCCGTCTCGAGGTCTTGCTGAATCCCAATCCATGGAGCCCCCAGGATGCCCAGTCCGAGAACGCCGACGGCTGAGACTCCGTTCAACGTCAGGGCACCACCTTTGGGAAACTGCTCGGAGGTCATGCCAAGCGTGGTGGACCAGAGGAAGGTCTTGCCGAAGGCGTAGATGGTGGCGGCGGCGAGGATGACATACCCCGTCGCGTTGGAAAGGAACAGGAGGCCACCGATGGCGACCATCGCGCTGACGACGAGCAGTCCAATCGGTGAGAAGCGATGCACGATGGGCCCTGCGTAAAAGCGAAGAACGGTCATGATGACGGAGGTGTAGACGAAGACCCAAGTCTCAAAGTGTGGGACGTTGGGGCCGGAGAGCTTCAACAACTCGGGCATCCATCCGTCGGTGCCGAGTTCGGCTGTGGCCAGAGGGCCCATCGTCAGGAGGACAACGAGGAACAGCCAGTTGCCAGGCGAGCGGGTGTAGAGCCCCGCAACAACTCCGACGGCAGCGCCCACTCCGAGGGTGATGCCCAGTGAGGCAGGCTGATTGAGCATCTGCATGACGGCAGCAAAGAAGAGGGCTCCGATGGCGAAGAAGCCGATGCCTCCGACTTGACCGAGCATGTCTCGATAGCTCACTCCGGCGGCGACGCGTTCATTGACCGGGAACTTCCTCGGAAGGATGAGGAAGGCATAGATCACCACCGGAATGAAGCAGAGGCCAAACTTCACCTGCCATCCGCTTTCGGCGAAGAGGAGGGTGAACAGCGCACCGAGGGCGAGCCCCGCAGGCCAGCCCGCATGAAGGATGTTCAGCCACTTCGACTTCTCCTTGCTGAAGAGCGTGGCAACGACCGGATTGATGAAGGCCTCGACCGTGCCATTGGCCACGGCCACGAGGAAGGTGCTCCAGTAAAGGGATTCGTATCCGGTGGCGCGGAGCGTGAGGATGAGGGAGACGGTGTGGCAGGCGACGGCGAAGATTGCCGCCGTCTTGTAGCCGATCTTGTCGATGATGAGGCTGAAGACAATGATGCTCAGAGCGAAGGGCCACATGCCCACGCCATTGATGTTGCCTTTCTGTGCTTCGGACAGGTTGAAGGCGTTTTGAAGCTCTCCAATCGTGTTGGCGCGCACGCCGAAAATGAATGAAGTGGCGACCAAGGCGATGAAGCAGGCCCAGAAGAGTCTCATGTCGGCGCGGGCGCCGTTTCCGGTGGTGGTGGCAGTGGTGGTCATGATGGGCAGAGGAAACGTGGGAATCGAGGTGTCGATTTCAGAAGAAAGCGAGTTGTGACGCAATGACTTTTCTGACCGATCTCAACTCGGGTGCCGGGAGGAGATGTGAGGTTGATGCAATCACCCCCGCTGGACCGGTGTTTGCGGGTCCGATGAGAAGGCTTTCTTTCATTGACGCCGAATGGCGACAGCGGTAAAGGAAGCGTTCTGAACGTTTTCTGTCCCAATTTGGTCAACAAAGCCTGTATGCAACCTGTCCGCCTTTTTGCCGCCGTCGCGCTTGCCGCCACTTTCGTTTTTGCACCCCAATCCGCTCGTTCCGAGGTCTTGGAACTGGACCATCCCTGTGCGGAGTTGGTGAAGAAGTATCTCACCTCGGTGGTTTCCCAAGACTGGACAACGGCAGCTGCATTGCTTTTGCCGAGTTCATTGGAACGCAAGCAGAAGGAGACGGTCGCCATCATCAAGACGGCCCCGACCATGTCTGAGGAGTCCGCGATGCTGGAGCGATTTGGAGTGAAGGACCTTCGGGAATTGGAAAAGATGACCCCCCAAGAGTTTTACATCGCCGACCGTGTGGCCTGGCATGACCGGATCAACGCCTCCGATGAAGTGATGGAGCGCAAGAAGGAGACGCTCAAAATCGATGTTCTCTGCCTGGTCGAGGAGAAAGACAAGGGCTACGTCCACGCGACCGTCCGCACTTCGCAAGAAACGTTGACGGACCGTATTGAGGAATTGTTCCTGATCTCGTTCATCCTCAAAGACGGCAGCAAGACCGAATGGTTGATCTGGCCTGAGCTGAAGGATCGTCCAATAATCACGCCGCTCGAAGGTGCGAAGGACGGCGAAAAGAAAGGCGAGTAAGTCTTTTCCGGCTTCCATATTTAACCCGCTGCAATCCTCGGTTGCAGCGGGTTTTTTGTGGCCTCGCGTTCGAGAAAGGCGAATCAGGCTGGCATCACACGTGTGATGAACGCTGTGGCCGGATCCAGGTAGACGGCAGCGACTCGGCGGACGTCGGCGCTGGTGATCGCTTTGACGATGTCCGGGAGACGCTGAAAACGATCAAACCCGTGGCCATTGAGTTCGTTCCAAGCACAGGCATCCGCCATGGCGGCGCTTCCTTGCTGCGATCGAAGCCAGGACGATCTCCATGTGGTTTTGGCGCGGCTGAGTTCTTCGTCCGAGAGACCGTTCTTGGCTAGGTCGCCGATGAGTGAAAGCATCTCCTTTTCGGCATCCTGCGCTTTCTGTGGATCGGTGCCGACGTAGAAGTAGAAGGCACCTGCCCCCATGGCGGCGAAGGATTGTGCTCCGACGTAGTAGGCAAGTCCGAGTTCTTCGCGGATGCGATTGAAGAGTCGGGAACCCATGTCACTGCAGGCTTCGTCGATGATGGAGAGAACGGGTGTGTCCGTATGAAGGAGGCCGTTGGCCCGGAAGCCGATGACGATGACGGCCTGCTTCTTGTCGAGTCGGTCTTCCCACTCTCCTGACGGCGACGAGCCATTCCAGACACGACGCGCATCGATGGGACGTTCACCCGAAGGGAGCTTTCCAAAGCCGTCTTCCAGTGCGGAAAGAATGGATGCTTCGTCAATGTCTCCGAAGACGGAGATGACGCCATTTTTGCCACAAAGCGTCTGATCGATGAGCTCACGGCAGTGGGTGACTTTCAGCGAGGGTACCGAGGACTCCGTTCCGAGCGCTGTGCGGGCGAAGGGAAGGTCCGCAAAGATCTCACGCCGAGCTCGTCGAAGGGCGACGGTCAATGGATCCTCGCGTTCTTCCTGAATGGCCGCGACCTGGTGTTTGATCACGTCCGGGAGGGCCTCGCTCGGCAGGGTGGCATGGCCGGCGAGATCGCTCAAGAGATCGAGCGCCTGCAAGACATCCTCTTTCATGACATCGGCTCCCAGAACGAGGCGATGGGCGTCGGCGGAGCATCGGAGGTGGCCTCCGAGGTTTTCCAGTTCGGAAGCGATCTGAAGCGCGGTCCGATGCTTCGTGCCTTTGACGATCATTTCGGCCGTGACCATGGTCAGGCCCGCCGTCTCGTCGGATTCGGCGAGGATGCCAGCCAAAAACTCGGCGCGTACGGAGACGAGAGGGAGTCTCGGATTGCTTTGGAGAATGACCGTGAGACCGTTCGAGAGATGGAACCGCTTTGGCAGGGCGTCGGCTCGCTGGGCGGTGGCCGTTGAAATGCCTGCCTTCGACTCTGCATCGGGACCCAGTTCGGCGAGGCAGGCCGTTTCGATATTGAGGTAGTCGCAGGCCACCCGTTGAATGTCTTCGGGGCGGAGGGCGGAAATCGAGCCCAGGTATTGGCTGGGGTAGTCAAAGCTGCCGATGGTGAGCCAACTGTGGCCGAGGATGGCCGCTTGGCCGCGTGTCGTGGCTAGTGATCGGATTTGTCCAGCGGTGGTGGCTCTGACTGCCTTGGCGAGATCCGCCAGCGCAGGTGGCTCGCTCTGCATTCGCCGGATCTCGTTGATCAAGCCGGCGCGGCAGGCATCGGCATCTTTCGGCTGGCAGTCGGCTTCGATCTGGAAGAGACCGGTCTCGGGTGCGCACCAAGCACCTGCCCAGACGTCATGGGCGATGCCTTGGTCCTCGTGGAG
>CAXBNA010000188.1:0-12871 GCA_963976915.1 uncultured Verrucomicrobiales bacterium
GCCGTCACGGGCGACCGGAGTTCCCCTCAGAAACTCGACGTCACGAAAGCAGCCACCAGTTTCACGCTGCCCACCATCAAGGAAGGCGATTGGCTCATCCTTCAGTACAAGAACTCCGCCGACGCCAAGACCATCACGGCCCGCTTCGAGTACAACACCGAGAACTGCGAAGGCTGCAATGCCCCCGAGTGGATCTGCAAGTGCAAGCCTGAGGACGAAAAGTAGTCCTGGGCTTCAGCCCGTCACAACAGCCCGACGTCGCAGCACGAACTCCTTCCCTGCCCGCCTTCCAAGCACATCGGAACCCGCCACGCAGTTCCTCAGGTCGCACTCCACCCTCAACACGAGAGCCCCATCATTTGAGACGCTCCACGGCGGTGACAAACCGGCACTCCCTGAGATCAGAGTTTCTTGGCCAAGGCGTTGTACTTTTCGACCAGCGCATTGTACTCCCGCATCTGCTCATTGAGCTTCGTGATCGCGGAATCTCGCTCTGTCGTCACCTGCTTTAGCATCGCATTCTGTTTCTGAATCACCTCGTTCTGCTGAGTCACCGCGCTGTTGCGCTCCTCCACTGATTCCGCCCCCTGTGACGCCAACGGTCGGAGTTGAGACAACTCATTCTCCATCGCCCGCAGCTCGTTCATCAGAGCGGCGATGCTCAGACCACGGCCCACGACATCCTCCTCCAGCACTGCCACACGCTCCGTGGCTTCATTCAACCTCGCCTCCATCTCGTCGCGCAGATTTGTCAGGCGCTCGATCTCCTTTTTGTAAACCACCACCTGCTCCTCCGCAGCCAAACGAGCGTCGCGCTCGCTGTTCAGCTCGCTCGTCAAAGACTCGATCTCCAAACGCAGGGTGACCTCACGCTTCCATTGCACGACCGAGATCACGCACAATCCGAGCGCCACCAACATCAGAAGAATGGTAAAAACCCGCTTCATCGTGATTCACCCGCTTGCGGTGCAACCGCGCTCCCGCCCGCCGCATCGACCGGCTTGACGTTGAATGCCACCTTCGTGAAGCCTGCCTTTCGAGCGATGTCGAGTGCTCGAACAAGATCTTCAAAGCGAGTATCGACGTCGCCACTGATGTAAACCGGCGTCTCCTTGGCCAAGGCGAAACGATCTTCGAGCTTCGCCTGCAAGTCCGGCAGGGTGATGGCGTCGGTATCCAGAAACAGATCGCCCGTCGCGTTCACGGCGATGTTGATCATGTCGGGCTTGAAGTCACTCTCAGCCGACGCCGCCACGGGCAGGTTCACCTTGATCGTCTGCTGCTTCGACATGGTCAGGCTCACCATCATGAAGGCAGCCAGAAGGAAAAACATCACGTCGATCAACGGGATGATCTCCAGGCGGGTCTTCCGCTGGGGCAGTGGCGAGTTGATCTTCATCAGGCGTTCGGCTTCACCGTGGTCAACCCATGCTGGGCCGCGAGCAGAGTGACGTTGTTGGCTGCGGCTTCGAGATCAAACTGCAACGCCGCGATGCGCGAGTGGAAGTAGTTCATCGGCACCAGCGTCGTGATCGCGATCCCAAGACCTGCCGCAGTTGCAATCAGCGCCTCGCCGATCCCGCCGGTCACTTTTTCCACGGCCAGCTCGGAATCCCCAATGGAGGTGAACGATCCCATGATTCCAGTCACCGTTCCGAGCAACCCCAGCAACGGACCCAGTGTCACAATCGTGTCCATCGCCGTGAGGAATCGGCCTGCGTTGCGAAGTTCGTGACCCGCCGCCACCTGCAAGGCCCCTTCCAGCGAGCTGTGCCGGTGATTGAGCCCATGATGAATCATACGCACCACCGGATCCCGCGTTTTTTCCGAAAGCGCGATTGCCTCCGTTGAGTCGCCGGTTTCCAGGGCGGCGTACACCTTGTCTAGAAGCTTCGAGTCACGTCGGGAGCTCAGCGTCAACCACCAGAAAGTACGTTCGACAATGATACAGACCGCCGCGACCGCGACCACGAGGATCGGATACATGATGGGGCCGCCGTCGATGAAGAAGTCGATGAGGATGTTGGATAGGATCATGAATAAAGGAGGCGAAATGTCTCTGGTCGTGAGTTTTTAAGCCGCATGCCGCTGCGTCTCAAATCAACGAAGCCGGAACACGATGGGCACTCGAAAGGTCTTGGCGGCACCCGCTGGAAACTTCCAATTCCGGCGAACCCAGGACGCCGCGTGCTGATCCAGCGTCGTGTGGCCGCTGGAACCGGAAACTTTGGTCGAACTGACCGAGCCATCGGAAGCAACATAGATGGTCACCGTGACGGTGCCTTCCATGCCTCGCGACCTTGCGTAGCTGGGATACGACGGCTGAGGAAAGGACCCCTTCCCCCCGGACCCCGTGCTTGAGGATCCTGTGCCTGACCCACTGCCAGAGGTCGATCCGCCTGAGCTTCCGGTCGAACGCGTGGTCGTCTCGGAAGTTGAAGAACGGGTGCGTGTCGGAGCGGACGGAGCCGGTTTCTTAACCTCAGGCTTTGGAACGGGATCCACCGGCGTCAACGCTTTCTCAATCGGCGGCGCGGAAGGTACGGAAAACACATCCTCGTCCGTCAATGCGGGAATCAGTTCCGGGAGATCTGAAACCACGGGAGGCTCCAGAGGAATCTCCACCGGCTCAATCTCAGGTCGCATCACCGTCTCCTGCACCGCCACGGCTTGCTGCTCCATCATCGACAGCTCAGCCATCGTCGCGTCAACCACATCATCCCCGGACGCTCTGCCGGAGTCGCCACCAAGGGTGATCTCCAGAAGGATATCAGGCTGAAAGCAACCCAAGATTCCCACGGCCAAGATCAGCGAGCTCACTGCCGTGGTCCAAGCCAGCGCAAAATGATCCTCCACCGGGGCCCTAAACAAACTGGAACGGCCCACTGAGGGGATGCCCCGCTGTGGACTCGCTCCCGCCAGGCTCCCACGCTTTGCCGGTGCGGCAGCGGAGATGGAAAGGGCGGAAGCAGACATGACAGGCAGACTGAACGGAGGTCGGGCTTGAAAACTCACCCGAAAGAAACGCCTGTCAAAATGTTCTTGCGACTCAATCGCAAAAAGAAGTTGCACCCCTCAAACATCCGGACACCATAGCAACTCGCATCACTTGCGACTGAATCTCATTAGCAACACCATGGATCATCAACTCCTTCTCTCACCTCGTACCGTCCCGCAGCACCTGCTCCGCCGATGCCTATTCCCTGCCGTCGCCTTGATCTCTGCGGCGTCTGCTATCGCCCAAAACGTTGAGATCGATCCCTCCGCTTTCGAAGAGCTTCCCTCCATTCAAGCCTCCGCCAACGAGCCCATCGTCAAATCTCAGAACGCCACGGCTGACTCCACCTCGAACTCCGAGACGACGCTTTCCGAGGTCCTCGTCTACGGCGAAGCCGAGAGCGAGAGCGTGATTCAGTACCCATTCATGCCACCTGTTGAGGGCACGAAGATCTTTGCGGGCAAGCGCACCAGCGTCATCGATCTGGACGCCTTTCCGGAGGTTCAAGCCAACAACTACCGCCAAGCGCTCGCGCTGACTCCCGGTTTGCTCTATGAGGAAGAAACCAATCCGCTCGTCAGCATTGGGTATCGCGGAATAGGCGAACCCAACCGCGCCCAGTTCTTCCAAGTGCTGAAGGACGGCATCCCCATCCACGCCGATCCCTTTGGCTACCCAGAGGCTTATTTCACACCGCCGCTGGAAGTTGTGGACCGCATTGAGTTCATTCGTGGCGGCGGCTCGCTGATGTACGGCCCCCAACCTGCCGGAGCTCTCAACTACGTGACCAACATGCCACGCCGGGATCGTGAGTTCGGTTTCCGAACCCAAAACACGTTCGGCACTGACAATTACTTTTCCACCTACACCTCCATCGATGGCACCAGTGGAAAGCTTGGCTACCTGGGCTACTTCAATCATCGTGAGTCCGATGGCTTCCGCTCGGCCAACAGCGACTACGCCATCGATGCCGGCCACCTGAAACTCGTCTACACCCTGAGCGAAGCCACCCGCTGGATCTTTGCCGTCGATATTTACGAGGAAGAACACGGGGAACCTGGAGGTCTGACCGCAGCCGCCATGTCCGCCAATCGCGATCAGATTACCCGCCCAAATGATCGTTTCTGGCTGAAGCGCCACGCGGGGTCCATCGAGTTCCAGCACAGCTTCTCAGCGCAAACGGAGATCAGCATCAAAACCTGGGGCGGCTACTACGGACGCATGAGCCGTCGGCAAACCGGAGGTGGATTTGGAGTGCCAGTCCCCGCAGCCGGGACCACGAACGTTCAGGAACAAGAGTTCTACAACTACGGCATCGAACCTCGCATTCGCCACGACTACAGTGCCTGGGGTGGCGATCACACCTTCACCGGCGGGGCGCAGTTCTACATCGCCCACTCTCCCCGGACCGACAAACTCGGAGCCACGCCGACGTCCAACGACGGCATTCTCCTCCGCGACACTCAGCGCAACACCATCTACGGCAGCATTTTCGCCGAGAACAAATTCACCTTCGGGCGCCTTTCCATCACGCCAGGATTCCGCCTCGAGATGGTCAATCA
Source organism: uncultured Verrucomicrobiales bacterium (assembly GCA_963976915.1). GTDB lineage: Bacteria > Verrucomicrobiota > Verrucomicrobiia > Verrucomicrobiales > Verrucomicrobiaceae > CAXBNA01. The sequence goes on from CAXBNA010000188.1 coordinate 4,561, forward strand.
AGACATCGTCAGCCAGGACTTCACCACGCCTGCCATGATCGAGACCAACAACTCCAAACTCGACATTCAGCCCCTCTTCGGACTCGGCATCGCCTACGATCTCGGGCATGAGACCGAACTCTACGCCAATGTCTCCCAGAGCTATCGCACGACGGTCTTCACCCAATCCCTGATTCCTGGAGTCGGAGGCACCGCCAGCGACGCGGACGCCGCGCTTAGCTGGAGCTACGAGATCGGTTACCGCGGCACACCTCGCGAGTGGATTGCCTTCGACACCGCCTTTTTCCTGATCGACCTCGATGACAAGTACGGTGCTGCAGGTGGCCTGCTCACCAACGTGGGACGCTCGATCAACTACGGTTGGGATGCCGCGCTCCAAGTCGACATCTTCGGAGCCTTCGATGCCTGGTGCAGCCAGACCAACCTGAGCCGCCTCGGGTCTCTCAACCTCTTCACCAACGTCTCACTTCTCGAAGCCGAGATCGACGGCGGCTTGGCGGATGGTAACACACCCCAGTTCGCACCCGACTATCTCCTGCGCACCGGGGCCATCTACAGCTTCAAAGATCGCTGCAAAGTCTCGTTCATGGGCACCATCATCGATGACCACAGCAATTCGGACACCGCCGTCGCCAACCGATTCATCCCCGGATACATGGTGTGGGATCTCACCGCCGAGGTGAAGCTCTGCGAAAATCTCTCCCTGATCGCCGGCCTGAACAACGTCTTCAACGAAGAGTATCACGCCCGCGTTCGCGGTGACGGGATAGACCCTGCCTACGGTCGAAACTTCTACGTTGGCGCATCAATCACGTATTGATTTCAATCCCCAGCAATCAGGCACCCCTGCCCTTCGAATGGTCAGGGGTGTCTTTCTTCTACCTTGGCAACTCCCCCGGCACCTCGCGGTCGCGAATCCCCAGTGCTTTCTCCAAGCGCTGCTCGATGAACAGCGCCTGGTCCATCTCCAGATTGGCAGCGATGACCTTCGCGGAAGAGCCATCCTTCATCGCCGCCCACACCCCGTAGGTGTATCGGATGCCGTTCTTGCTCCGCGACACCTTCTCTTTGCAGAAAAGCTGATCCACTTCTGAGGCATTGAGCCTTTTTCCTCCGGCCCATGGCACAGGGCCATGTTTGACCACGAGTTCCCCACGCTCCGCTGCGATTCGCGTCGTATTGAAGAGGGAGGCAAGGGTGAAATACGTCAGCCACACCCCGATCGCCACGTGCGCAATCGGGAAGATCTTCATGATGAACGGCCCATTCATCGCAAAGGCCATCGAATACCAAAAGACAAGAAACCCGTCCCAAGCAATGCAGAAGAACACCAAAAATAGGATCGCCGGGGAAAACCAACGTCGCAGGATCGCCAAGCCATGGGGGGTGTTTTCCAATCGCACTCTCGCCGGCATCGGCACTTCACCTCTTTCTCGAAAGGAGGCCTTCCCGTCGCTTCTCTTCTCGGCAGACTGGGGCAGCGTCATCAAGGCATTGCAGTAGCCACACTTGATGAACCCGTGCTCAGGATTGAAATCCTCCGCACTAAGCGGCGACGCGCATGAGGGACACTGGAGAGCGATCGGAGAAGCCATGATCCGACGCTAATCCCGTGCGCCAGCCAGCGCAAGGCAGCCCAACCTTCCCTTGACCCTTGCGCCGTGGCGGATATGTCTCGCATCCCCGCGCCCGGTCGCTCGATGGTGCGTTTTCAAAAACTCCCCGCTCCTTGCCCCAAGCTTTCTGCACATGAACAACACCCTGCTCACTCAAGCCGCCAATGAAGCCCGTGGCCTCGCCATGGACGCCGTCCACAAATGCTCCTCCGGCCACCTCGGCCTGCCTCTCGGTTCCGCCGATATTGGTGCCGTCCTCTTCGGCGAAAAACTCGTCTGCAATCCCGCTGATCCGAAATGGCTCAATCGCGACCGCTTCATCCTCTCCGCGGGACACGGCTCCATGTTCCTCTACGGCTGGCTCCACCTCAGCGGCTACGCCGTGTCCATCGATGACGTCGCCGCCTTCCGTGCACTGCATTCCATCACGCCAGGCCACCCTGAGTTCCACGAGACACCAGGCGTCGAGTCCACCACGGGGCCCCTGGGTCAAGGCATCGGCAACGCCGTCGGCTATGCTCTCTCCGGCAAGATGGCGGCGGCCAAGTACAACACCGCCGACCACACCATCATCGACAATCATGTCATCGCCCTCGCCGGTGACGGTTGCCTCCAGGAAGGTGTTGCACGCGAAGCTGTGGCCTTTGCCGCGCACAATGGCCTCGATAACCTCATTGTGATCTTCGACTCCAATGACGTCACCCTCGACGCCATGGCTGAGGTCACCCAGAGCGAGGACACGCAAGCTCTCTACACCGCTCTCGGATGGGACGCCGTGACCATCGACGGTCATGACCTCGACGCCATCGCTGCCGCCATCGACACCGCCAAGGCCAGCGACAACGGCAAGCCCAAGATCATCATCGCCAAGACCATCATTGGCAAAGGCATCCCAGAAGTCGCCGGCACCGCCAAGGGCCACGGTGAAGGTGGAGCCAAGTTCGTCGAAGGCGCCAAGAAGGGCCTCGGTCTCCCCGAGCAGAGCTTCTATGTGAGCGACGAGGTGAAAAGCTACTTCGCTGAACTCAAAGCCAGCCGCGCTGCTGCTGCGGCCGAATGGCAAATGTCCTTCGACGCTTGGGCCGCCGCCAATCCCGCCCTCGCGACCGAACTCGACGCCGCCCGCAACGGCAGCCTCAGCGCCGAGGAACTCCTCGCCGCCATCCCCGAGTTCGCTGCCGATGACAAGTCCGCCACTCGCGCCTGTGGAGAAAAAGTGATCAACGCCCTCGCCGCCAAGGTCCCCCACCTCATCACCGGCAGCGCCGACCTCTACGGTTCCACCAAGAACTACATCAAAGACGGCGGCGACTTCTCCGCGACGAACCCTTCCGGCCGCAACATCTGGTTCGGCATCCGCGAACACGCCATGGGAGCGATTTGCAATGGCATCGCCTACGACGGTCTCTTCCGCGCCAGCGGTGCCACCTTCCTGGTGTTCGCCGACTACTGCCGCCCGAGCATCCGTCTCGCCGCCCTGGCCAAGCTGCCCGTCACCTACATCTTCACGCACGACTCCGTCGGAGTCGGTGAAGACGGACCGACCCACCAACCGGTCGAAACCGTCAGCGGCCTCCGCGTTATTCCAAACCTCGATGTTATCCGTCCCTGCGACGGTGAGGAAACCGCCGGTGCCTTCGCCGCCGCCCTCAGCCGCAACGATGGCCCAACACTCTTCGCCCTCTCCCGCCAAAACCTCCCCAGCCAAAGCGCCCACGCCTCCGCTGCTGAGCGCCGCGAGGGCACCCTCAAAGGCGCGTATGTACTTGTGAAGGAATCCTCCGCCCTCGAAGCCATCGTCATCGCGACCGGCTCCGAAGTGCAATGGGCCGTCGCCAGTGCCGCTGGCAAGCCCGGCGTCCGCGTCGTCTCCATGCCCTGCATGGAACGCTTTGATCGCCAGGACGCCGCCTATCAGGAGAGCGTCCTTCCGGCCGCCTGCACCAAGCGCGTCGCCATCGAAGCCGGTGTCTCCGCCCTCTGGTGGAAATACGTCGGCACCCAGGGCCAAGTCATTGGCATCGACCGCTTCGGCATGTCCGCCCCCGGCGACATCGTCTTCAAAGAGCTCGGCATCACTGGCGAAGCCGTCGCTGCGGCGCTGTAGCTCTCGTCACAGTCCGCAGGAAGAACTTCCCCAATCCTCAAAAGGAGGCTGGAAACAGCCTCCTTTTTTGTGCCACTCTTGGGAGACAATCACGTATGCCCCTCGCAGTGAAACCACGATCACGCCTATTCTCGTCATTCATCGCAGGCGTTGCCATTCTCTTGATTGCTCACAACCAAGCTACACGTGCTGAGAACGACCCGGTGTCGATTTATGAAAGGCCGGCGGCTCGCTTTCTTGTGAACATTCAGACAATCGATGATGGAGGAAGCTACATCCTCGCTGAGCTTGCCGTCATTCGCACTGAAGCTGGCGACTTCGAAGTTTGGGATCACAAAGTGCCAGTGAGGATTACATCAGCGAAGAGGCCCACGACTGGGCTTCTTGGAAAAGTCTCGGCAAATCAGCTTTCCCAGTGGTTCAAGAAGTGGGAACTGATTGAGAAGGCGTGTCGGGCTGAGACCACGCAGCGAGAGTTTCAGCATCAAGCTGGCATTTTGACAATGACCGACGAAGAACTCAGCCGATGGCGAAAAGCACACCCTGAGCAAAAACTCGAACACGGCAACGTCACCACGATTCACGTCACTTTCATCGCTCACACAGGGGAACGACACGACTGGAGGGAAGATCTCGGCGCGAGTTCAAAAGACGCATGGGAACTGGTTCAAGATGTCCACAACATGGTCACTCCACGATAGCCTCACCTCTTCCCAAACGGCTACACGACCCGAACCGCCCACCTCAACTTCGCGGAACTGGCGCGCGGGTTGTCGCGCACTTCGGCGGGTGAGGCACGGACGACTTCGTCGCTGATCGATTGATACAGTCCGTCCTCGAGACCCGCCTTGAAAGCCTTCTTCACCCGGCGGTCCTCGCCAGAATGAAAGGTCAGTATCGCCACGCGCCCGCTTGGCCTGAGACAATAGGGCAGTAGCGAGAGAAACGTGTCCAACGCCGTGAACTCCTCGTTCACGGCGATGCGCACGGCTTGAAACACCCGCCGAACGCAAGCATCGGCGTCTTCACTCTCCACATAGCTGGGGAGAGCCACCTGGATGGCCTCTGCAAATCGATTCGTCGAGGCATAGTCGCCACCGGCCAAGGCCTCCGCCAGCACTTCCGCATGAGACTCATCCGCGTTCTCACTCAAGATCACCGACAGTTTTTCTCGCGAGCACTTCCGAATCAAGTCGCGCGCAGACACGCCCTTCCCCGGATTCATCCGCATGTCGAGCGGGCCGTCGTGCTTGAAGCTGAAGCCCCGCGCCGGGTCATCGATCTGCATTGAAGACACGCCCAGATCCGCCAGCAACACATCCACGCCGTCGGCCCAATCCAGCCCAGCCAACGCCTGCATAATGCCTGCAAAATTGGTCCGCCGGTCAACGAACTGCTCCTCCGAAAAACCCAATCCTCTCAGGCGCGCTTCCGTCTTTTGAATTTCGATCGGATCCTGATCCAATCCCATCAGCATGCCTCCCGGCTGCAACCGCTGCAGCAACGCCTCGGCGTGCCCGCCATAACCCAGCGTCGCATCCACCGCCCGCTCGCCGGACTGCGGCTTGAGCACGCCAAGCATCTCCGCCACCATGATCGGGATGTGCTGACCTGCGGGTGTCTTGCCGGATGCCTTCACCTTCGCGACGGTTTCCGCGTAGCGCTCGGGATTGAGCTCCTTGTACTTTTGATCAAAGCGCCTCGGATTCTTTCCCGAATACCTCGGCCGCCGCCGATGCGGAGTCGATGATGGATCTTCCGAAGCCTCGTTCACAGCTCGTTGTATTTGGCGTTGGAACCCCGCGCCTTTTCCACCGGATAGCGCACCTCATTTCGATCGACCTTCGCCAGGATCGCCTGCCCGAGATCAATCTCCAGATTGTCGGCGAGTTCGAAGAGCAACATTCCCACATCGGCGATTTCATCCTGAATCTGGTCCCGACGATCCTTCACCCGCGCCTCCGACTGCTCGGGCGACTGCCACACAAAGTGTTGCAGCAATTCCCCAGCCTCCGCCGTGATGGCAATCGCCAGCTCCTTCGGATTGTGAAACTGCATCCAGTCCCGCGCGTCGCGAAACTGCCGAATGCGTTCGGTGACTTCCTCAATGGTCATGTTCGAATGATGGAACCATCATGGTGGCGAGCAACAAGCCGTCAGTTTTTTTGCTTTCGCAGGGTCGAAAATGAATGATTCAAATGACAATTTCCAGCTTCATTCTAATTATCACAATTACCTAGAATCAATTCGGTTTATTTTCATCGCTCCTTGAATGTCGAGTCGTTAGTTTCGGTCAGAATGGAATGAGTTTCCCACTCGGAAACTCTGTTTCAATCCACTCACTACACACCACGAACTCCATGAAAGCATCCCTTCCTCGATTCTTGGGCATTGGTGCCCTCGGCTGCCTCCTCACTCTCACCTCCTGCGTGAGCCCTTACGCAGGTCCCAACGAACGAAACGGAACCGTGTATGGTGCACTCGGCGGTGCGGCGCTCGGAGGCATCATCGGAAACCAAAGCGGACGCGGCCTTCAGGGCGCTGCCATTGGTGGTCTTCTCGGGAGTCTCGCAGGACAGCAAATCGGTCAAAGCCGCGATCAGCGGTACTACATCGGAGGGAGTCGATATGGCTATCCATCCTATTCCCGCAGCTACAACCGGTCCTCTTACCCGGTGTCCTACTCCCGCTCCTACTACAGCACGCCATACTACGGTCGCTCCTACTCTCCGTATCGCTACAGCCCCAGCCGCTACAGCTACAATCGTTTCGGAAGTGGATTCGGGTTCGGGTCACCGTTCGGGATTGGCCTCGGAAGCAGCTTTGGCGGTTACTGCTGGTAAACCTTCGCATAAGCTGACTGCGGCCCCGGCTTCCTCACGGAAGCCGGGATCCTTCGCGGACCAGTCTCCTATTTTTCACTCCAATCATACTTACAACATTTAGCCGCAATCAACCCGCTCGATTTTGATCAAACATTGAGTGCTGAGATTCCAATATCGGTCGGAAATACTGAAGCCACCGTTCCGATGGCCCACACCCCAACGACCCACCCAAAACCATGCAAGTATCCCTCACTCGATTTCTCGGTATTGCTGCCCTCGGCTGCGCACTCACTCTGTCATCCTGCGTGAATCCCTATCTCGGTCCCAACGGCACCTTCGCCCGTGGAGCATTCATTGGCGGACAAAGTCACACCGTCAGATCTCTCGGCCTTCGTGGCCGTGGTCACCCGCTTGGCTACCGTGCCCAATCCGGTCGGCCCAGATATACTGCAACAAGCTATCGCCGCTCGTATTCGCCCGTGATGCTCTCCTCCAGTCGCTACGGTTCACGTTACGGCTACAGCCCCTCTCTCGGTTTCGGATCGCCCTTTAGACACGGTTCTTCGTTGGGCTTCGGCTCACCGTTTGGCATGGGATTTGGCAGCGGCTTCGGGGGCTATGGTTGGTAAGCCTGGCCTTGGGACTTGAACTCGACTCACAAACCGGTTCGTTCGCGAACGAACCGGTTTTTTGTGCCCCAACTCTACTCGGCAGTCCGCGCATCCTCGATCACCACCGTCCACCTCTCCTCACCACGGAAGAAGCTCCGCTGCAACCGGAAGGCGATGTCCCAAGGAGGCGGTGGCAAATTCTGGATGGGAGCATTGAACCAGCGCGCATCCATTTGAGCGCCGTACTGGTCGAGAAAAAGGCGAAGATGTTTCTCCTTCATCACCCGGCCCGGCAAACGTGGCATCACGTGGCGACTCAGGAAGGTTGGCTCGTGGTTCTTCTGCCCAAACGGCTCCAGCAGCATGTACGTCTCCAGAAATTTCGGAGTGATGTCCTTGAGTTCGATCTCGGCATCCAATTCCAGCGTCGGCGTCCGGTCCGATCCGTTCAGAACCGTGCGTGCCACTTCGGAAAACGCGACTCGGAAGGCCTCGATCTTCTCCTCCTCAATGGAGATCCCGGCCGCCATCGCATGCCCGCCACCTCTCACCAAATGCGACCGGCAAACATCAATAGCCTCGACCAGTGAGAAACCCGTCACGGATCGACCGCTTCCCTTTCCCATCCCTGTCTTGTCAATCGCCACCAGAATGGTCGGACGATGCAGCCTCCGCGAAATCCGCGAAGCAACGATTCCGATCACGCCGGGATGCCACTCACGCGACCCCAGCACAATGGCCGGTGCGTCTTCCAAATTCATCTCCTCAAGCATCGCCTCGGCCTGCTGAAGCACTTCCAGCTCAACCGCCTGCCGTTCCCGATTTCGCTCCTCCAGCAGCGTCGCCCGCTCCGCGGCAAAGACGCGATCTTCAGTAAGAAGCAGTTCCAAGGCTGAGGTCGCTTTGTCCAATCGACCCGCCGCATTGATCCGCGGCCCCAGACGAAACCCGATGTGATGCGTCTGCAGCATCCCTTCCACCCCAGATGAGGCCATCAGCGCCCGCAAGCCGACCCGGCTCGTTTGACCAAGCGCCTCCAGACCACGACGAACCAAAAGGCGATTTTCATCCACCAACGGCACCAAATCGGCCACCGTCCCGAGCGCCACCAGATCCAGGCTCTCTTTCAAATCATAGCCTTCGACACGCCGC
>CAXBNA010000189.1:0-12682 GCA_963976915.1 uncultured Verrucomicrobiales bacterium
CATGAAGGCTGACATCTTTCAACAAAGGATTCCAGAAGTCGCCGCCATTCATCCCGTCGCCGAACTCGCTCGCAGCCTCCATGGCAGGTTTCCGCTTGCGGTTGCTTCCGGCAGCGAAGAACCGATTGTTCGAGGTTGCCTCACCGCCACCGGTTTGATCGACCTGTTCGACGTCATCGTTACGCCCGCCTACGTGGCCAGAGGGAAACCTGCACCGGACATGTTTCTACTCGCCGCCGAAAAAATGGGCATCGATCCCGCAGCCTGCCTCGTTCTCGAAGACGGCCAGTCCGGGCTCGATGCCGCCGAAGCCGCAGGCATGCACTCCGCCTTTGTTCCTCGGACCCTTCGCTAGAGCGGGCAAAAGAGTGACAGCCGGGCAACTTGCTTCACGTTTCCCTCTATGCTCAAGGATGGGATTCCATCCTTGATCTCAACCTGCACATCCCAAACACATTCATGAGCCAAATCGTTCCTCTCATCAGTTCCGCCGTCGCCGGACCACTCGGCATCCGCCACCTTCCTCGCCTTTGGCTAAAGTCCTCTCTCGAAGCCGCCGGGAAACTTCACCCAGACTATCCCGGCTGTGGCCAGGGCTATGATCAGATGGTTCTCGATGCCATCGGCATTGACCGTGAAAAGTTCCTGACCTTTATCCGCGAAAGCAAGCCCAGTTACGCGCAACTGGAAGCCTGGTTGAAACAACAACCTGAGGCCAAGCTCGACCAAGCCAGCATCTACAAAAACAACGCTGCCATCCTCGGCTACATCCACGGTGACGACACCCGAAAGACCATCCTCGACGCCGCGGGCCTCCCCGACGATGGCTCCGTCAATCCGGGAGCCGTGGATCTCAACAACCTCGATGACTGGACCACCTTCTGGTCCGCCGAACTTCAGGCCTAGGTTGGAATTCCGTCAAGTTTGCCGCGTCCTTCATCGAAGGGGCGCGGCATTTTTTGTGGCTGTCTACGCATCAAAGAATCGTTCCGCCGCCAGTACGGTCCTGGCCTTCTCTGCATCGCGGGCAATCTGCGCCTTCAGTTCATCGAGTCCGTCAAAACGCTGTTCATCTCGGAGCTTCCTGATGAAGCAGACTTCCATCTCGCAGTCATAGAGGTCCCCATGAAAGTCAAACAAGTGGACTTCCAGCCGCAGTGACGGCTCACCATCCGAAACCGTCGGTCGAGTCCCCAGATTTGCGACCGCATCACGCCAGCGCCCCTCCGCAAAGGCTTGCACGGCATAGACACCATTCGGAGGCACCAAGCCATCCTCGGTCTCCACGTTGGCGGTGGGAAACCCAATCGTTCTCCCAAGTTGTTGGCCCCGCGACACCATCCCAAGCACCGAGTACGGGCGACCCAGCAATCGATTGGCATCCGCGAAGCGCCCCTCCTTCACCGCCTCACGAATCCTTGTGCTGCTGATGACCTCCCCATCCAGAGTGAGTACAGGCACACCATAGACGGCAAATCCATCTTCCTGCCCCCGCTCCATCAGCATCTGGACATCACCCGCACCATGCCGCCCAAACCTCCACCCATAGCCCACAGAGATGCAGCCCAGCGGTGAAGCAGCCCCAATCAAGCGATCCAGAAAAACGGACGCCTCTGTCTCGGCAAATTCAGCCGTGAATGGACAGATCAAGAGGTGGGTGACTCCGATGCCCTCCAAAAGCTTCTTCTGGTGATCTAGGCTGCAGAGTCGGGGAGGCGTCGATCCGGGTGCCAATACACTCATCGGATGAGGTTCGAAGGTCATCACCACGGCTGTCCCCTGGTGCTGATGCGCATGCTCCTGAGCCGCACGGATCACTTCCTGATGCCCGGGATGCACGCCGTCAAACACACCGATGGCCAACGCGACAGGCCCCGGCACTTCCACCAGTTCCTGAATCGAATTCAGCGTTCTCATGACTCCCTGAGCTCGGCTCAGACTCCGCGTAACTTCGACACGTCATAGAGGGAGAGCATCGCGTCGAGCGTCTCCTGCTTCTGACCGCCCTTGAGCATCTCAAACGTCGCGTGCCGACCCGGCTCTAAAGTAAAGTGTCCGGAACGAGTCCGGCGCAAGGCGGCAAGATGCGCCCCACAGCCAAGTTTTTGTCCAATGTCGTGCGCATAGGTTCTCACATAGAATCCCTTGCTGCACACCACCCGAAAATCCACCTCGGGAGGCTCGATTCGAGTCACCTCGTAACGATGCACTCTCACAAACCTCGGCTCCCGCTCAATTTCCTGGCCCTTGCGAGCCATCTTGTAGAGAGGAACACCATTCACCTTGATCGCAGATACCATTGGCGGCGTCTGATAAAAATCGCCCTTGAGGGATTCGAAGGCTTCCAAAATCTGGGCCTCCGTGAGTGGCGGAACCTCCTTCGTCTCGATCACCTCTCCCTCCGCATCCTGAGAATTCGTCGTGACGCCCAACTTCAGCGTACCCTCATACTCCTTCTCCTCACTCATGAGAAGGTCCTGAATCTTTGTCGCCGTGCCGATCACGAGGATCAACATTCCGGTCGCCATTGGGTCCAGCGTGCCGCAATGCCCAATCTTCTTGGTGTTCAGGCAGCGACGGGCCACCGCCACCACATCGTGCGACGTCATGTCCTGTCCCTTGTCCACCAAAAGGACGCCGTTAATCGAGTCGTTTGACTTCATCTTCCAAAACCTTCAAAAACTTGGTTGTCGCCTCTCCCGTGGGTCCGGCGAGACGTGCCCCGGCAGCCGCACGATGGCCACCGCCTCCAAACTGCCCACAAATCTGTGACACGTCGATTCGGCTGTCCTTCGAGCGCGCGCTGACCCTCAATTTTCCATCCGCCAACTCCTCAAACACCACTGCGGCCACGACACCTTCCACCATGCGGAGCATGTCGATGAGATCTTCATTGTCCCCGGGCTGCAAATTCACTTCCTTGGCCAGACGCTGCGTCAGGCACCAACTGGCCACCTTTCCTTCGGCGGAAAAAACAGCTTCGTTCAAGAGCGCCTTCAGCAACTGAATTCTGCGCAATGGATAGGTCTGATAGAGCTTCTGCGCCAAGGCCGCAGTATCGAGTCCTGCCTCCATCATCTCCGCCACAATTCGGTGTGTCCGCGCCCCAGTGGCTGGATATTGAAACGAACCGGTGTCCGTCGATATCGCCGCAAACAAATTCTGACGAATCGCGTCATTGATCGGAAAACCAAAACCTGACAACAGTTCGTACACCACCTGACCGGTTGCCGGAGAGCTGTCGTCAATCACCGCCAAATCGCCGTAGCCCGGATTGGAGACATGATGATCCAAATTGATGAGCAACGGTGCTCCAGAAAGTGCTTCGAGACAGCCGTCTCCAATCCGGGGATGCGTTGCAGTATCCAGGGCAACCGCAACATCCAATTCCAACACCTCTCCAGCCTTCGGCTGACGAATCCAATCTGTGTCCGGCAGAAAGCTGAGAGACTGGGGTACACCATCTTCGAGGATCGGATAGACCTCCTTCCCCATCTCCTTGAGGCTCAATGCCAGACCCAGTACGGAACCCACCGCATCGCCATCGGGCTTCACATGCGCCACAACGCCGACTCGATGGGCATTTCTCAGGGCCTCTGCGACAGCGGCCAACTTTGCGTTTACTTCTTCACTCATCAATTTCAGGAGGCAGTTCCTCAAGATCCTCGGCAGGCGGAGGCAGATTCTCAATGGCCCGCACCACGCGAACGCCACGTTCAATGGACTGATCCAGTCTGAAAAACAGCTGGGGCGAATTTCTCAAGATGACCCTTTTGTAGAGACGTTTCTGGATGAAGGCCCTTTCCTTCAGGAGCTTCTCAAGGACACGCTTCTCCAACCCTGGTTTTCCAAGCACCCCCACGTAAACGAAGCACTGCTTCAAATCATGCGTGGGATCGACATCATGCACAGTGACCAGCGCACCGGGAACACTGAACTCGCGCTCAAGAATGGTGCTCAGCTCTCGCCGGATCAGTTCCCGCACGCGTTGAATTCGAAGACTCATGACGAAATAGAAGGTCGGGATCGACGGCGGCAGCGGCTGCGTCTCCCACCGTTCGGAAACCTCAGCTCACTGCACGGTCACAATCACAGCGTCTGCTGAATCTTCTCCAGTTCGTAGCACTCGATCACGTCGCCTTCTTCGTAATCGCTGAAATTCCCAAGTTTAATCCCGCACTCAAGGCCATTCTTGACCTCCGGAACTTCGTCTTGGAACCGCTTCAACGTTTCGATGCCACCATCGTAAACCGCCTGTCCGTCGCGAAGCACACGTGCGCGCTGCTTGCGGTCAATCCGACCATCGGTCACGAGACTGCCCGCCACACGACCTCGGGTGATCTTGAACACCTGCTTGATCTTGGCATGACCAATGACCTTCTCACGCGTGATTGGATCGAGAAGGCCTTGCATGGCTTCTTTCACCTGATCGAGGAGTTCGTAAATGATCGAGTAGAGCTTCACCTGTACTCCTTCACGCCTTGCGGCGGCGAGGGCCTTGTTCTCTACCTTGACGTTGAATCCAATGATCACCGCGTCTGAAGCGCTGCAAAGCAGCACGTCGGATTCGCTGACAGGACCTGCTTCGGAATGGAGGATCTCGAGATTGATCTTGTCGCTCTTGATATCACCAAGACATTTGACGATGGCTTCCACCGACCCCTGAACGTCCGCCTTGAGCACCAATTTGAGGGACTTTTTGTTTCCCTCTTCAATGTTCGAGAAAAGGCTCTCCAGAGTGGAACGCCGCGGCGTGCTGAGCTTCTCGCGACGGAGGTCACTCTGACGCTCCTCGCTGAGCTTCTTCACGGCACGCTCGCTATCCATGACGACCACTTCGTCGCCCACGTTCGGCATTTCATTGAACCCAACAAGTTCAGCCGGCAAGCCAGGCTTCACGTCGGCAATTTTTTGCCCAAAATCATTCTGAAGGGCTTTCACCTTGCCCCAGTGAGGTCCGCAGATGAATGGCTGACCCACCTTTAATGTGCCTTGACGCACAATGATCGTGGCCGCCGGCCCCTTTCCTGGAACCATCGAGGACTCGATTACCGTCGCACGAGGCGACGCCTTCGGATCCGCTTTCAGTTCCAAAACCTCGGCCTGAATCGCCATCAACTCCAAGAGTTCGTCGAGGCCGGCACCCGTCGCGGCTGAAACTTCAATGCACTCGATATCGCCACCCCAATCGACCGGGGCCAGCCCGATGTCCTGAAGCTGCCCCTTCACGCGCATCACATCCGCGCTCGGCAAATCGCACTTGTTGATCGCAACGATGATCGTGACCTTGGCAGCCTTAGCATGACTGATGGCCTCCTTCGTTTGGGGCATGATTCCATCATCCGCCGCGATGACCAAAACCACGATGTCGGTCACGTTGGCTCCACGAGCCCGCATGGACGAAAACGCAGCGTGGCCGGGGGTATCCAAGAAGGTGATCGGATGGCCGTTGTGCTCAATGCCATAGGCACCGATGTGCTGCGTGATTCCACCGGCTTCACCCTTCGTCACATGGGACTTCCGAACGGCATCCAAAAGGGAGGTCTTACCATGATCGACATGGCCCATGAAGGTGATGATCGGGGCGCGGAGCTCAAGCTTCTCCTCCTCGATGTCCTCAGGCTCGGGAGCGGGTGGCTCTTCCACCACTTCCTCGACCTTGTGGACGCCGCCACCTTTCTCGCGGCGCTCTCTCTCAAGTTTGAAACCATGCTTTTCGCAGACTTTCTCAGCGACATCCAGATCGATCGCTTTCTCCGCGTTTGGAACAAACACTTTGAAACCGATCAAATCAGAAATGATTTTGAAAGGCTTCAACCCCATCTTTTCCGCCAATTCTTTGACGATGATCGGCGGCTTCAGATGGATGATCTTCTCTCCATCCTCACCGACTTCGAAGTCAGGCTCAAGCTCCTCAGGGGGAGGCTGTGGTGCTTTGGCCACTGGCACCGAGGGAGCATCCTCCTTCAAAAGCGAGATTGGTGGCAGCATGCCACTCTGGGGGGCCGCTTCGTCCGCCGTTCTCCGCTTTGGCTTCACCTTCGGCTTGTCATCCTCATCAAAGAGAGACAGCGCGTCTTTCTTGGCTTGATCGAGCGTGGGCTTGGCCGCTTTGGCCACAGCCGCTTCTTCGGCCTCCTTTTCGGCCTTCGCTGCCGCCGCACCCCCAATCCGAGGCAATGTCGTGCCCGCCTTTTTCCGGACGCGCTTTTTCGGGGCTACAGCCGTTGGCTCGTTCTCTTCTTCGATCAGCGACAAGACCTTTTTTGCATCCTTGCCTGCCGCTGCACCCTTCTTACCGGCCTCCTCGGCGGCGTCGGTGCCGTCGGATGCGGGTTTAGAGGTTTTGGCGGAAGTGGATCGGCTTGGCATAAGAAATGATTTTTCTGGAACGTCGGTCTGGGGATTACCCAATCAAAAGCTGGGTGGATAGGATGAAAAAACTGAGAGTGGGGAAACGCAGAGTTTAGGAGGCCTCGACTTCCTCGGAAGCTTCGGCTGTCGTGTTGGCTCGAGCACGCTCAAGAATCCGCTCGGCCTCGGTGCGATCACCATCCAAAACCTCGGCGACATCATCGACATCCACGAGAGCAAACATACGAATGTCGGCCATGCCACCTTCTGCAAGCTTTTGAGCGACGCCTTCATCGACTCCCAAGGCATCCTGAAGCGCCGTGATCGCCGTGCCCATTTGGCCCTCGAAGACTTCAGCGGCGTGCTCGTCTTTCTCGATCACCAAGTCCATGCCGACGAGTCGCGACGTCAAACGGGCATTCTGCCCCCGGCGACCGATCGCCTTCGAAAGGTCCTCCTCACTCACCGTCAGGCGAGCTTCGCGCTTTTCTTCGTCCACATTGATGGACAAAACCTTGATGGGTTTGAGAGCCTCACGAACAAACTCAGCAGGATCGGCCTTCCAGCGAATGATGTCCACCTTCTCATTGTTGAGCTCGCGAACGATGTTCTTCACGCGGGCTCCTCGAAGGCCCACACAGGCCCCCACAGGATCCACACGATCATCAGCGCTATGAACGGCCACCTTGGTCCGGTAGCCGGCTTCACGCGCAATGCTGGCGATTTCAACCGTCCGGTCGGAAATTTCACTCACTTCGAACTCAAACAGGCGGCGCACAAAGTTCGGATGAGCCCGCGACAGCACAATCTCAGGACCACGCGAGGTGTCTTTCTCCACGGCCTTCACATAGAAGCGCATCCGGTCTCCAGGAGTGTAATCCTCCGTATTGACGCGTTCTTTGGACGTCATCACACCCTCAAATTTGCCGAGATCAATGATCACGTCCGACTTGTCAAAACGGCGAATCACGCCACTCACGACATCACCGGTGCGGTCCTTGAACTCTTCATAAAGATTCTCTTTCTCGGCCTGACGAAGCCGCTGCAGCATCGTTTGCTTGGCCGTTTGAGCGGCAATCCGACCCATGTTTTTCGGCGTCACCTCAAGATCGATCTCATCGCCTTCCTGCGCGTCCTTTTTCAGAAGGCGAGCCTTGCTCAAAGGAATCTGCTCCCATGGATTCTCGACGGTCTCCGTCGCGATCAGCTTCGCCCAAGCCTTGATCGTGCCCTTGTTCGGGTCCACGTCGATTCGAAGCTCACGGGCAGGACCAATGGTTTTCTTCGAGGCCGCAAGCAATGCCTGAGAGAGAGCTTCGACCATCTTCTCGCGGTCGATTCCCTTCTCGGTCTCGTAGTAGTCAAACAGTGCTTTAAGTTCGCTGATCATAAAAAATTCGTCCTTTCCGCCGACAAAAAAGAGCGGGGAAGGTCCCCACTCTCGCCAACCTGAAACTGAAAGCTCTTGCCCGAGAAAGAAAAAAGACAATAGACCACACTTTTAGGGCATCAAGCACAAAAAACCCTATTGATCAAGGTTCCACGAGCCTCAGAAGGTCCGGGCACACCCGTCGACACCTGTCTTGGCATCGATCCTTTGAACCCGCCACGGTGGGCACAAAAATGCCGCCTCCCGTCAACGGGAGGCGGCAAAATGTCAGGGAATTCAGAGAATGGGGTACCCCTATTCCGCCTTGCCCGCGCCTGCGGCCTCATTCAGCGCGTCGGCCGCCTTTTCAAGACCCTTGGCCGTTGCCTTGGCTGCTTTTTTCCCGGCTTCTTTGGTGGCCTCAACGGCCTTGGCTCCCGCTTCCTTGGTTGCTTCAGCGGCTTCTTTGGCCTTTTCAGCAGCCTTCTCAGCCATCGACTCGGATTTCTCCGCTGCCTCTTTGGCCATCTCCTTCGTGCCTTCGGTCACGGTCTTGATAGCTTCGGTGGCTTTCTCAGCCGTCTTTGCAGCCGCTTCGTCTTTTTTCTTCTGCTCTTCAATCTCGCCTGTGCAAGCAGCGAGTCCGAAAAGCACCATCATCGAGAGTAACAATTTTATAGATTTCATAGGGCTTTAAAGGTCCGACCAGATCCGAGGGTTGCAAGTCACGATCTTGCTAAACTCCACAGCGCACCGCAACCGAGCGCCCATGCGCGTCCAGACCCTCCACCTCACTGAAAGCGCGCACAATCGGTTCTGACTTCCGGCAGCTCTCTTGATCCAGCCGAATGATCGACGTGCGACGCTGAAACATATCCACAGTCAGTCCCGGGAACGATTTCCCCGCCCCGCCGGTCGGCAGCGTGTGACTCGGCCCGGCCAGGAAATCTCCCACTGCCACAGGCGCGTAGTTCCCCAAAAAAATGGCCCCGGCCGTTCGAATCATCGGCAGAATCTCTGCTTCGCGCTCCGTGACCAAGGACAGGTGCTCCGGCGCATAGGCGTTCACCAAAGCGGCCCCCTCCTCCAACGATGACACCAGCATGGCAAACACCCCCTTCTCCAAAACCGGCGCCAGCATGGCCTGACGGCTGAGCGTTTTTTTCTGCGACTCCACCTCATTCACGACGGCCTCCAACAGAGACTCATCGTCGGTGAGGAATCCCGCCATGCTGTCCTTCCCGTGTTCGGCCTGCGCAAGGATATCCGACGCGATGAACGCAGCGTTTCCCGTCTTGTCCGCCAAAATCAGGACCTCACTTGGACCCGGCAGGAGATCGATCGAGACAACCCCGAATGCCTGCCTCTTCGCTTCCACGACATAGCTGTTTCCAGGTCCAAAAATTTTCGCCACTGGCTGGATCGATTCAGTGCCGTAAGCCATCGCGGCAATGGCCTGCGAACCCCCGACCTTAAAAACCTCCGTCGCACCCGCAAGTCGAAGAGCCGCCAAGAGACCAAGATTGACCGCGCCCTCCGGCCCGCAGGGGGTGCAAACCACAATTTCCGGCACCCCAGCCGCAGCCGCCAGCGAAACCGTCATCACAGCCGTCGACACCAAAGGAGCCGTGCCACCGGGAACGTAAACACCCACCCGCTCAAACGGATAAAACACCTCTCCGACCTCGGCCCCCTGCTCATTTTGGAAGGACCAATCCCGGCGCAGGCTCTGTTTGGCAAAAGCGACCACATTGCGATGCGAAGCTTCCAGTGCTGATTTCAGATCGGCTTCGAGGCCCGTCCAAGCGGACTCCAACTCCGCAGAGCTCACCTTTGCCGTCTCTGCCGTCAGGCGAACCTTGTCAAATCGCTCGGTCAAATCAAACAATGCCGCATCGCCGCGCTCGCGAATCTGCGAGATCACATCTTTCACCACCGCCTGAACGGCATCGCTGGCTTCAGCTCGGCGATTGAGGGACGCAAGCTGGGTCGAATAGTCAGCATCGGATGGTCGGAGAACTTTCATGAGTCAGGGCAGCCTGATACGTCGCGGAGTCGCGACGTGGAGTCAACTTTCTGGTTCCCTTCACCGCAACCTTCCGTACCATTTTTGCATGCAACATCGACGCCTGGGCCAGAGCCCCCTTGTAGTTTCCGATATTTGCCTTGGCACCATGACCTTCGGCCTCCAAGCAGACGAGCCCACCTCGTTTGCCATCATGGATCGCGCCATCGATGCCGGGATCGATTTCTTCGACACTGCCGAATTGTATCCCGTCCCACCCAATGCCAAGCTCTTCGGCATCACCGAGGAAGTCATTGGCAAATGGCTCAAAGGAAAGGACCGCAGCCGACTGATTCTCGCCTCGAAAGTAACTGGACCCGGCCATGGCTGGTTTCGACCTCCCGTGCGCCATGGCATGACTGCGTTGGATCGGCACCAAATCATTTCCGCCTGCGAAGACAGCCTCACACGCCTGGGAACCGACTACATCGACCTCTACCAGACCCACTGGCCTGATCACGGCATGAGGCAGGAAGAAACCCTTGCCGCGCTCACCCAACTCAAGGATCAGGGCAAAATCCGCGCCCTTGGCTGCAGCAACGAAACGTCCTGGGGACTCATGAAGAATCTCTGGGCCGCCGAAAAACACGGACTCGCTCGATTTGATACGGTCCAAAACAATTTCTCCCTGATCAATCGCCGTTGCGAAAGCGAACTGGCTCAAGTCTGCCGGATGGAGGGCGTCAGCCTCCTGCCTTACTCGCCCCTCGGCGGTGGGGTCCTGACCGGCAAGTACAACGGCGGTGCCCTCCCCACCGGGGCCCGCTTCTCGGACTACCTCAAGAATGGAGCCGAACGTCAGCAGCGAATGGCCAAGCGCTTCGTCAATGATCGCACACTCGAAACCACCGTCCGCCTGAAAAAGATCGCCGATGATCTCGGCGTTGGTGTCACCGCGCTTGCACTCGCTTGGAGCCGCCAACACGACTTTGTCGCCAGCACCATCGTCGGGGCCACCACCCTGGCCCAGTTTGAAGAGAGCCTCGCTGCCTCCGACCTCATCCTCGATCAAGAGACGCTCGACCGGATCGATCAAATCGACATTGAGATCCCCAACCCGATGACGGAAGACGGTCTCCGCCGTCTGTAATTTCTCACCGAGAAACCGTTTGACGATAAGAGACGGATCACCCTTAATATGCGCTCGCGAGCGATGGCAACATCGCGCCGGGAATTGGTGAGGTGGCTGAGTGGTCGAAAGCACATCTTTGCTAAAGATGCGTAGCCTTAAAAGCTACCGAGGGTTCGAATCCCTCCCTCACCGCCATTCGGCCCGTCTATCAACCATTCGGCCCCAACCCACGACACATCCCTGACGGTGCGGGATTTGAACCCTCGGTCCATTAAGGTTCGAGCCGAGCGCAGCGAGACAGGCGAAGCCAATCCCTCCCTCACCGCCATTCTGCGCGAAGGCTTCGAATGGCATGCCGCTCTTTGGATTCCTAGCCCTTGGCACCCACGACGGTCGGCTTGATCACGCCCATCCCCAGCGGCTCCAGATTCTCCTTCAGCTTCTGGAACATGGCCTCGCCCTCATACGTCCCGACGATCGCGCCGCCTGAGCCCGTGAACTTCGCGCTCGCGCCACAATCCCGGGCCACTTCCACCATCTGTACGTTCCCCTCTCCGATCTTGTAGAGCCTGCGGCGGAGTTCGAAATTCTCGTTCAACAGCGGACCAATCTCCTCTCCACGCCCCTCCACAAGCATGTCTCTCACGCGCTGGGCCAAGTTCGCCCATTGATACATGGCGCTGACCACCTCGCGCTCGCCACGCTTCCATCTCCCACGGATGTCGTTGTGGAAGACCTCCGTCCCCTCGCTCAACCGCGTGGTGTAGGCGACATAGATATCCGGCAACAACGACGGGTCCAATTCCTCGTAGATCCCGTAGCCGCGTTTCTCGATGGATGCCCGATTGAAGTCCATGAAGACCATCCCCTCATAGCATTGGATGACCCGGTCTTGCAGACCCGCCGGAATCCCCAACTCATCGTTTTCCACGCTCAGAATCAGACTCGGAAGCAGCGCTTGGGGAATCTCCACGCCGTAAAATTGAAGCAGCGCGCGCCAGCAGGCCGTGATGATGGCACTCGATCCAGCCATGCCCACGCGAGACGGAATCGTACTGGAATACCGCAGCGTGAAGTTGCGTCCGTGAAGCTCAATTTGATGCTCCGTGCAGTAGTCGAAAAATCGCTTCACGGTCGCCTTGAGCAGTCGAATGCCGCCGTAGTACCCGAACTGCCTGACATCCTTGGCCAAGGCCTCAATGCTCCCAAACACCGAGTGGTCTCGTTCATTTGGCTCGATCACCAACTCCGGCGTTTCAAACAACGTCACCTCGGAGCCAAACTCCTGGATAATGAACGAAATGGTCTTCCCGAAGTAGCCATCGGAAGGGTTTCCGACGAGTCCAGCTCGGGCAAAGGCTTGGGTGCGAATCAGCATGAGAGCGAAAAAGCTACGGGGAGGGTGAATCAATGACAACAGGATTCCAAGTCACGCAGATACATTGCGATTCCCCAAAAAATCCGTTTGCTCCACGCAACAACCTTGGGTATTTACTGCCCCGGTTTTTTTGCGCGGTTAGCTCAGTGGTAGAGCATCACCTTGACATGGTGGGGGTCACTGGTTCGAAACCAGTACCGCGTACCATCTCTTTTGAATCGAAGAGGAGAATCATTCAACAAAGTCGGCACCACTGGACAGGCCTCAACTCAGGTCGTTTTACCGGCTCGTCCAACAAAACAGCCGACCCCTTTCGGAGTCGGCTGTGGATTAAAGAATGATTGAATCAATGGAAGCTCAGGCAGCCTTCAGGCTCTCCGCCTTCTTCTCGAGTGCGGACTTGGCTTGCCCGATCAGCGCTTCGAGAGCGGGAAGATCATTCAC
>CAXBNA010000190.1:0-12532 GCA_963976915.1 uncultured Verrucomicrobiales bacterium
GGTACGCGTCGAAAATGGAGTCGAAGACTGAGGCGCGCAGATAGCCGTCGTCCGGCGTGGATGGCGGCGGGATGTTCTTCACGATGGACTCAAGGATGTCCACGATGCCGATGCCCATTTTGGCGCTGGCCGGGACGGCTTCGTCCGAGGGAAGCTGAAGGATGTCTTCGAGTTGGCGTTTGACCTTTTCCACGTCCGCGTTGGGCAGGTCGACCTTGTTGATCACCGGGATGACGTGGAGGTTCTGGTTCAGCGCCAGGTTGAGATTGGCGACGGTTTGGGCTTCCACGCCCTGAGAGGCATCAACCAAGAGCAGGGCACCTTCGCAGGCAGCGAGACTTCGCGAAACCTCATAGCTGAAGTCCACGTGTCCCGGTGTGTCCAAAAGGTTCAGCTTGTAGGTTTTCCCGTCTTTGGCGAGATAGTGCATCGTGACCGGGTGAGCCTTGATGGTGATGCCGCGCTCGCGCTCGAGATCCATCGCGTCCAGGAGCTGGTCCTGTTTCTGACGGTGAGTGATGGTGTGGGTCGTCTCCAGCAGGCGGTCTGAGAGCGTCGTCTTGCCATGATCGATGTGGGCGATGATGGAAAAGTTGCGCGTGAGTTCGATGGACATCCAGGATGGGGGCGGTGATTTGGGAAAACGGGGGCCGGTTATCTACTCTCGGGCGGCCCACAATTCAAGCCTAGCTGCCGTTGTTGAATGGAATCCGCTTGCCCGACTCCAAAAGTGTGGCAAAGCTCCCCTCCCGCATCAAGCGGCAGGTGATTCACCATTGCACCCATAGTTCAACGGATAGAACAGCGGTTTCCGGAACCGTAGATCCAGGTTCGATTCCTGGTGGGTGTACCAAAACTACGAAAATTCGGTGGTCACGCTTGGCATTCGTTGCAAATCGGAGCTTGCCTCAATGGTTTCAGTTTGGTATTCCGTGTCGAACACTTAAAGATCACGACTATGAATGAGAGTAAGGTTTTGGCATACTTCGGGTGGCGACATCTGCGTTGGTTCCTTTTTCGAACGGGCTTCTGGAGCCTTTTGCTGGTGAGCCCGCTTCTGTCCCAAACCGCGCTCGATTCGGTAACTGTCCCGGGCACGTTTGATTCCAAGACCTATACGAATGTCCGGTTTTTGTCCGCTTCCGATGGCGGTGTCAAGGTTTCTCATGACGCCGGAGTAACCGTGATTCCCCTGACTGCGGTTCCGCACGAGTGGAAAGAGTTTGTGCCAGAATCTGGAGGCAACCCCGAAATGCCAACTCCTTCTCCATCGGAGCCGGCAGTGAAAAAAGATCCCTCGGCGGGCGGGACTGAAGACCTGTTTGATCCGGACTTGGTCGTGTTCATTGAGACTGACATTGGCAGCGGCTCAGGATTCATTGCCATGGACGGAGAGCGGGCTTTTGTTTACACCAACGCTCATGTTGTCTGCGGCAGCCCGGGAGCCTTTGCCACGAAATTCAAGAGTATCCAAACGGCGTCCGGTCAGAAGATCACGCCTCCCTATGAGATTGAGTTGTCGGAGACTTACAATCCGGAGGCCCCAAATGGATTGGAAGACGTTGCCCGATTCCGGGTGGGCTTACCCGAGGGAACGACGGGATATCAATTGAATGACCAAGGAGTGATGCCCAAAATGGGTGCTGCTGTGATCGCCTACGGAAACAGTTTGGGTGCAGGGGTGATGACTTCGCTTGAAGGCTCAGTTGAAGGGCTGGGGACGGATCGAATTGAGATCAATTGTGAAATTGTTCCCGGCAACAGCGGCGGCCCTGTAGTGGATGTCGAAACGAAACGAGTCATCGGTATTTCCACCTACCTCGCCACGGGAGCTCGGGACATTTGGGCGAGCGGGACCAAATTTGATGAAATTCGTCGGTTTGCGGTCCGGCCGGAGCATGTGAAGAAGTGGCGGGCAATGCGCTACGCGGACCTCCAGTATTCGCTGAAGCAACTGGCCAGCTTCGACAGGGATACCTTGAGTTTGGCCGCCGCCTGCTTTCTCAATCCGACCAGAAACCGGGGAGGGTTTGAGACCCCTACTGTGCGGCGGGGCGATTTTGTGGTCCGAGAAGTCATTGCCGATGGAACCAAATACCGCTTGGGAAAAGTCATTGCGGGTGGGATTGCACAAGTCAATCAGAAGCTCGGCGGTACGGCCTCGACCTATTCGGTTCCAGCCGTGGTTTCAACCTACCAAAACTTTTTTGCCACAGTGGCAAAGGACTCGCAATCTCAGACCAGCGAGCTGGCGAACTCTGACCGTGCGCCCTATCTGAAGCAGTTTGTCGCCGACTTGGTTGAGGTGAGGAAGGTCATTCACGATGAGTTTGTGAAGCAGGGCGCGTCTCGGTTCCGCTAGTGGAATGCTGGTGCCCTCGGTCCAGGCTGCTAGGGATCACCAACATGGGTCATCAGCTTTGAGCTGTTTAACCGTCACTTGGAATCAGGAGAAAAATGGGATCGCATGGAGGGTCGCCCTCCTTGCCGGGGGAGGGACTGATCTTCGGTGGACTCCCCGCTTGCGCGAGGGCTGGGGCGGGGCTTCTTACCGGCCCCGTTTCCGGGACCGACCGTCATGAGCAGCAGCGAGCAGCGTAAAGCCTTTCCATTCTCCGATTTTGAACCCCGGTGGCAAGCCGAGTGGGAGTCGGCCAATGCCTTTCACACGCCCAATCCCGGGGACCCCGATTTTGACGCGTCGAAGCCGAAGTACTTTGTGCTCGACATGTTCCCCTATCCAAGTGGTCAAGGCCTGCATGTGGGCCATCCAGAGGGCTACACGGCCACGGACATCATCGGGCGCTTCAAGAAGATGTCGGGGTTCAATGTGCTGCACCCGATGGGCTGGGATGCCTTCGGCCTGCCTGCAGAGCAGTATGCGATCAAGACGGGACAGCATCCACGGACGACGACGGAGAAAAACATCGAGGGCTTTCGCGGGCAGCTGAAGCGGCTGGGATTTGCCTACGACTGGGCGCGGGAGGTGAACACGACCGACCCGGGTTACTTTAAGTGGACGCAGTGGATCTTTTTGAAGCTGTATCACAGCTATGTGAACGAGGTGGGCAAGGCCCGCCCCATCGCGGAACTGGAAGCGCAGGGGCTGAGCCGCGCGGAGATCGATGCGCGGCGATTGGCCTATGTGAGCGAGGCTCCGGTGAACTGGTGCCCGGAGTTGGGCACGGTCTTGGCCAATGAGGAGGTCGTGGATGGCAAGAGCGAGGTGGGCGGCTTCCCAGTGGAGCGTCGGCCGATGCGGCAGTGGATGCTGCGGATCACGGCCTTTGCGCAAAGGTTGATCGACGAACTCGATGGACTCGACTGGCCGGAGAGCATCAAACTGCTGCAGAGGAATTGGATCGGGCGGAGCGAGGGCGCGCATGTGACCTTTGGCGTCGCTGACGGTGAGGACACGATCACGGTGTTCACGACCCGGCCGGATACGCTTTTTGGCGCGACGTACATGGTGCTGTCGCCAGAGCATCCACTGGTGCCGAAGCTCACGACGGAGGCTCAGCGCGAGGCTGTCGAGGTTTATCAAAAGAGTGTGGCGTCGAAGTCGGACCTGGAACGGACCGAGTTGGCGAAGGAGAAGAGTGGCGTGCCGACAGGGGCGTTTGCGATCAATCCGGTGAACGAGGAGAAGATCCCGATCTGGATCGCTGACTACGTGCTGATGGGCTATGGCACGGGCGCGATCATGGCCGTGCCGGGACACGATGAGCGTGACTTTGAGTTTGCTCAGAAGTTCGAACTGCCAATCAAGCAGGTGGTTCAGCCGCCTGAAGGGAAGGATTGGCAGGGATTCACGGATGATGGAGTGGCGGTCCATTCCGGTTTCCTTGACGGCTTGGCAACCCCGGAGGCGAAGGCAAAAATCACCACTTGGCTCGAAGAAAAGGGTCTCGGCAAGGGCACGGTGAATTTCAAGCTCCGCGACTGGTTGTTCAGTCGCCAGCGTTACTGGGGCGAGCCCTTCCCGATTGTTTGGGAGGATGGGGAGCATCGCGGGATTCCAGAGACGGAGCTGCCTTTGCTGCCGCCGACCTTGGAGGACTTTAAGCCGACCGGGACCCCGGAGCCGCCGCTGTCGAAGGCGACGGACTGGGTGCAGTATTCGGAGACGGCCAAGCGCGAGCTCAACACGATGCCGCAATGGGCGGGGTCGTGCTGGTATTACCTGCGTTACTGCGATGCGCAGAACAGTGAACGGTTTGTTGGTGAAGCGGCGGAGAAGTACTGGATGGGTGGCGGCAAGCCGGGTGGCGTGGATTTGTATGTCGGCGGCACGGAGCACGCGGTGCTGCATCTGCTGTACGCGCGCTTCTGGCACAAGGTGCTGTTTGATCTCGGCTACGTGAGCACGCCAGAGCCGTTTCAACGGTTGGTGAACCAGGGGCTCATCATGGGTGAGGACGGGCAGAAGATGTCGAAATCGCGCGGAAACGTGGTGAATCCGGATGACGTGGTTTCGGAGTATGGGGCGGACTCGCTCCGGCTGTATGAGATGTTCATGGGGCCGCTGGAGCAGTCGAAGCCGTGGAGCATGAAGGGTGTGGAGGGTGTGTATCGCTTCCTCGCCCGGGTCTGGCGTCTGGTGATGGAAGTCGATGAGGAAGGCCGGTGGAGCATCTCGACGGCGCTGAAGGACGTGGAGATCGACAAGCCGCTGAACAAGGTGCTGCATGAGACGATCAAGAAGTGTGGCGAGGACATCGAGAAGCTGAGCTTCAACACCGGGATCAGTCAGATGATGGTGTGCACGAATGCATTCACGCAGTCGGAGGTGAGACCCGTGACCGGTGTGCTGACGTTTTTGCGGGTGTTGAGTCCCTTTGCGCCCCACTTGGCAGAAGAGCTGAATGCACAGATTCGGACGGCGTTTCCTGCGCTTGTGCCCGAGGGGTTTGTTTCAGACCTAACGTGGCCGGTTTTTGATCCTGCCGCGTTGGTTGAGGATGAAATCGAAGTCGTTTTTCAAGTCAACGGCAAGCTGCGTGACAAGGCGCGTGTGCCGGCCAAAGCGAGCAAGGAAGAGATCGAGAAGATCGCGCTGGCCAGTGCGAAGGTGCAGGAGTTCATGGAAGGCAAGCCTGCCCGGAAGGTGATCGTGGTGCCTGGAAAGCTGGTGAACGTGGTGGTTTAGCAACCGATCTCCGACCCAGACGCAGAGACGTCGGCTTGGAAAGGCTTTGCGTCGCTGGGTGTTCGCGGGAGAGTGCCCGCATGCGCATTGCCATCCTCCATTACACCAAACCTCCTGTGATTGGCGGGGTGGAGCGAGTGGTGGCGGAGCAGGCGAAGGCCTTTCGTGCGATCGGGCACGAAGTGGTGGTCTGTGACCGAGCGGAGTGGGAACGGTGCTGGAAGCGGGGCGGGCTGGATTTGGTTCTGGTTCACAACGTGTTCACGATGCCCTTTGACCTGCCGTGGACGACGGCGCTGTGGGCATTGGCGCAGAATCATCCGGAGGTCCGCTGGGTGAACTGGGTTCACGATGTGGCGGCCGCAAATCAGGCCTACGCATCCTGGGATTGGGATGTCGACGGGATGGCGTTGCTCCTGAGAGCTCCCCCGAACTGTCGGCACGTCTCCGTGTCCTCGGCTCGAATGGAGACGTTTTTGAAGACGACCGGAGCTCGGAGTGATGTGTGCCGCGTGGTGCCCAATGGAATCGATCCTTCGGCACTGTTGGGTCTCAGCGACCGGATGGACTCCGTCGTGCGCCAGCATTGTCTCTGGACACGGGGCATGGTTTTGGTTCATCCCACACGATACCTGCGCCGGAAGAACTTGGAGCTGGCGGTTCGGTTGCTGGCGGAGTTGGCGCGTCGTGGAGTGGACGCCGTGTATTTGGTGAGCGGTGCTCCAGATCCTCATCAAGCGGACGGTGCCCGATATTCCGAGGAGATTCGCGCTTTGGCCGTCGAGTGCAAGGTGACGGAGCGGTTTCACAGCCTTGGGCATGAAGGCCCCTTGAGCGATGAAGATGTCCGCGGACTGTATGCGGTGGGTGACTTGGTATTTTTCCCGAGCCATCAGGAAGGATTCGGGTTGCCGCTGCTGGAAGCCGAGGTGCTGGGCGTGCCGGCACTGGCGTCGGACATTCCGGCGCATCGGGAGATTGGCAGTGAAGGGGTCGACCTCTTTGATCTCAAGACACCCGTGAATGTCTTGGCCAACCGCGTTCAGGCGCACAAAGGGTTGTCCGACAGGATCCGGCGTCGTGTCAATCTGCGCCGCCGCTCGTGGGAAGAGGTTTTGAAGGAGACTTTTCTTCCGTGGGTGACGGGCGGGGAAAGGGAAGCCGGATAAGCTAGGCGTTGCCAATTGCCGCTCGTGGCGCGATAACAGAGATTGACCATGACATCCCCGTATTCGAATTCCGACGACATTTACGCCATCTTGGAAGCGAGACACCCGAACCCATTTGGGTACCTCGGTCCGCAGAATGTCGGGGATGTAACCTTGATCAGGACCTTTCAGCCGCGTGCTCGTGTCGTGACGATTGTCAGCCGGGATGGAGAGGCTCGGATCGAGGCGGAACGCATTCACCCGGATGGACTGTTTGAAGCCATCGTTCCTGAAGAGGTGGTTGAGTCGGGTTACGAGTTTGAGTGTCTGTCGTATCACGAGCATCGTTGGCTTTCTGGCGATCCTTACTCCTTTGGGCTCCTTCTGGGAGACATGGATATGTATTTGTTCCGCGAGGGTACGCATCAGCGTCTGTATGAGATGATGGGTGCCCAAATGAAAGAGGTGAATGGCGTTAAGGGGACGCAGTTCGCGGTGTGGGCACCGAATGCTCGTCGGGTGAGTGTGGTGGGCGATTTCAATCAATGGGACGGCCGGATGCATCCGATGCGGCTTCGCATCGAGGGCGGTGTGTGGGAGATCTTTGTGCCGAACGTGGGTGAGAAAGCCCACTACAAGTTTGAGGTGGTGGGTCCAGACGGGCAGTTGATGCTGAAGAGTGATCCAGTGGCGCTTTTTGGACAACACGGCACGCAGACGGCGAGTCTGGTGTATGACATCAAACGCTATCGCTGGGACGATGCCGAGTGGATGCAGAAGCGAGTTTCGACGGACCTTTATCATTCTCCGATGAGCATCTATGAGGTGCACCTTGGGTCATGGAAGCGAGTGCCGGAGCAGGGGAACCGCGCCAAAACCTACCTCGAACTCGCCGACGATCTCATCCCGTATGTCAAGGACCTTGGTTACACGCACATCGAGCTGATGCCGGTCCAGGAGCATCCCTTTGACGGATCATGGGGCTATCAGGTCACCGGCTACTATGCGCCGACCAGCCGCTTTGGATCACCGGACGAGTTTCGGCAGTTTGTGGATCGATGCCATCAATCGGGCATTGGAGTGATCTTGGACTGGGTGCCGGGGCACTTCCCGAAAGATGCGCATGGTCTGGCGAAATTTGACGGGACGGCGCTCTACGAACATTCTGATCCCCGCCAAGGGGAGCATCAGGACTGGGGCACATTGATTTTCAACTACGGGCGCAGCGAGGTGAAATCCTTCCTGGTTTCGAATGCCCTCTACTGGCTGGAGCAGTTCCACATCGATGGACTTCGTGTGGATGCCGTGGCGTCGATGCTGTACCTCGATTACTCCCGGAAGGAGGGCGAGTGGGTGCCCAATCGTCACGGCGGGCGGGAGAACCTGGAGGCCATCGACTTCTTGAAGCACATGAACCGGGTCTGCTACGAACTGCATCCCGGGACGACGGTGATTGCCGAGGAAAGTACGGCTTGGGGCGGTGTCTCGAAGCCCGTGGACAGCGGCGGCCTTGGATTTGGCTTCAAGTGGAACATGGGCTGGATGAACGACACGCTGGCGTACATGGAGCACGACCCGATCCATCGGAAGTACCATCACGGTGAAGCGACCTTCTCGATGCTGTATGCGTATGACGAAAATTTCGTGTTGGTGCTAAGCCATGACGAAGTGGTGCATGGCAAGGGATCTCTCATCAACAAGATGCCAGGAGATCGCTGGCAAAAGTTTGCCAACCTTCGGATGTTCTATGCGTGGATGTGGACCCATCCGGGCAAGAAATTGCTCTTCATGGGCTGCGAGTTTGGCCAGTGGAATGAATGGAGTCATGATCGGAGCCTCGACTGGCACCTGTTTATGGGGGATGAACACAGCGGTCTTCAGGAGTTGATCAAGGACCTCAACAGACTCTATCGATCCCTTCCGGCTCTCCACGTTCTGGACCACGAATCAGGTGGGTTTCAGTGGCTCGACGCCAACGATGGTGACAACAGCATCTTTGCCTTCCGCCGGATGGCCCCGGGAATGGATGATGTTTACGTTTTGGTCAATGCTACGCCCGTGCCGCACGAGGGCTACCGGATGGGCGTCGAAGGGGCGGGTCAGTTCCGCGAGCTTTTGAACACGGATTCGTCCATCTACGCGGGTTCGAACACCGGGAGCGGAGGCGCGGTGACCGCGACGGATGAGCCATGGCAGGGACTGCCCAACAGCGTCGTGGTGACGATTCCACCGCTCGCCACCGTGATCTTCTCCCGTTAAGGCCGTGAACTTTCGATCAGTGGGCTTCGAGCCAGTTGGCACCGGTGCCGGCTTCGACCTCGATCGGGACGCTGAGCGGCAGGGCGGTCTTCATGTTCTCCAGAATCAGCTCTCGGGCCGTCTCGATTTCATCTTCGGGAACCTCGAACAAGAGTTCATCGTGAACTTGGAGGAGCATCCGTGTGCGGAGCTTGGCTTCCCGGAGAGCTTTCTCGACCTTGACCATCGCGAGCTTGATCATGTCGGCAGCAGTGCCCTGAATCGGCGTGTTCATGGCGATGCGCTCAGCTCCGCCTCGAACGGTGGCATTTGCTGACGTGATGTCGCGCACATAGCGTCGGCGACCCGTGAGGGTCTCGACGTACCCTTTGCGTTTGGCATCGGCGATGAGGGTGTCGAGGTAGCGCTTCACGCCTTTGAACTGGGCGAAGTACGACTCGATGATCTGGGCGGCTTCGGATCGTGGAATGCCGAGACGCTGGCTGAGGCCAAAGGACGAAATGCCATAGATGATGCCAAAATTCACCATCTTGGCCGTTCGGCGCATGTCTGGTTCGACGGCGTCGAGCTCCACCCCGTAGACCTTGGCGGCGGTGGCGAGGTGAATGTCGAGCCCTTTGTTGAATGCATCCATCATGGCAGGATCTTCGCTGAGGGCTGCCATGACGCGGAGTTCGATCTGTGAGTAGTCGGCCGACAGCAGGACCCACCCCTCTTTCTCTGGAACAAAGGCCTTTCGAATCTCCCGGCCCGAGGCGCTGCGGATGGGGATGTTTTGGAGGTTCGGATTGCTGGAGGCGAGACGTCCCGTCGCCGTCATGATCTGGTGCAACGTTGTGTGAATGCGGCCCGTGACGCGGGACACCGCTTCGGGCAGCGCATCGACATAGGTGTTCTTGAGTTTCGTGACTTCGCGGAACTCGAGAATCTCCTCGATGATCGGGTGAAGACCGGAGAGGGATTGGAGAACTTGTTCGTTGGTCTGATACTGTCCGGTGGCGGTCTTCTTGGGTTTGTCGATCAACTTGAGTTGGTCAAAAAGCACTTCGCCCAGTTGCTTTGGAGACTTCAGATTGAAGGGGGCTTCTGCGTATCCCTGGATTTTGGTTTCGAGGTCACGGGCTTTGTGCTCGAGGCCGACTCCCAGTTCCTTGAGCGTGGGGACATCGACTTTGACACCGGCGTTCTCCATCTGCGTGAGAACCGGAAGCAGCGGCGCTTCGATGTCACGGAAGACCGACTCTTGGCCGGTTTGTGCGAGTTGGGGGAGGAGGGTTTCGGCCAGTTGCCACGTGACGTCGGCGTCTTCGGCCGCGTAGTCACGGACCTTTTCGGGATCAGCGTCGGCCACGTCTGCAATCGTGGATGGAGAGAAGAGGTCGTCCTTGGCTCCGACGAGGCTGTCGAACGGAACTGGAGTGTAGTTGAGGAAGGTCTCCGATAAAAAATCCATTCCGTGTCGCTGCTCAGGTGCGATGAGTGAGTGGGCGAGCATCGTATCGACAAACGGTCCGGCGACTTCGAGGCCGTGCGCGAGGAGAACGGAGAGGTCGAACTTCAGGTTGTGGCCGACTTTTTCGATGCCCGGGCGGGTCAGGAGATCTCGGAATTCCTCAAGGACCGTGGCCGCAGCTTTGGGGTTTCGGGGGAACAGCACAAACCATCCCGTGTGAGCTTTCCAAGAAAAGGCGATGCCCACGATTACTGTGTCCCGTGGGTCCAGCGATGATGTCTCCAGATCGAAGCAGAAGGATGACCGCTGAGACAATTCCTTCAGGAGTTCCGCTCGCTCAGCATCGGTGCGGGCAAGTCGATAGTCGTGAGGGGTGTCGCTCAAGGTCTTGGGGGCGGCGGCCTCAGAAGTGGCCCCTTTCTCTGCGAAAAGGTCGCTCGAGGTCTCCTCGGTCTCGGCGGTGGCTTGCCGTTGGCGACTGCGCCCAGCCTTAAACTCATCGCCGAAGAGGCGCCGCCCAAGGGAGTTGAATTCGAACTCGGTGAGGATGGCTTTCAGGGCTTCCTCATCATTGGATTGGACCGCGAGGTCCTCGAGCTTCACGTCGACCGGAACGTCGAGCATGATGGTGGCGAGGGTTTTCGAGAGCTTGGCGTTCTCTGTGCCGGCCTCGACCTTCTCCTTCTGTTTCCCCTTGAGCTTGTCCGTATTGACCAGGAGTTCCTCAACGCTGCCGAACTGCTGAATGAGCTTGGAGGCGGTCTTTTCCCCAATGCCGGGGATGCCGGGGATGTTGTCCACGGCATCACCCATGAGCGCGAGGATGTCGATCACCTGACTTGGGCGGTCGATGCCCCACTTGGCGCAGACTTCGGCCGGACCAAGGATCTCCACCTCGCCGCCGGAGCGGCCGGGTTTGTACATTTTGACATGATCGGAGACGAGTTGCGCGAAATCCTTGTCAGGCGTGACCATGAAGGTTTCGATCCCGGACTGTTCGGCCTGATGAGCAAGGGTGCCGATGATGTCGTCAGCCTCGTAGCCATCCATGACCAAGACGGGAACATTCATGGCCTTGAGCAGCCGTTTCACCTGAGGAATGGCTTGCGCGATGTCTTCAGGCATTTCCTCGCGCTGAGCCTTGTACTCGGGATACATTTCGTGGCGCGGTGTGGGCGCAGAGGTATCGAAGGCGACGGCAAGATGGGTCGGTTCCTGCTTGGAGGTGATGTCGAGGAGGGTGTTGGCGAAGCCGTAAAGCGCTGAGGTATTGATACCGTCAGTCGTGAGAATGGGGGACCGGATGAAGGCAAAATGGGCTCGGTAGATGAGCGCCATGCCATCGAGAAGAAAGAGTCGTTTCGACATGTGGCCCAGCATAAGGAGCCCTGCGGAAAAGCGAGAGGAAAACCTGCCATGTAGCTCGCCATGAGGGCACAAAAATGCCCGGGATTGAATGGATCCCGGGCATTGATGAAGTTTAGTTTGGACCGGAAATCCGGCTCAGCTTTTGAACGGGCTGGAAATCAGGGCTCGGAATGCATCCTTCAGCTTCGCGATGTCTTCCTTTGGACCCGTGAGCTTGATGAAGATGTTGGCTTCTGCTGCAGGAACGATCGCGCCGAGGAGGGAATAATCGGCTTTGGGCGTTTTGGCACCCATCGGCGGACCATCGAGAAACGTGCCCGTGGCGTCGACGATTTCGATTTCGGCTTCACCTGCCTTCAGGGTTTCCCGGCTCGACTTGGGGGCTCCCTGGAACTGTCCCAGCCAGCGAGTGATGTTGGCATCCACATCACCGCCTTGTCCGGGGCCGAAGTAGTAGAACACGGCCTGAACGGCAGTCGTGCTGCCTTCGACGGTGGCTTCCACGGTGCCAGCGCGCATCGGGCTGGAGGTCGGAACAGATTTCCAAGGCTCGCTGACGTTGAAGGTCAGGTCGGCGACTTTGAGGTCGTCTGCGCGAAGACCCGCTGAGGCCAGAAAGAAAAGGCAGGCGGTGGTCAGAAGGCGTTTCATAAAGGAGATGGGTTGATCGAGTTGGGGTTACTCGGCGGTGACATGCATCACGCCGCGCATCAGCAACCAGTGGCCGGGGAAGGTGCAAAGGTAGGGATAGTCGCCCGCTTCTGCGGGAGCCGTGAACTCGATGGTGTCGGTCTGGCCAGGTTGGACGAGCTTGGTGTGGAAGAGGATGTCTTCTTTGGCAGCGTCAGGAATGTATCCCTTTTCCATGGCCTTCGGGTCGGTGAGCATGGCGTTGGCCTGCATGCCGACGGCGTCGAGCTTGCCGACTTTGACGAGAAGGAAATTGTGAGGCTGGGGAGCAAGGGCTCCGGTGTTGTTCAAGGTGAGCTTCACTTTCTGGCCGGCTTTCACGGTCAGGTCTGTCTTGTCGTAGCCAAGCGGGTTTGTGGCATGAGGCTTGAGTTCGATCTCGATGACTGCATCGTCCTGCGCGAGAGCGGGCGTGGAGATGAGAAGGAAGACGGCGAGCGACTGGCAGATTTTTTTCATTGGATG
>CAXBNA010000191.1:0-12514 GCA_963976915.1 uncultured Verrucomicrobiales bacterium
AAATCCGAGATTCCGCTCGTCCTGTTCACCTACCTCAATCCCGTTTACACCTACGGATTCGAGCGGTTTCATCACGACGCGGCCGCTGCGGGTGCCGATGGCATTCTCGTGCTCGATCTGCCGCCGCACGAGCAGGCGCAGAATGTCGAGTTGAAGCCCACACCCGAGCTGAAACACATTCAACTGATCGCCCCCACCTCCCCCCAGCATCGGATCACCGAGATCGCCGCCGCTGCCGAGGGCTTTGTGTACTATGTCTCACGGGAAGGTGTCACCGGAACCCGCACCGACGTCGCCACGGGGGTCGCGGAGCAAGTCGCGAAGATTCAGTCGGCCACCCGTGTCCCCG
This sequence comes from uncultured Verrucomicrobiales bacterium, assembly GCA_963976915.1. Lineage (GTDB taxonomy): Bacteria > Verrucomicrobiota > Verrucomicrobiia > Verrucomicrobiales > Verrucomicrobiaceae > CAXBNA01. Next base: position 350 of record CAXBNA010000191.1, read on the forward strand.
TCTGCGTCGGCTTCGGCATTTCCGAACCCGAGCAGGCCGCAGCCACTGCCAAAATGGCCGATGGCGTCGTGGTTGGCAGCGTCATCGTGAAGCTGATCGAGAAACACGGAGCCTCACCAGACCTCGCAGATCAGCTCGAGCAGTTTGTGAAACCGCTTGTCGATGCCGTCAAGGCAGTGTAGCGACCTTGTCCCTCTGGACGACACCTTCTCGCACCCAGACTGGATCCTCGTCCTTCTCATCCGCCCCCTTGCCCTTTATGACCCTCTCCTTCTGGAAGATGAACGGTGCCGGCAATGATTTCGTCATGCTGGACAACCGGGACCGTGCCCTCACACTCGATCAAGAGGCCATCGCCCGCCTTTGCGATCGCCATCGCGGCATTGGTGCCGACGGTCTCCTCATGGTGGAGCCCGCCGAATCGGGCGCGGATTTCCGCATGCGCTACTACAACGCGGATGGCGGCGAGGCCGAAATGTGCGGCAACGGGGCCCGCTGCTTTGGTCGCTTCGTGAACAAGCTTCACGACGACTCCCTCGAGAAAGTCTCCTTTGAGACGATGGCCGGCATCATTTCCGCCGAGTTCGAAGGCGACCTCGTTCGTGTAAACATGAGCGATCCAGTGGACCTCCACATGCATCACGAACTCCACGTGGATGGCAAGCCGATGATCGTCCACAGCGTCAACACAGGGGTTCCTCACGCCGTCGTTGTCGTCGAAGACTTGGAAAAGACACCCATCCGCGAGTGGGGTGCTGCACTGCGCTATCATGAGGCGTTTGCCCCCAAAGGCACCAACGCCAATTTCGTCGAGGTTCACGCACCGGGAAGGATCTCCATCCGGACCTACGAACGCGGCGTCGAGGATGAAACCCTCGCCTGCGGCACCGGCATGGTCGCCTGCGCCCTCATTCATCATGAGCTCATCGGTGCCGAGAGCCCCGTCGAGGTTCAAGTCAGGGGCGGCGACACCCTGAGGATCGGCTTCACCGAAACTTCACCCCACCACTACTCCGACGTCACCCTCTTCGGCCCGGCCGACTTCGTCTTTCAAGGCCAAACCCAGATCTGACCGCTTCTCGTTCCACTCATCCCCTCCCTACATCATGTTCGCAGGCACCCACACCGCTCTCGTCACCCCTTTCCGCAACGGCTCCCTCGACGAGAGGGCATTCAAAAAATTGATCGACGCCCAGTTTGCTGCAGGCATCACAGGAATCGTCCCGTGCGGGACCACCGGGGAGTCGCCAACGCTCGACTACGAAGAACATGAGCGCGTCATCAAGCTCGCCGTCGAGTATGGTGCGGGACGTGGTCTCGTCATTGCAGGCACGGGTTCCAATTCGACCCGCGAAGCCGTGGAACTCACCGAGGAAGCGGAAGCCAATGGTGCCACCGCCGCCCTCCTCGTTGCCCCCTACTACAACAAGCCCACCCAGGAAGGTCTGTTTCAGCACTACCGCTCCATTTCCCAGTCCACCACCCTCCCCTTGATGCTCTACAGCATTCCGGGTCGCTGTGGCATTGAGATCGGCGTGGACACACTCGTCCGCCTCGCGGAGGCCTGCCCCAACATTCGCGCGATCAAGGAAGCGGGTGGCACGCCCGAGCGCGTGAGTCAGATTCGTCAGGAACTCCCGCCTGAGTTTGAAATCCTTTCTGGCGACGACTCCCTCACCCTTCCCTTCATGTCCGTCGGCGCCGTCGGAGTCGTCTCCGTGGCATCCAACCTCATTCCTGGACCCATTTCCGAACTGGTGAAGCTCGCCGCCTCTGGCGACTTTGCTGGAGCACTGGCCATTCACCAGCGCTACTACCCGCTCTTCTCAGCCTTCCTCAAGCTCGCGACCAATCCGATTCCGATCAAGACCGCCATGGGACTCGCTGGCCACATCGATCCCCAACTCCGTCTTCCCTTGGTGGCCATGGAACCCGCCGCAACCGAGTTGCTGAAGGCCACCATGAAAGAGCTTGGATTGATCGACTGAGTTTCCGCTTGGGTCTAGAGTCTCTTCCGTTTACGTCCCAGCGCCTCTTCAACCTCGCCCAAGGGGAGGCAGTTGATGACGTCCTGACGACGCAGCCAACCCTTCCGTGCGGCGCGCGTCCCGAAGAGCACATCCTGCAGGCCGGCTGTGCTGTGCGCATCGGGATTGATGGAGCACAGGACACCTTTGTCCCGCGCATGCTTCCACCAGCGCCAGTCCATGTCTAAGCGCCATGGGCTTGCATTCATTTCAATGATCGTGCCGTTCTTTGCAGCCGCGTCGATAATGGCGCTCATGTTGACTTGATAGGCCGGACGCTGAGCCAGCAAGCGACCCGTGACGTGGCCCAGCATGGTCACCATCGGATTCTCAATCGCACGAATGAGCCGCGCCGTCATCTCGGCCTCAGGCAGATTGAAGACATTGTGCACGGAAGCCACGACGTAGTCCAACTCCCCCATCAACTCGTCATCGAAGTCGAGTGACCCATCCTTCAGGATGTCCACCTCACTGCCGGTGAAGATGCGAAAGTCTCCTTCGAACTCCTCGTTCAGGGTCCGAATCTCCTCGATCTGTTTCCGCAGCCGTTTCTCGTCCAACCCATTCGCCTGGAAACTCGCCTTGCTGTGATCGGCAATGCCCAGGTACTGAAGCCCCAATTCCATCGCAGCCTCGGCCATCTCCCGAAGAGTTGCCCGACCATCACTCGCCGTCGTGTGATTGTGAAACACGCCCCGCAGGTTCTCCACCTCGACGAGGGTTGGGAGCCCGCCCTTCTCCGCCGCTTCGACCTCGCCTTGATTTTCCCGCAGAGCCGGGTCCACCCAGTCAAGACCCAGCGCCCGATAGAGTCCGCGTTCGTCATGAACCTCCGGAGGCTCCTCCGCCCCCTCATCCACGGTCTTCAGTCCATACTCATTGAGTGACCACCCCCTCGACAAGGCCCGCTGCCTCAACACCACATTGTGCTCCTTGCTTCCCGTGAAGTAACCCAGTGCAAAGGGATACTCCGCGCTCGAGACCGCTCGAAGATCGCACTGCAACCCGTTCTCGAGATGAACGCTCGCCTTGGTCGCCCCCTTGGCAATCACGCTCTTCACTTCAGACAAGGTGGTAAAGTACTCGATCACCTCTTCCGGCTTCTTCGTTGAAACCAGAAAATCCAGATCATGGACGACTTCCTTGGCGCGCCGAAAGCTCCCGCAGATGTCCGCCTGCCCCACGGATGGATGTTCCTTCAGGGCTTCCAGAATCACATTTGCCAAACCCCACACCTGATCCACCCGGAACTCCGATGCATGTTCCTCACGGAAGGCGATGCTCTCGAGCAACTTCGCCACCGTCTTCGCTCCGAAGCCGGAAAGCTTCGCGGCCTCGCCGTTTTCACAGGCCCGCTTGAGATCCGCCACCGACTTGACCTCCAGCTGATCATAGAGAGCCTTGATCTTCTTCGGTCCCAAGCCCTGCACTTCAAACAGTTCAAACAGAGTCTCAGGGAACTCCGATTTCAGCTTCTCATAAAACTCCAGGCTCCCATTCTGCGCCATCTCCGTGAGCTTGTCCTGCAAGGCCGAACCCAAGCCTTTGATCCCGTCCAGCTCTCCTTCGGCAGCCAGCGCCATGATGTCCCCCGGATAGGTGTTCACCACTTCCACCCCGGTTCGATAGGCCCGAATCTTGAAGGGGTTCTCCCCCTTCAATTCCAGCAACAATGCAATGTGCTCAAAAACATCCGCAGCCTCGTCTCGTGTCATCACGCTACATGAATCCGACAGCAAGAGGACGCCAGCAGATTTCTCCGAACTCCTCGAAGCTATCGCTTCGCGGTTTCCGCTCCGGCGCTCAGTGGAACAAAGTACTCCACGTAGCCAATGAGCATCTCATCATAGGTTTGCTGCCCCCAGCGAACCTGTTTTGTCGGATCAGGGTTGGCAGGGTTCCCCGCACTGTTGTCAAAGACAGCGGTCACCGTGACCTCGCTGCCTTTGGGAATGATCCGAGGCTGCTTGTAATCGTAGCGAAGCTGCCAATTGAAGTCGTAACGGGGAATATCGAGCAGCGTCTCCTCTTTCCCGTCCGGAAACTTGACGTCATAGCGGAAGGCTTTGCCTCGCACATGCATGTGCGCCATGAAGGCGGTGACAGGCATGTCAAAAGGCACGCGACGGCTTGCGGTCTCGACGTGATGGGCTGAGCCGGGAGGAATGTTGAGTTTATGGCCCACAATGGAGGTCGTTCTCACTTCATAAAGCGGAGGCTCCTTTGAAAACTGCAGGCCCAACTTCAAGCGATCCGTCGTCGCCTTCCCTGAAGGCGTGTAGTGGATTTGAAAGCTCACGGTGGCACCCGCGGGAAGTTTTCGCGCGAAACCCTCAGGGTAAACATGCCCGGAATTCCCCGGCACGTAAGCCGCCCAGTAACCGCCTGCGCCTTCTCCGCGATTGACCACTTTTTCCCCCTTCTCGTGCACCTGCACAATGACGTGATGGACCACCGACCGATCCGTGGGCAGAATCTCGTAGCCACTCACCCAGCGATCTTCGGGGAAATGCGTCGGCACGCTCACAAACTGATAGGGCATGAAGCCTTCCGCCTTGATGGAGATAGCCTTGGGAAGTTGCAGCACTTCACTCGGTTCTCCCAGAGTCCAGCCTTCGACAAATCGAAGCGGCTCCGGAGCATCGGCTGGATCGCCGAGTTTGCGGTCTTTTGAATTCAACCACGCCAACAACTCGGCTTTGGCCGTTTCGGGCAATGCTCTGTCATTCGCCCATGGAGATTCATCACCCTGCTTGGCTGCAAACCAAGGAGGCATCGTTCCCTCTTCGATCACGCGTTTGATCACTCTCGCACGATCCTGAACCTCCTCCAGGTCATCCAGCGCGAATGGCCCGATCCCTTGATGACGGTGACACTCGACGCAGTTTTGTTGAAGGATGCGAGAGACATCGCGGTGGTAGGACAGGTCGGCACTGGCAATCTCGGTGGCCTCGGCCGCCCGTACGTCCAACTCACACCCCGGGGCCCGCGTGGCGGCGACTTGAGGCCGCCGTCCCTCAATCATCGCCTCGACGGCGTTCATCAGGTAGTGGGTTCGGGGCTCGTCCAAATTGTACGTGAGCCCGTATTGATCGTCCAGAGCGCCTCGATAGATCAGCGTTCGGCGGGCATCCACCAAGAACACTTCCGTCGTCGTGTCGGCTTGCAGTGCGGTCGCAATCTCCATTTCGCCGTCCCGAACATACGGCGACGAAAAATGGAACTCTTGGACCTGTTCACGAATCGCCGCGTCCTTCTCGCTCGAAAATGGGTTCACCATGACCATACGCACCCCCAATTCGCTCAATGCTTTCTCCATCCTCGCGAGACTTCCTGCATAGCGCTTGCTCAAGGGACATGTCGTACTGGTGAATGCAATCACCGCTCCTTGACCCGAGGCCAAAGCACTGAGTTCGTGACGACCACCGTCAATGTCAGAAAACGTCAGATTGGGCACTTGGCGCCCGATTCCGACGTCACCTGCCTTCAAAATCTCCGGACCCTGCGTAACCGACGTCAAGTCCGCCTCCTCCAATTCGGGTGGAGCCGAAACTTCTCCTCTGAGCTTTGAGACCGTTTTCGCACCCGCCTGCGCCTCCTCACGCGTCAACTTGCCGTCGCCGTTCAGGTCCAAAGCCTCCCCAATCTTTCCGATCAACGCCAACTCGCCACCTTCGAGGATGCCATTCTCATCCCGATCCAGTTTGTTAAAGATGGCACCCACCCGGCCCGAATCTCCGCCGACCACCATCGAGGCGGAAGGCTTCATGATCGGGCCAAGCATTTCAACCGCCTCGGCTCGGCTGATCTGATAATCACCATTCTTGTCCAATCTCCCGAAGAGACTCGTGTTGGGCAATTCCTCTGGAGTCACCACTCCGTCACCGTCCAGATCCGCCTTTCTGAACATTCGTTCAGCGACCTTATCGCCGACCGATTCGGCCACAACTTGCCCCAGCCAAAAGACACAACCTCCCGCCAAAAGGAGGGAAAGAAACCACCAACGCTTTTTCATGATCGTCACGAATCCATACAACCCTCATGGGCAGGGTTGGTTTCGAGAGAACAAAAACGCCATCGACAGCAGTCGTATGACCGCTCAGTTGCTCGACTCGTAGCCAGCAGGAAGAAGCATGTCTCTTGAGGGACTGCCAATATCGAACCAGCCGCTACTTGGAGCCGTCTTTAAGTGACCACTGTTGAAGTGTCGACTCAGGAGTTGGGTCTCAGGCACGGTCTGATTCTCCGGTGCGTCAATAGGTCCGCCGATCAACACACCGCCCACTCCAAAGTCCATTGCCTCAGAAGCCACGGGGCCGACCACGTCCGAACTCTTCGTCATCGCCACGACGCGATTGGGATCTTCAGGAGTGTGGATCTGTGGCGTCGCTTTCAACGTCGGCTCAGCCGAGGGGATGGTTTGAACCACGATCTGCGTTTGGGGCGCGGTCACAATGGAGGCCATCAGCATCAGGGCCACCAAGGCCACCGCACCGCCCGCCATCGCCCACTGCGGCGTGCTAACCGGCTCAAAATAGGTGGAGACCCGCTCAAAAAACAGCTCCATGGAAGACTTTTGAAGGATTTCCGCCCGCTGACGTTCCTTCAAATTTTCGATGAAATGCTCAACGAAGTCCTCAGGTGGATTCTCGTACCGCTTCAGGCGGATCAACCGTTGGATTTCGGTAAGGTCACTCATAAGCGAAGAATTATGGATAATTAGACTAATTGGAGCTGTCAGACAAGGTTTACTTTCACTTCACATAGTCCTCCAAGAACGACTGAAGCTGGCGATGGGCATAAAACAGGCGAGACCTCACAGTACCTTCGGAGACTCCCAAGATCTTGCTGATCTCAGAATGCTGGAGCCCCTGAATGTCGTACAAAGTCACGACCGTCCGGTGGTCCTCAGACAGCTTCATCATGGCTTCGTTCAATTTTTCTTGAAGCTCATTCACACTCACCTCTCTCATGGTCCCCCCTTTGGAGGTCGTGATCTCGATGAAAATGGGATCATTGGCGATGTTCGAGTCCACATCGTCCAGGCTGACCTTGGAATAGCGACCCCGTTTTTTCAGGAAGTTCAGGGTCATGTTGACCGAAATCGAGTAGATCCACGTGTAAAAGGAGGACTTCCCGAGAAAGCGCTTCAGGGACCGATAGGCCTTCGCAAAAATGTCCTGCAATAGATCTGCGGTGTCCTCCCGATTGGAGGTCATGTTGTAAACGAGACCGTAGAGCTTCGGGGTATAGCGCCGAACCAACTCGTCAAAAGCCTTCGTGTCCCCAGCCTGAGCCCGAGCCACAAGGGTCTTGTCATCGATATCACTGTTGTTCAGGAGTTCAGTCATTGACACCATCCGGCGCTCACAGCCATCGCCGATCCATCGCCACGGCGCATAGACAAACATTCTCAGGCAGCACACACAAGCAATAGTTGCAGGGGAACCCAATCCGCGCCAGAACCTTGGCGTGCGTCTCATTGCTGGTCAGGCGGGCGGCCTCACGCTCGAAGTCCCCAAATCCGTCACCCGCCCCACTCAGGATCGGGTCCGACAGGCCATCTTCTCGATGCTCGGAGACATCCCCATCGACGCCCGTGTCCTCGAACTGTTTGCAGGCTCCGGCGCCCTCGGACTTGAGGCCCTCAGTCGGGGAGCTGCCTCGGCGCTTTTCGTGGATCAAAACAGGGGGGCCTGCGATGTGATCCGACGGAATCTGGCCAAGTCCCGGCTCGGAGGCGGAAGCATCCGGGCTGCCGACGCCTTCCGCTTCCTCAAAGCCACTCACGCCATTCCCGGCCCCTTCGACCTCGTCTTCGCAGATCCGCCTTACGCCCATCGCCCCGGCGATCCTGATCTCGCCTTTCAACTTGCCCAACAACCCGAGCTACTCGAGGCGATCACCCCCGGCGGTCACCTCATTCTCGAATGCCGCGTGACAAAACAGCCCAGCCCTTCATGGTCGCCCTGGGAGCTGATTCGCGAACGGGATTATGGCACGACTCGCATTCTTTGGCTCCGCAAACCCGAACATGCTCCCGCTCCGACTCAGCCTCCTGATCTATAATCTCCTGCTGCTGCCCGGCCTGATCTTCCTGATCCCCGGAGCGATGGTCAAAATGAGGCGTCGCGGAGGCAAGTGGTCCGACCTGGCGCAGCGCCTAGGGGTCCTTTCCGCCGAACGTGCTGAGAAAATCGCCTCGCTTCCCAAGACCGGCCCACGGCTCTGGATCCACGCCGTCAGTGTTGGAGAAGTCGGTATCGCCCGAAAGCTCATCGAGAAGCTGCTCTCGTCGCAAGACGATCTCTCCATTGTCCTCACCACGACCACGCCCACAGGCCAAGCCCAGGCACTGGCTTGCGAGGCCAAACATCCAACCCGGGTCGCGGTGTTGCTCAACCCCGTCGATTTCCGCCCGGTCGTTCGGAAACTGCTTCGACACATTGCGCCGACCAAACTTGTCCTCATCGAGGCAGAGGTCTGGCCCAACCTCGTGACCATGGCAAAAGCGCAAGGCATCCCGACGATCCTCGCCAACGCACGCCTCTCCTATCGCTCCGAAAAGCGCTACCATCAGTTCGGAGCCGTGGTGAAACCCATTTTTGCTCAACTTGCCTCCGTCCTGACGCAGGAAGAGGAAGACTCCGAGCGTTGGGAGCGCCTCGGACCGGCAAAGGCTGCCATTCAAATGACGGGAAGCATCAAGTTCGATCCTGATGAAGCACCCATCTCAAAAGCTCAACTTGAAGATCTAGGCGAAGTTCTTCGCCGCGCCGGTCTCCCACCCGGCAGCCCGCTCCTCCTCGCGGCCAGCACCCACCCCGGCGAAGAAAAGGAACTGGCCCGAGTCTTTCTAGATCTTCAAAGGCAAGTGCCCGACCTCGGCTTCCTCCTCGCACCACGACACGTCGAACGCGCCGACGAGGTCGAGCGTGATCTCATCGAAGTGGGTCTTCCCTGCCTGCGGCGATCCACGTTCTCCATCTCAAGCCATCAAGACCAACCACCCACACCCTGCCTTTTGATCGATACCACGGGTGAACTCCGGGCTTGGCAGACCTTCGCCAGAGTCGTGATCGTCGGAAAGTCATTTCTCGCCCGCGGGGGGCAGAATCCGGCTGAAGCCGTCATGTCCGGGGCCGCCGTCGTTTTCGGTCCCAATATGGAAAACTTCGACGCCCTTGTGCGTGCACTTCTGAAACACGGTGGCGCCTGCCAGGTGAAGGACCTCTCCGAACTCGCGGATGCTTGCTCTGAGCTCATCGCTCAGCCGGAACTCCGAGTCCGCATGATCGAAAACGGACTCCTTGCTCTGCGGCCCCATCAAGGAGCCACCGATCGCACGGTCGCCGTCATCCTTGGCTCTTAGGCTCTCCCAAACGAGACGCTTGCGTTCACGACTGGCTCTGGATGTGATCGGGACCCGGCTGACTATCAGGCCAATCCCGGCCTCAAATTCAGGCGTCGGACTCGCCCCGAGATGCTTGGAGGTGGTCCCCTCAGTCCACTGCCCGCAGTCCATTTCAATCAATTTCAAATCACGCGCAAAAACGATCATTTTTCCCTTGCGCGATCAATGTCTTGCGCCAATCTACCCGCCCTCCCAAGACCCCTTCGTCTAGTGGTTAGGACACATCCCTTTCACGGATGCGACACGGGTTCGAGTCCCGTAGGGGTCGCCATTGATCCAATCATGTCAATGGCCATCACAAGTTGGTTTTGGAGGATTCGCAGGTCAAATTCGGGCACCATCAAGCCCGCAGACGCCGTTGAATGATCAATGGATCATCGTTGCACCGAGCGATCCACCATCTCGACGTAGATTCGGCGTCGCTCTTCCATGCCGAGTCCCTGATTCCGCAGGCCGATCATACGGCGATTGATATCCTCCCGTTGACCGACACTCAACTTGGATAGTTTTTGGACGATTTCAGCAGGAGGCTCTTTGGGAAATCCGTCGGAGGAAAACCCCTCCCGATAATTCACGGCTGCCTTTCGAGCTTCTTCAAGATGAGAGGGCTTCAGGGATGAGGAACCACTGCGGGAACCGCCACCAGATTTTCCTTTCGACGTGATTTTGGGCGGAACTGCATAGCGGATGGAAATCACTTCTCCTCCCTCCACCTGTATTCTGGCGCTCAGCGTATCGAGATTGGCTTCGTCGCCACCCACCCCAACCAGTTGCCAACCCCGTGCATTGGCCATTTGCGTCACCACCTGAGATTCCATCGTATCGGTGTCCAGGAGCGTGGCCACGACTTCGTTGTCAATGCGAGCGAGACCGGTCAATATGATCGAGTTGGAAAGACCCAGCGATCGGACGAAGGGTGAATTGGCAATCACCGTCGCGAAGGCGTCTGCGGCCACCGGTTCAGGGAGAACATTGGCCTCGCTTTCGGGAAGACCGCCGTCGACGGAGTTCTCCCCTGTGGCGAGAGAAACTCCCAACCATCCCAGGCAAAGAACGCCACCCGCGACGCAAATGACCTTTCTGCCAATCGAAGTGCAACTGGGACTCATGCGGGAAAGAACGCAAGGGAGTGGTCAAAACCATCGCCCAATTCGAAATCTGTGACGACCGTCAATCCTCGCCGAACCCGCATCATTGAGGAACACGGCCGGCATGAGGCTCCCGGCTCAAGAGCACGAGCTCACAGCGAGCTAGTACCCGCCCCATGAAAGGGCCATCGCTATTCCTTGACCTCGACGCCGCCTTCCCTGGCAACTTCGGCCTTCTTGTCCTCGACCTCTTTGGAGCCGAGTTCAAGCAATGGCGGAGCCTCACCTCCGGCTGGCACATACTTCAAAGCCACACCGTTGATGCAAAAGCGGCGGTCGGTCGGGGTCTTGTAACCCTCGCCCTCGAACACGTGGCCAAGGTGGGCGAAGCAACGCTTGCAGACGGTTTCGGTGCGAACCATGCCATGAGCGTTGTCAGGCCGCTCCAGCACATTGCTCGCCTTGGAGCTATCGTAGAAGGACGGCCAGCCACAGCCAGAATGGAATTTCTCGTTGGAGGTGAAAAGTTCCGCGCCGCAACACACGCAGTAGTAGGTGCCCTCACCCTGCGCTTCGAACTCCTTGTAAATTTCCCCAAAGGGACGCTCGGTGCCAGCCTTTCGGGTGACCGCGTATGCCTCCGGCGTCAGACGCTTTTTCCAATCTTCATCATCAAGAACAACAGCAGGCTTGGGCATGGCTTCTTTTTCTTTCGAGACTTGAGGCTCCTCCGCGAGAGCGAGATGGTTACCAATGAGGGTGAGACTAAATACGACGAGTGAGACTTTCATGACTGGATAAATACGTGGGTTGAACGTTTGAGGCCGGACTTCCCTTGCGAATTCCCGCAAACCTACTTTCCGCGCAGGTCATAGCAGATCGCCCTCGGCCCGGACTTCCTCCCAAAATCCTCAGATTGTTGCCGGACGTAGAGGAGACCACGACTGAGAATGGGGAGGCTCCAAGTGTTGAGCGCATAAAAAAGCTGTGCCCGCTGCTCGATCTCGCAACCTTTCGGCGACAGTTTCAGCCTCAACAGCGTCCCCGCTTCCCCCAGGCAAAGAAATCGCTCCTCAACTTGCAGCAGACTCGCTCGCAAAACGCCGAGGTTCATTGGACCAGAACGACCTTGGAGCGCACCCAGCTCCGAATCCTCCCACATCAACACCTCTTCCCAAACCTCCTCGCCGGTCTCCGCGTTCACACAAACCAGACGAGAGTTGTTTTCCCGCTCGCCATCGATTCCGTAGAGATATCCGTCAGCGTAAACGGGAGTCATCCAATGCACAGCAAACGCATCGCTTTTCCAAAGCTCTTTTGCGTGAAAATCGGAGCCGTACTCGACCATCACACCGCCAAGTGGACGTCCCTTGGGGTAGCAGGTGGTGATGAACGCGCGGTTCTTTCCCGGAATCACCACCGGCGAGGTTCCCGTGGCCTGAATGTATTCCTCGTCCCGCCACGGGAACCGGTCGTGCAGTTCGCCACTTTCCGGGTCAATGCAGAGCAGCCCCCCGATCGCCGGATCGCTTTCGCCACCCGCATACACCAGCACCTTGGTCTGACCGTGCAACGTGGCGGGCATTGGCGATGCGTAGCTTGCGCCCCACTCATCTTTGACGACCCACTGCTCCTC
>CAXBNA010000192.1:0-12514 GCA_963976915.1 uncultured Verrucomicrobiales bacterium
ATGAGCGGGTGGTTGCCCGCTTTGTCGAATGCCACTTCTCCCACGGCCACATCCTTCCAGTTTTGGAAGCCACCGGTATCTGCCACAGTGAAGGTCAGGCGGTGATCACCACTGAGGATGGCGACCTCGCTGCCTTCGTTGCCACCGCCGCATCCATGAGAGACGGTGACTTGGTACCGACCGGGAGTTTCGACGGTGAACTCCCACTCGGCGAAGTCGTCTTCGCTGGTCCAGTAGCCGAGGCACTGCTTCTCGGGCTTGGGCTCGTAGCGCATCGCCTCGGACCAGGTGGTGGCACCGCTCGCGGAGAGCGTGATCGCCGATCCGCCGTCCTGGGCGATGGGCTCGCCCTCGGGGGCGGGAATGAAGGCCACTTCGTGAATCTCAATGCCGGAGGAGACGCCCTTTGCGGAGGTGTAGAGCGAGAAAGGATGGGGGCCTGTCGAGGGAATGTAGACAATGCCGAGATAGGTTTTGCGTGGCTCGGGCGCCGCGATCAGCGTTTTCTTCAGGCGCTGCTCGGCGACTTTGAACTGCATGGGCAGGGTGGACATGCGCATGGTGTAGGTGAGCCGGATGTGGTAGCGGCCCCAGCGCTTGGCTTCGAAGCCCGTCCAATCAAACTGCTCCCAGTGCTGCTGGGTGGTGTGTGAGCCGTCATCCCCGGTGAAGGTGATGATGCCGCGCTGGTGCATGTCGTCCGTTTCGTGGGGTTCCTCGCTGCCAAACCCACCGATGTCCACGGGTGGGCCATCGGTACCGAAAGCGTCTGGTTTTACGGCAGCTGTATCGAGGTCGACGGCTGGAGTCGCAGTGATTTCATCCTTTGCCACTTCCTTGGCTTCATACGTGCCTTCGGTCGGGGCCGCATCAGCAGCCGGAGCATCTCCAGGGGAGGGTGGAGCCTCAGGCGTGCAGCCGGTGAAAGCGGCAACCAGAATCAGCGGAGCGAACGCGATGGTGAAAATGGGTTTCATGAATTGGAGATGAGAACGATCGATGATGCAGGACTTGGCCCGGCAGGACAATACTTTCCGGCGGGAAGATGGCTCAAGGGCCTGTTGCACCACCGGCAAAGAAGTGCTGCAGGGCTTCGATCATGCCCTCGCTGGCGGGGCGGGTTGCGGAAAATCCCCCTTGGCGGGCGACATGTTCCTTGATCGGTGGCAGCGCATTTCCCGGGCAGGCGATCTGGCGCGCGACGCGTTGATCGAGCATGGAGACGTCATTGTGATTGTCTCCTGCCGCGAAAACACGACTGGAATCAAGCTCAAGCAATCGAGTCAGCTCCGCCAGAGCCGTTCCTTTGCTGTATCCGGAGTGAGCGAATCGCAGGTAGATGCCATTGCGCTGGTAGCCGATGTCCGGAAACTCCTGACGGTGGGCGTCGATGGTGGCGCAGATCGAATCAAGCTCCTCGTCAGTTTCGGCCACGATGCCAAACTCGCCAGAGTCGCCAGTGATGAATTTCGCGCGGGTCTGCGTCTCGACCATCTCCTGGATCGCATCGATGGAGCGCTGATGATCGCGCACAAAACGTTCGTGGGCGCGTCGGGCGAGTTTGTTCCAAGAGCCGTAGTCCTTCCATCGTGTGAGGACGCCCGGTTTGTAGATGTTGCACTCTTGAGCGATGATGAAGTCCGGCTCCATGAAAAGCCCGTACTGGGCGAGTCCCTGCAGCGTTTGACCGAGGCTGCGCCCGGTGTTGATGACCCAAGCGGCACCTTGACGCCGGAGGTGCTTGATCATTTCCGCGAGGGCGGGATGGAACGCGGGATCGGACTCCGGGTGCACGAGGGTGCCGTCGAAGTCAAAGCAGAGAATGAAACTGGGCTTGGGGGCCGCCATGGAGGGCGCACTCAAGTGCCAAAAGCGGTGGGCTGCAACACTTCGATGACTTGCCAGGCCATGGCAGCGAAGATGCACCACAAAACGACTTCGTAGGCGAAAAAGACCCGCCATGACGCGTGGCGTCGGCGGGCGCGGCGGAGGAGGCTCTCGCAGGCCCAGACCAAGCTGAGAGTCATGGGGGCAACGAGGGCATCCGCAAAACCGCTGCCGTTGCCAAGCGGAGTGCCCCACGCTCCGGCAAGAGTGTAGGCGGCGATGGCCGCGAGGACGAAAAGCGTCATGGTGGCTGTCTCGGGGTGCAGGCGCTGGCCTGCGTGCCCTTTCTCCCGGCGCAGGCTGGCGAGGACAAATCCCAAGAGGGTGACGACACCCACGACAATGAGCAACCAGCCTCCCCGGAAGCGAGCCACAGGGGCGTGCTGCAAGTCCGGTGGGCTCAGGAAATTGACCCATTGGCTGGAGAATCCGTTCCTCAGGCGGCTCCACATTTGCTCCTGCGAGTGAGAGGCGGCGTACCGCTCCCAAGAGGGCTGGTCGACGGTGGCCCCCTCCTGGAGAGAACGGCGCTGCACCCAGGATTGCGCCTCAGCCGGGGTGTCCACCCACATGATCTGCCGTTTCACACTGTAGAAGGGGTCCCCAAATTGCTCATAGGCGTAGCTGAGCCGCGGGCCAATGGTGAGCAAGTGGAGGGCGAGAAGAAGAAACAGGCCCATGAAGTGATTTCGCCTCACCCACAGCGTGGTGCCACCGTCTCCCGGGAGATGCGCCGCGATCCACCCCCAGAGCCAGCGAAGGGTGGTGACGATCACGAAAACGACGACCAGCAATTGAGCGGATTCATTGGCCATGTAGGCGAGCCCGGAAGTGATGCCGACCACGGCGTAGGCCCAGAGGGAGTTCCTTGGCATGGCGAGAAGACAGCCGACCCACGTCATCAGGAAGAGCACTTGAAAAACCGCATCAGGAGAGAACCGATGGGAGGCAGGAAAGAGAACGCCCCACCCGCAAAGCATGGCCACGACCAGCGCGGCGGGGATCGAGATCACGCGGGCGCATGCGATGGTCAGCACGGTGACAAACGCCATCACGAGCGCCGCGAGCATCAGTCGGCCTGACATCATCAAGCGGCGATCATCGCCGGTGAGGATGTCGCCCGTGCCGAGGTCATGGTCGTCAGTGACCTGCCAGGCGGCAAGCCAGGGGAACAGCGGATTGACCACTCCGTCCGTGCGGCGGGGGAACCAGTCTTGGAGGGGCTTCGAGACACCCTTGGTGAGATCCGGGGAGAGGTCTGGATGCGTTTCGACGGTCAGTCTCAGGCTGCGAAGTTCCTGTATCGTTGACTTGTCGAACTCGGCGTGGATCACTTGATCCGTGACTTTCCAATGTGCATACCCGCAACCGATCAACGCCGCGGCCAGCACGATCCACCGTCCGATGCGCAGCCACCAGCGACCGTAGTGAACGAAGGCTGCGCGTCCGTACATGGGTCCAAGATTCGAAACAGCCGACTTCGCGTGCTACTCGCGTGGCCGCACCTTGATCTCCACCCGGCGATTGAGCGCCTGTTCTTCGACCGTCCCACCCGTGTCCGCCAGCGGCACCGCTTCACCCATGCCAACGGCGCGGACGCGGTCTGTCCCCAGCTGAAGGGAGCTTCGCAGCCACTCGACCACGGCGTTGGCGCGGCGGAGGCTGAGCTGGAAGTTGTACTCTTCGCCACCAAAACTGTCCGTGTGTCCTTCGACGATGAAAACGGAGTCGGGGTTCTTTTGAATCAGAAAGCCAAGCTTCATCAAGCTGAGTCGGGCTCCTTCGGCCAGTTGATCGCTTCCGTATTCGAAGAGCAAATCGGTGGGCATCAGAATCGGCGCGGTGCTGCCTCCCATTTTTCCACCATGGCTGAGCAGGTCGTCGAGGTTGCTGAATCCGTTCACCTTTGTCCCGGCCGCGTCACCACCGAAGCCTTGTGCCTTGACTTGGTCCAGCAGGCCCATGTCCATCTCCCCGCCATCACCGGGGTCGAGCGCGCCCGCGTCCAAAAGCATCTGCTTTTCAGAGACGGGCTTTGAAAGAACCTCGCGGCGCACGGCTGCCATTTCCGTGGCCAGATCGGGCATGGCCATGGACTGGGGAGCCAGAAGTTCCGCCATGGAAGGCAGGCCGGGACCGGCGGTGGCTTCTCCGGGGTCGTCGGCACGCACCAGATTGGCGATCTCTTCAACATTGGGCGTCAGATCAATCTCGACATTCTCCGGCACCATGGCGGCTTGGTCGAAGGCGTCCAAATTGGGCTCGAAGGCTTTGATGTCGGGTTCATTGCCCGGAGCGAGGATTTCTGGAATCTCCTGAATGGCCTTTTGGTCCTTCAGCAGCTCAGGATCGATCCGCAAGCGTTCGAGGATGGGCTCTTCGGCCACGCTCGGCGGGGTCGAAAGACCGAGGGTCTCAAAGCTCACATAGAGCAGTCCGTGAAAGACGAAGGACATGATCACGGCCAGCAGCAGCCACCACTTGAGACTCCAATCGTCGCGCGAACGGAACGACGCATTTGGAGTCGTGCTCCACTGATAGGTTTGGGTCGAGGCGGCCATGGCAGGGTGATTTACGGTTGGAGGTTACCACAGTTGTCACTCCCGTGCACCCGGGAGTTGGGGGCGCCATGCATCCGCCGTGGACGGCGGGCGCGTGGGGAGCGGAGGGGGGACCGGGACGGCCGTCCGGCCGCGGCGGCGGATGAAAGTCAGTTTGACCCGCTTCGAAACGGAGAAATAAGGGATCCAGACGAGCGAAGCGATGATGACTTGAAACAGGCTCCTGTGAAGCGCAGACCGGAATTCGTCGTCAAGGGCGTCAATTTGCAAAAACATGGCGAGGAGGATGGCTGACGTGACCAAATCGAAAATGAGCCGGCCAATGGCGAGTATGGGGAAGGACGTGCGTCTGTGGAAGAAGAGCACGATCATCAGGATGCCGAAGGGCACCATCGACCAAGTGACGACGACACTCGCGAGAAGCGAGGGCTCCCACATCACGTGATAAGCCTCATAGTCCGGGTGGGTGGCTGCGATCCACAGCGATTGGTCCCAGTCCAGCAGTTCCTGCAATCCAATCCCACCGCGCACCACGGGAATGAGCAGGACATTGATGGCGACCAAGATGAGCCACCCTCCCAGCCCAATGAGATCCGAATGCCAATGGTCGGGGGGACGCCGGGGAGACGGGTTCCAAAAGTACAGGGCGATCGAGACTGCGGTGGAGAGCAGAAGAGTCAATGCGGCGACAACGAAAAGAATCCAGATGGGGCGAAAGGGCGCTTCTTCGTTCAAGGATGCCCGGATTTCTTCGACCGTCGTCGTCTGGTACGTCGTTGGAACCGTGATGCCATAGACAAGGACATTTTCGGCGTCGTCGACCGCCTTCAGGTACGCAGGCATGTCCTTGGCCGCCACTTGATCGTCCAGAGAGCGGTAGTGGTAAACCAGTTCGAGGCGTTGAGGCGAGGCGATCTCCTTGAGGCTGAACTCGAATGCCGGGTTTGATACCTTGGTGAACTCATCGGTGAGGTTGATCGGCGTTGGGAAATTCAGAATGATTCGCTGGGTCACATCTTTTGGATGAGAGATGGCAAAGGGCATCGTTCGGATTCGGCTCGACGGGGTGGACAACTCTCCCGCAACCATTCGAGCGTAGGTTTCCATCTCGATCTGGGCGTCGTTGCCTTTGCTCGCAAACCACAGGTCTTTGACGAGGTAGGACTCGATCGTCGTTGCCACATTGATCTGTTGGTTGTCTTCGAAGGTGAGAGACTTGATCACTTCAATGTTGGGGAAGTCCCGGGAGTAGTGGTTGAGGTAGTCTTTCTCGATGCTTTCCCGACTGGTCGAGGCGAAGTACGAGCGGAGGGACTCTGCCTGAGCTCCGTAATAGGTGGAGACCACGCTGAATTTGGCCGTGCCCTTGTAGTCCTCGATGTCCAGCGTCTCGATGACCTCCATTCGGCTGGCGTTGAATCCTGATGGGATGATGGGAGTCAGCTCCGTCGAGTTTTCGGACACCAGTAGAGCGTAGCCATAGTCCGGGAAGAAGAGGTCTTCCAACCGCCCTCTCTGGAAGGAACGCGTACCGTCGAGCCAGTGGCGTTTGCCATTGAGGGACACGCAGACGACGACATGGTCGAAGGAGTCGGGTGTCGGAAGCCAGTCATTGATTGCCTGCCGGGAGCGGGTGGCGACCAGCGCGAGTTGGGCATCGATTCCAACCGTCTGGAGAAGCCGCACTAGGACGGTGGACTTGTCTTTGCAGTCCCCAAACCGGCTGCGGCAGACCTCATCGATCGGATGGGGACGATGCGAGTGGATGCCGTCAAAAAAGCCAACGTAGCGGATCTCGTCCTGCACCCAGCGGAGGGCGGTCAGGATCACCGCTTCGTCGTTGGGGAGTTGGTGCAGCCTCTCGACCACGGTCTTGAGATCGTCAGGCAAGGGTTGGTCCAGCGCATACTGAGCATCCGCCCAGCGGGCAACGGCGTTCCACGAGGCGTAATCAGAGAACTCGATCCAAGGGTGAGTGGGGTGGGAGGCTGGGACTGAGTCATCGGCGAGAATGGGCCGGATCTGATCCTCTTCGAGGGTGGCGATCATCATGCCGTTTTCTTCCGAAAGCGTGGGGGCGACGGGATTCCCCTGATTTTTCATCGCTACGGGACGTTCCTTTTTCCACAGAGTACGCATTCGTGCCTGATGGATCGGCATGGACCAACGGGTCATGGCGAAGTGAGAGAAGTGCCCCTCGAAGACGGGATTCGATCCCTTCACGGAATAGGCGTACTCCACGATGTCGCCGACGCGGATGTCATCCAGGACCATGACGGCGGAAAGCGTGCCGTCGTAGAGCTGGCGCTCAGCACCCGTTTCACGCTGAAGCACCTGGACTTTCTGGGTGTCGAGCCGATCCACTGGATTTCCGCTGCGGGTGACACGAAGGCGATGCAGCGTGAAAACCTCATGTGCCGGATCGAAGTCGAAGGTCAGTTGCGCGTAGTCCTGCACTGCCGATTCCGACGTCAATCGGTACGCGAAGTGAGCGAACCGAGTCTCCTCTTCCGCGTGGGTCTGGCGGTCGGCGAGCAGGTAATAAACATCCGAGGCAGAGGCGCTCTCGGGACCGGGAGCATCCATCTCGACAGGATAGGGCTTCACCCAGGTGGGAAGCGTGGCGTCCCGGTGAACGTCCGAGCTGCCTTGGGTGGCAGTGGCAGCATTGATCGTGTTCAATGCGACGAACATCCACCCCAGCAGGGCAAGACGGCCGCTGCCAAGAATGCATCCACATGGGGGAGAAGTGCCGGGAAACATCCGCCGAGGCTACGAGGAGTGCCTAGATCGGGCAATCGGATTTGTTGGGAGAGTGAGGGGCCTGAGCCGGATTTTCGTGAGGGTAGGTGGATTATTCAATCACAAGAGTTTGAGGCCTTCATTTGAGGCTTGTCCTGAACTAGGTCTGCTGATTAGCATCCCGTAAATCATTATTGCGATGGCTAAGATGAAAAAGTCCTCAATTCAGTGGGGGGCATTGGTTCTGCTCGCAGCTGGTGCGTCGTGGCTAACCTTCCTTTCTAGGAACCACGGCTTGGAAAGCCCGAACATCATCTCAAACCCTGCGACCACGGTGGACTCGCTGTCGGAGGCCCAGGATGGGGAACGAGAAGAAGAGTTCGATGTCTCGGATTCCGATGGCGATGATGAGCGAGCGCAGTTGGTTTCGCAGGCGACGAGGGACGGAGGGCCGCTTCCCGATCTGGATCGCCGCCAACTCAGCGCCGCCAGCGGGTTGGAGTCTTCAAAAGCGAGGCAGGAAGCTCTCGAACGACTGCAGGCGGCGATTCCCGGGGTGACGGTCGACTTCGATCCCGTGACGGGGTCCGCCAAGTGGGTTGCATCCAACACACGACTCCTGACGGGTCCGTCCAGCGATGGGCTTGAGACGGTGAAAGCGTTTTTGGCGGAGCATTCGGAGGTGTTCGGGCACGGCCCGGAGTTGCTCGACACTGCGCGCGAGGTCACGGACTACACCACCGGGCGCAGTGGGTCGCGGAAAGTGGTCTGGCATCAGCAGCACGGAGGGATTGACGTTTTTGAGGCAGTCATTCAAGCGAATCTGACGAGCGACCAGGCTTTGATCAACGTGGGCAGCCAGCTTTACCCCTCCCCCGCAGGCGGGGCCGAGCCAGTGACTCCGGTGGAGTCGGCCGTGGCCGTGGCGGGAAAGAATGTGGGTGAGAGGGTGCTGCCTTCGTCGGTGGTGGCACTGGGTCCCCCAGAGCAGACGCCGGAGAGGCGGCAGAAGTTTCGTGCAGCGATGCTTACAGATGCCGATGCGAAGTTGACCTGGGTCCCGATGAACCCAAGCACCATCAAACTCGCCTGGGACGTGACGCTCACGAGCCGGAGCCGGGGCGAGATGTACCGCGTCTTGGTGGATGCGGAGACGCAAGAGGTGCTGGTGCGCCAGGCACTCACCTCTTACATCAGCGACGCGACCTACCGGGTTTACACCACTGAGAGTCCGACGCCGTTTTCGCCGGGACATGAGACCCCCTCCAGCCTTCAACCTCAGCCGGTGGAACGAGTCCTTGTGACAACCCCGGCGCTGGACACCACCGCTTCACCGAACGGCTGGATCAATGATGGAGACAACATCACCAGCGGCAACAATGCGGACGCCTACACGGACACCGACGCGAACAACGCGGCCGACCTGCCGAGAACCACGGGCTCGCCAAACCGGGTGTTTGATTTCCCGTTCGATCTGGCCCAGGCACCTGCGAATCTGAAGGACGCCTCCGTCACGCAGTTGTTCTACTGGACCAACTTCATGCACGACCGGATGTACCAACTCGGCTTCACGGAAGCGGCGGGGAATTTTCAAGTGGACAACTTTGGCCGCGGTGGCCTGGGCAACGATCCAGTCAACGCCGAGGCGCAGGACGGAAGCGGCACGAACAACGCCAACTTCTCCACTCCTGTGGACGGGGGGCGCGGGCGGATGCAGATGTTCAACTGGACGAGCCCCAACCCGGACCGAGACGGTTCATTTGAGGCGGAGGTCGTTCTGCACGAGTACGGCCATGGAGTGAGCAACCGGCTGGTGGGCGGACCTTCGTTGACCATTTCCCAGGCCACCACGCGTGGCATGGGCGAGGGGTGGTCCGATTTTTACGGGCTGGCGCTCACGGCGGAATCCGGCGACAATCCGCACGGGAATTGGGCTCGTGGAGCATGGTCGCGTTATCTTCGGAGCAATTGGTTCAGCGAGAACTACTACTACGGCGCACGGCGTTACAGCTACAGCACGGACATGCGGAAGAACCCGCTGACGTTCAAAGACATCGACCCGAATCAGATCGACCTCCACACGGATGTTCCGAGAAATCCCACCTACAGCGCCACGCAGGATGCAACTCAAGTTCACTACCAGGGCACGGTGTGGTGTGTCACCCTGTGGGATCTGCGTGCCAACCTGATCCTGAAACATGGGTTTGCCGTGGGGAATGAACGGGCGCTTTTTCTCGTGACGGAGGGAATGAAGCTGGGTCCGGCGAATCCGAATTTTGTGCAGGCGCGCGACGGGATCATCCAGGCGGCGCTGGTGAACCATCCCGGGGACCTCGGCGAGGTCTGGAGCGCCTTTGCGAAACGGGGGCTCGGCAGCGGAGCCACAGCTCCGGCCAGCTCGACGTCCACGGGTGTGGTCGAGTCCTTCACGGTGCCGGACTCCCTCGAAATCAACGAACGCGGCGGATGGAATGTCACTGGCGACGCCGGCGGTCCATTCTTCCCCGCATCGGTGACCCTGACACTGAGCAATGACGGAGCTTCAGCGTTGGATTGGTCGGCGGACCCGCATGCGGACTGGTTGTCCGCCAGCCCGGCATCGGGCACGCTGGCACCGGGGGCGAACGTGGTGGTGACTCTCACGGTGCAGGCTGCCGAAGAGGCCGCGGGTTTCCACAGCACGAATGTGGTCTTCACCAACACCGGCACCGGATTCAACCAACCCGTCGGCGTGCGCCTTTACGTGACACCGCCGCCGGTTCAGGAGTTCGCACTTGACTCCAATCCTGGCTGGAGCGCGCAAGGGGAGTGGGAATTTGGCATCCCCTCGGGTGGCGGTGGCAGTTCCGGAGGTGGTGCTGGCAATGCCGACCCGACCGCGGGAGCCACCGGCAGCAATGTCTTTGGCGTGAACCTTGCGGGCAATGTGAGCGCCTCGACAGGTGGTCCGCATTACTTGACCATGGGGCCGGTGAATTTGTCAGTGCATCGCAAGACCCGGCTCCAGTTTCAGCGCTGGCTGAACACCAACTCACTGACCAACACGAGGGTGACGGTGGAGGTTTCCGCAAATGGCACAGACTGGCGGGAGGTGTTCGTTAATCCCGGCACGGCCATCACGGACAGCGCCTGGACTTTGATGGACTACGACATCTCGGACATTGCCGACCGGCAGTCCGCTGTGTGGGTGAGGTGGGGGTATCAGAACCTTTCCGCCACAACTGCCTATTCCGGCTGGAACATCGACGATGTGCGGATTCTCGGCGAGCCGACGGCCTTTTTCACCCTGGACGTGCCGAGTCCGGTCAACGAGGGTGCGGGATCCGTCACTGGGACTGTCATCCTCGACAAGGCGAAGGCGCAACCGCTGACGGTTCAGTTGACCTCCAGTGATCCGACCGCCGCCACGGTGCCCGCGTCGGTCGTGCTGCCCGCGAACCAGACCAGCGTCACGTTCGACATCAGTCCTGTGGATGACGCTCTGCTGGATGGCACGCAGACGACCACGCTGACCGCCGACGCGCCCGGCGTGCAGGCGGCGGAGGTCGTGCTTGAGGTGATGGACAATGAGACTGCGGTCCTCACGCTGAATGTGCCGGCGTCCATTCTGGAGGGGCAGACGGACGCTTCGGCGAGCCTGACGGTGAGCCAGGCACCCGCAGCGCCCGTGACCGTCGATCTCGCCTCCGATAATCCGGCCATTGTTGGAGTCCCTGCCACGGTGACAATCCCAGCCGGGAGCACGGGCCCGGTGGCTTTCGCTCTGAACGCGCCTGACAATGCTCTGGCGCACGGTGGGCGCAGCGCCATCATTTCAGCAAGTGTGCCTGGGTGGACGGGAGATGCCGAGTCGGTTTCTGTCCAAGATGACGAGATGCCGACCATCTCTCTGACAGGGCCGGAGGCGGTTCGCGAGTCGGTGCCGCCCGGCTCTTATGAAGTCACCGTGAACACGCCGCTGGCCGCGCCCCTGACAATCTCGCTGGCGAGCAATGACACCACGGAACTGACCGTGCCACCAACCGTGGAGATCCCCGCCGGCAGCCTTTCGGTGCCGCTGCTGGTGACGGTGGTGGATGATCTGGATGTGGACGGACCGCAGACGGCGGAAATTTCCGCCTCCGCCTCAGGCTACGCGGGAGCCGTGCTGCCTGTGACGGTGAACGACAACGATGCGGCCCAATTCGGCCTGTCCTCCATCCCCTCCCCGCAGCAGCGAAACACGCCCTTCATCGTGCGGGTGACGGCTCAGGACACCCTGGGTCAGGCGATTCCGACTTTCTCGGGTTCCCCGATTTGGTCATCAGACTCCAGCACGGGGCCGGTGGCCTTCACCGCCACTGCGGTCAATGGCTTCTCGGAGGGCGCGGCCGACTACGAAGTCATCGTGACCGAAGCCGCGACAGGTGTCGCACTCACGGTCAATGATGGCAGCGGCCACACGGGAACAAGCAACGCCTTTGATGTCGTGGCAGTGCCGCTGGCGCGCTTCGAGTGGTCGGGCCTGCCGACCTTCGCCACGATCGACAGTCTCATTAATGCCACGATCACGGCCCTGGATGATCAGGGCAATGTGGCGTCGAGTTACACAAGCCCGACCACCCTCGAGGTGTATTCCTCGTCCTACGATTTCAGAATCGGCTCGTCTTCCACGTCGAATCCGACGACGCCGCTGGTGCGCAACACGGCCCATGAGAAGTCCCGTGTGCAGATGATCTACACGGCGGAGGAATTTGGCGGCGCACCCCAATGGTTGAGCCAGATCAATTTCTACACTGCGGGGACCGCTGGACAAACGATGTCCGATTTCAAAGTCCGTGTGAAGCTGACGGACCGGTCGAGTTTCGGCTCGGAAGGATTTGATGTGGGAGGGTGGACCACGGTTTATGAATCGGCCAGCCAGTCCGCATCCAGCGTGGCCTTTCCGTTCATCACGCCTTTCTTTCTGGATGGGACGCAGAATTTGATGGTCGATGTCTCCTTCTCCAATACTTCGACATCGACACCTGGTGAAGTGCGTGTGACACCGACGCAGGACCCGATGGTGATGCACGCCACGGGAGACGTGACCGACCCTGATCCACTGGTGTGGGGCAATGGCACGGGTCCCGCCGCCCAGACGTCCCTCGACCGGCCCACACTCGCCGTTTACTTCGCGACCTTGATCGGCGAGCTGCCCGCCTCTCCCGCTGCGTTCGCGGGGGGTGTCTGGAATGGAACGGTTCACAATCCCGCTCTCACTCCGGCGATCTTCAGGGCAAGGTCTCCCGAGGGCGTGGCTTCGTTCAGTGACCGGGTCAGCGTGAGCTCGGTGGGACCGGTGA
>CAXBNA010000193.1:0-12391 GCA_963976915.1 uncultured Verrucomicrobiales bacterium
ACCGTTGGTGAGATCACGATGCCCTCTGGAATGGAATGCGATCTCGTCCTCGACGGAGCCTCCATCGACACACTGCCCAACTACGGCCCGGAGGAGCCCCCGGTGTTCTTTGGCCACTACTGGATGCCGCAGGAGACTCCCAAGGTGCCACGCACCGCCAATTTGGCCTGCCTCGACTTCTGCGCCGGTCTCACTGGGCCTTTGGTGGCCTACCGCTGGAACGGCGATCAGGAACTCAACGCTCAACACTTCATCCAACATGACCAACCAAGCGGGTTGTGAGTCATTGGCGCCGATATGAGACTGATTTCCTCTGCTCAAAAAAGTCTATGCGTGCGCGCGCGAGGAGCCTCCTAGCGACCTAGCTCGGTTCGGCATCGAGCGTTTGTGTGCGTTTGCTTATTGAGAAAAAGCCTCCTTATTGAGAATAATATCGCGGGCGAAAAGCTGAACACGCTCAATGGTTTTCACTGGTCACTCCATTAAGTGTCCGAATAATGTCCGAGCGCCTAGGAGGCGATTTATCGATCTCCACGTAAGTCGTTGAAGATGAATGGAGCCGGATGTCGGATTTGAACCGACGACCTGATGATTACAAATCAACTGCTCTACCACTGAGCTAATCCGGCAAAGGTCGCCTTTTGGGAAAGGGCGGGGATCTTACCCGCCAGATACTCGGGGGCAACCGGAAATCACTGAGGCAATCATCAGGGTGAATATTTTGGTCTTCTGGAGACAAAGAAAGGTGTGATACCCCTCCTGCGGCCAAAGAATTTGCCGAAGTTGAATTGGGATGTGCATTCTACGTGGTTTCGGGCTTTACTCGATTCACTCCATCAGTGTATTTTCCTCATTCGTACTCTGATTACTTCTGCGAATTCACAAACCCTATGACGACACTTCGACTTCTCAGCCTTTGCCTGCTGGCAACTCTGGTTTTCCCCCCTTACTCTCGAGCCGACATTGTCATCTTGAACGATGGCAAGCGGATGGAGGGGGACATTCTGAACGAAACCCCGACATCGATCCGGATGAAGTACCGCATCACGCCGAAGATCTGGGACGAGAAGACAGTCGAGCGCTCGGAGATCAAGGAAATCATCAAGCAGACACCACAAGAGATCGAAATTGTCGAGCTGCGCAAGATCCTCCCGACAGCGGACTTGATGCCGGCGGAGAAATATGAGCAGACCGTTCAGGACCGTCTGCGTCCCTTCGTCAACAAGTATTCGGGAACGCCAGAAGCGGAAGAAATCCAAGAGATGATCAAAACGCTCTTGGATGAGAAACGGAAAGTCGTTTCAGGAGAGGTCAAGATCGAAGGCAATTGGGTGAGTGCTCAGGACGCCAAGCAGGACCGCAACAACATCGAAGCCTTCAAAATTCGCATGGATATGCAAAAGGCCGCCGAAGAGGGTGATTATCTGGAAGCCTTGAGGCAATTCGAGCAGTTGAACGACTACGGGAAGATGTACATCGCGACACCGCAGTTTCCTAAAGCGGTGCCGCTCGCTCTGGAGATCCTCGAAAAATACGATGCGATCATCGGTCGGATGATCAATGAACAACCGATTCTCTCTAAGCAACGCCGCGACAATCTCGAGAAGCTGATTGAGCCGGATCTGACCCGGACCAAGAACGCGATCGAATCCGAAGAGAACAATTGGAAGGCGCAGGTTGACGGAGAAAAGCGGGCGAGCATTACTTGGCTGACGCCATACAAGTACGATATTCGGTCTCTGCAGGACACACAGAAGCATATCGCGTATCTGCGGACAGAGCTTGAAATTCAAAATCTCGGCGCCATCGAGAAGCAGAATGAGGAGCTGACTGCAGCGCTCCGTGCCATTCAAGCTGAGAACGTTACTGAAGCAGAGGCGAGTTTCGCCAAAGCCAAGGGCATGCAGGGCAACAATTCACGGAATTTCACCCGTGTGATGAACAATGTCCAGCAAGACATCAATCGACTCAAGTCGGACTTGAGTCGCCGTCAGTACTCGCAATCCACTGGGTTCACCCCCGGAGGTGGCGCATTGACTGGGGCTCCGATGGCGACGACGGATGATCGGGTGGCTCAAGCCATGCAGCAGGCTGAGATGGCGAACCAAGCTGCTGCAGCTGGCCAACAGCCGCCGGGGGCTCCTGGCGCGGCCCTTCCTCCAGGTTCAATGCCTCCGAATAATGGCGTTCCTGGGCAGCCTCAAATGCCCGTTGGTGGAGTGCCTGGGCAGCCGCAGCAAATGCCGAACGTGGGTGGAATGCCTCCTCAGCAAGGCATGCCCCCCCAGGGCCAGATGCCCATTGGAGCAGTGCCTCCACCGATGCCTGTTCCTGCGGCACCCGAGAGCAGCAATTTTCAAACGATTCTAATGATCGGAGCAGGGATCCTTGTCTTGATCCTGTTGGTGGCAGTCATGTCCCAGAAGAAAAAGAAAGAGTAGTCCAGCTTATTTGACACTCATTGTTGAAGCCCAACTCCGGACATCGGAGTTGGGCTTTTTCTTGGGTCGTTCTGCCTGTCTTCTCAAGTCGCATGCGCTTCCATGAACTGAAGCATTTTGGGCAGTGTGTGCCAAATCGCCAAAAGTCAGGGGCGGATGGTACAATGAAGCAGGTCGTTGCCGGTTAGGGGAGGTTTAAGCGATTGGATCGACAATCCGCTGCGTTGGACGATCTCGGCAGAGTCGACGAATGCTTTTACAAGTCCGAGTGCCCGCAGGTGAAACAGTCGCCTATTTCCGGCGACTGACACCAAACAGCCAGCCGATTCCAGCACCGAATCCAACGCCATAGAGAATTCCCCATCCGAGTTTGGCGATGAGCGCGCACTGAGCCGCGTTCAGGTGAAGGGAAGCGATTTGAAGTTCTGCTTTCGAACGAAGAGTGACGTAGATCTCGTCTCCGACCCAGTAGCCTGCAGTGTGCATCACCACAAGTCCGGCGAAGGCCAGTGGGAGTTGCTTCCACGCGTTCAGTCGCCAAGCAGTCACCAAAGAGAAGGCCAACGTTCCCAATGCGAGACCAAGGTAGTCGCTCAGATGAATACGCAGCTTAAACCAAACCCATGTCCAGACAGCGGCATAAGCCACGAAGGCGCTGGTGAAAAGGATTTGGAATCGCCAGAGAGATCCAGGTCCTGGTGTCAGACGATGGAGGAGCGGGCCACTCAGCGCGATGAACACGACGGCGCACAGCGCGAACATCCCGCCTTCGCCCAGCCATCGACCTGTGCCCAATGCCCACGGGAGAAAGCCCGCGAGGCCGAGAACGGTAAATCCCCGTGTTCCAATCCAGACGGAGCCAGCGAGAGTGGGAGATCGTTCTGGGTTGGCCATGGTGCGAAGTTTCCTGCTTTGATAGCCTAAACACCCTGCGCTATCTCAGGAGTCCGCGGGCAATGATGGCATCGACAGGATTGTAGTCATCCGTGAAAACGACGTCTCCTCCCGGGACCTGACGACTTGGAATGTGGCTTCTCGCCAGTCTCTGCTGCCATGATCCTGGAACGTGAAGCTGATCGGTGATGTAGGTGGACCAGTCCTGCCGAGAGCCCAGCAGAATGACGTTTTGTGGCGTCTTTCGAGAGCCCCCGACCCCAAAGATCTCCACGTGAGGAAACACCGTGCGAAGGGTGGCAAGGATGCCATCCAAGAGCTCCGCGCGCTCCCCTTCGATGGCCGTGATGGCGTTCATGATGAAGACGCCGTCCTCAGACAAGCGGCTCTTCACGAGTTCGAAGAATTCTTGCGTCACCAAGTGGGAAGGAATCTGCCGAATACCATTGTAGGCGTCGCCAAAAATCAGATCCCACTGTTCATCGCCATGGCGCATCAAGTATCGCCGGGCATCGTCGGCGTGGGCCTGGACTCGCGGGTGTTCGTCCAGCTTGAAAAACTTCCGCCCGACCTCGATCACTTTGGGGTCGATCTCGATGACGTCGACGTTGGACTCTGGAAATGTCCGTGAAACTTCTTCTGGCATCCCGAAGGCACCTGCCCCAATGAACAGGGCGCTCTGGAGGTCAAAGGTCGGATTGAGGCGGGCAAGGTTCCAAAAGTGCTGGTAGTCGAGCACCAGCGAGCCGTCGTTTGGATTCATTCCACCCTCCATTGTGGAGTCGAGCTGGAGGATGCGGCGCTTGTTCTTGCCTTCGCCCATCTCGGAAACCTCGATGCGATGGTAAAACGAATCCTCCTCATAGATGGAGTCCGGCATTGAGGCTTGCTTGGCACTGGCTCCGAGGAGTCCTGCGATGCCCGCACTGATCAGAACCGGGAGCTGCTGTTTCAGGCTGTTTTTGCCCAGTAGAAACGAAATGACCGATAGCAGAAGCAACAACACGCCCGTTCCGATGAAGATACTCCGAACGCCAAAAGCCGAGAGCAGCACAAAGCCAGAGAGCACGGTTCCGACAAAGCTCCCAAGCGATCCCAACATGCTGATGGTGCCGGCCGCGCCACCTACGTGCGTGTCCTTCATGGTGAGGCTGTAAAACCGCACTGCCGCGGGCGAGACGGCTCCGAGCAGCACGCCAGGCACGGCAAACAGAAGCATCGAGATCATCGTGGGGCCGGTGATGAGGTCGGCGTTGCTCAATTGAGGCGCGAGGACGCTGTAAAGTGCGGGGATAAACAGTGTCAGCACCGCCGCTCCAGCCAAGAGCCAGCCCAGGAGGTCCAGCGCGAGTTTTCGATCCGCCAGATGCCCTCCGAGAAAGCCTCCGGCGCTGAAGGAGATGAGGATCACGCCGATCAAGGCCGTCCAGGTGTAGACGGTGTTGCCAAACAACGGTGCAAGCAGTCGAAAGGCACTGATCTCGATGACCATCACCGATGCCCCGGCGAGGAAGCACACGGCTCCGAGAAAGATTCGAATGGTCCGCTCGTGGCCGTTGGAGGTTGAGGGTGGCGAGTCCGTGGTAGATGGGGCCGTTTTGGGGGAGTTTTTCTTGGGGGAGGCCATGGTTTAGTCGTTGTAGAACACGAGGCTCATGATTTTCCAGCCCTTGGGCGTCGAAACAAGCGTGAAGAGGTCCGTGCCAGTGACGATGGAGTTGCCTTTGGTCAACTTCCAGCGGACCAAGGCCTGCGCTCCGCGATCCTCCATTGTGATCGACATGGAAGTGGGTATCTCGGTCATGGCTTCGGTGGAGGAAGCGTGCCCCATCTTTTGGCCGTGGAGGAAATCGGTGAGGCCTTCGCTGCGAACTTCGCCGTTGGGTCCAACGAAGACGATTCGGGCCAATGGATGAAAGCAATTCCCATAGCCCTCCATGTCAGCGGCGGACCATGTGGAGAAATAGCGACCCAAAAACGAGCGGACCTCAGGTTCTTCCGGGTGGGACGGTGAGGCGTGGCCGCAAGAACTCAGCAGCAGTCCGATGAGCGCGAGGAGGAAGACTGGAGCGCGCATAGAAGTGGCGTAACGAGAACCTTCTCTCCGGCTTAGGCGTCGAAGACCTCTTCTTCCAGTCCGACGAGGCTGAGGATGCGATTGAGGTCCTCCACTCCGTAGTAGTCGATTTCCACTTTTCCTTTTTTGTCGGTGTGGCGGATGCTCACGTTGGTGGTGAGATGCCGCATGAGGCGCTGCTCCACTGCATCGATGGCCTGTTGAACGGAATCGGTGCCGGGACCCGGTTCAGGCTTGGGTGGCGGCGGGTGGAGGATGCCGTTGACGAGTTTTTCGGTGGCGCGGACGGTGAGGCCCTTTCGGAGCACCTCGTTGCAGGCGTTTTTCTGCTGCTCTTCATCCTTGAGCATGAGCAGCACTTTGGCGTGGCCGGTGCTGATCTTCGTTGAGGAAATCATGTCCTGCACGGCGTCCGGCAGATCGAGGAGTCGCATCGAGTTGGCCACCGTGGTGCGGTTCTTGCCGACTCGTTGAGCGATGTCCTCCTGGCGCATCTTGAAATCCTTCGAGAGGCGGCTGTAGGCGCGCGCTTCTTCGATTGGATTCAGGTTCTCCCGCTGAAGATTCTCGATGAGGGCCATCTCCAGGACGTCCCGGTCGGAAGCGACGCGAATGATAACCGGGACTTCCTTGAGGCCAAGCTCACAACTGGCCCGGAATCGGCGTTCACCTGCGATGAGCTCCAGCTTGCCATCCACCTCGCGGACGATCAGCGGCTGGATGATGCCATGCTCGCGGATGGACTCCATCAACTCGCCGAGTTGCTCGGACTGAAATTCCTTTCGAGGCTGTAGGGGGCTGGCAACGACGCGCGTTACGGGTACGCGGTTGACCACGTCACCTGGGGCCGGTTGGGCCAAAGCGGGTGTGCCCGACTTGGCACTATTGCTCTGCGGCGTCGAGATGAGCGCGCCGAGTCCTTTTCCGAGTGCTGCCTTTGCCATGGGAGGTGCAGCCTAGAGAGTGCCGGGCGGATGGCAAATCGGTTTTGATTGTTTGGTTGTGAACAACCTGCTTTGTACACACAAGAACGCCCGGCGGGTGGGCCGGGCGTTCGAAACGTTGGTTTTTGGACAAGGTTTGGACTACGCCTGCACCTTTTGTACCCAGTCCATGGCAGCGCGGCAAATGTCCCAGAAGCTCTGGGGTTCCAGGCTGGCTCCGCCGACAAGGGCACCGTCCACGTCAGGCTGTGCAATAAGCGTGGCCATGTTCCCTGGCTTGACGCTGCCACCGTATTGGATGCGGATCTTGTTGGAGGCTTCTTCGCCAAAGAGGTCTTTTAGGACCTCACGGCTAAAGGCGTGGGCTTCTTGCGCTTGCTCAGGAGAGGCTGTGCGGCCCGTTCCGATGGCCCAGACGGGTTCGTAAGCGATCACACACTCCAGCACGCGGCGGGCGCCGACATTCGCCAAGCTCTCGGTGAGTTGGGAGCGCAGGACGTCCTCGATCTTCCCGGCATCGCGCTCTTCGAGCGTTTCACCAATGCACAGAATCGGGAGAAGGCGGGCTTCGAGGGCGGCGAGGAGCTTGGCGTTGACGATGGCATTGGATTCGCCGTAGAGGCTGCGTCGTTCGCTGTGGCCGAGAATGACATACTTGCAGCCGACTTCCTTGACCATGCGGGCACTGATCTCACCCGTGTAGGCTCCGGCAGGATGCTGGCTCATGTTTTGGGCGGCAAGGTCCACGCTTTGCTCGCGGGCGTCCTGAAGGGACTGGTGGGCCTTGGCAAGGCTGACGAAGGGAGGGGCGACGACGACTTGGACGGAGCACTTGTCTGGCACCAGGCGGGCGAAGGCGCGGAGAAAGTCATCCGTTTCCTGCGGCGTCATGTGCATCTTCCAGTTGGCGGCGATGATGGGTTGTCTGAAGGGCGTAGCCATGGTTTTTGGGAGTTTGGTGGGGGTGGGGATTAAAGGGGAAGTTGGCGAGGGTTGGCGGTTGCTGAAAATGGATGACGATAGAGAAGACTTGGAATCATCCAACTCAGGCCGACGTTTGACTTATTTGTCGAGCAGGGCTGCGACGCCGGGAAGGACTTTGCCTTCGAGAAGCTCCAAGCTCGCTCCACCGCCGGTGGAGATGAAGGTCATCTTGTCGCCAAGCTTCGCTTTTTTCACGGCTTTGACACTGTCGCCACCGCCGATGATCGTCGTGGCGCTGGAGTTGGCTGCGACGGCTTCGGCCACGTCGAAGGTGCCTTTGGCGCATTCGGGAATTTCAAAAACGCCCATCGGGCCATTCCAAATGACCGTCTTGGCTCCAGCGATCGCGTCGGAGAAAAGCTTGACGGATTCAGGGCCGATATCGACGCCTTCCCAACCTTCGGGAATGTCTTCGCCCGGGGCTGTGAAGCGAGTTTCACCGACCTTCATGGCACCGAAATCGAAGCTGTCGGTGATGAGCGCGTCCACTGGGATGAGG
Organism: uncultured Verrucomicrobiales bacterium; assembly: GCA_963976915.1. Classification (GTDB taxonomy): domain Bacteria; phylum Verrucomicrobiota; class Verrucomicrobiia; order Verrucomicrobiales; family Verrucomicrobiaceae; genus CAXBNA01. Next base: position 7,840 of record CAXBNA010000193.1, read on the forward strand.
AGATCCACTCCGCGTTCCTTGGCTTTGTCGAGGGCGGCTTGAGCAATGGGTTCCCACTCGGGCTTGTAGAGGCTTTTGCCGATGGCGACGCCTTGAACCAGCTTGCGGAAGGTGTAGGCCATGCCTCCACCAATGATGATGGTGTCGGCTTTTTCGAGGAGGCGATTGATCACGCCGATCTTGTCGCTCACCTTGGCTCCGCCGAGGATGACGACAAAAGGACGCCCAGGGTTTTCGAGCTCGTCATGGAGGTAGGCGAGCTCGGCTTCCATCAACAGGCCGGAAACGGCGGGCAGATAGTCCGCGACACCGGCGGTGGAACTGTGCGCGCGGTGGGCAGAGCCGAAGGCATCGTTGACGTAAACCTCGGCGAGAGCGGCCATTTGCTTGGCGAGTTCAGGGTCGTTCTTCTCTTCGCCCGCGTGGAAACGTACGTTCTCCAGCAGGAGCACGCCACCCGATGGGAGAGCCTTGGCCTTGGCTTCGGCATCCGCGCCGATGCAGTCGTCGGCAAATTCGACGGGGCGATTGATCAGGGCGCTGAGGGCCGCGGCCACAGGCTTGAGGGATTGGGCGGGATCCCGCTGCCCTTTTGGGCGACCCAAGTGGCTGCAAAGAATCACTTTGGCACCTTTTTCAAGAAGGTAGTTCAGCGTGGGCAGGGTGCCTTTGATTCGGGTGTCGTCCGTGATGACCATTTGGCCGTCTTTGGATTCCAATGGCACATTGAAATCCACTCGCACAAGCACGCGCTTGTCAGTCACATCGATGTCTCGGATCGTTTGTTTGGGCATGGGGAAGGGGGTGGGTTTTTCAGCCGCCAAGGGGCGGGAGGCGGAGACTAGCACAAGCCTCCGGGCGTTCCAGCAAAGGTTTGGGTGCGGAAAATAGGCCAAAAATGGCAGGGAATCACACGAGGATGAAGCGAGCGAGGGCTCAATCCTTCGGAGAATAGAGGGCCACGAGAGCGGCCCCAATGGCTTGGGAAAGTTCGCCGAGGGTGGCCGGCACGAGCTTGAGTTCAGCGCGTTGTTTGGGGAAAAGATAGGGCAGCGCGGCATCCCGGATGCCGCCGAGGTAGCGGTCGCGGAACTCGGGCGTGGTGCTGTCCGGGTCCATCAGGCCGCCGCCAATGACCACGATGCCGGGATCGAGCGCCATGGAGAGGTTTGCCACGTGGATGCCCAGAGCACAGGCTTGGATGTCGAAAATCTCCAAGGCGAGAGTATCGCCCTTCTGCGCCAAGCCGCGAAGGGAGAGCCCCTTGTTCTTCGGGGTCTCGGTGCTGGAAGCGAGGGGGTGCAGGGGATGCTTGGGCAGGAAGAAATCGAGGAACTGGGGCAGCCCTGAGATCGTCGAGTAGGCCTCGATGCAACCCCAATCACGGCCGCAACCACAGCGGAATGCCGGCACCTGATCCAAGCCGTGGCCGAGGAGGTGGCGGGGGATCGGCATGTGACCGCCTTCCATGCCGGCAAAATGATCACCTGTCAGGGGCAGGCCGTTGGCGTCGATGTAGGCGGCCCCCAAGCCTGAGCCCGGAGCTAGCAGGAGGACGGAGGCTTTGGAATCGCCTCGGACGCGGGCGGCCTCGCCCACGCCGCCGAAGTCGCCATCATTGCCCGCGAAGAGCGGGATGGGGCGGCCCGCAGCCTGAGCCAGAGCGGCCGAGTATTCCTCATGAAATTTCCAACCGGTGAAGCTGTCGGGAAGATTCGACGATTTGTCGAGGACTCCATAGGCTTGGTAGGGCCCCGGAAGCGCCAGGCCTGCAGCGGCGACGCGATCCCAGGTCAGGTTGTTGTCCCTGAGGAACCCTTCAGCGCCCTCGACCCAGCCGGCCACCACGGCGGCAGTGCCGTTTTGGGAGTTGGTCGAACTTTGGCGCAGTTCTTGGGACACAGGCTCGCCCGTGGCGAAGACTCCGCCAGTTTTGGAGGTCGTGGCTCCGGAGTCGGTGCCGAGGTAGATGTCGCGTGTGGCAGAAGGCATAGCGCCGGGAACTTGGCAAGGGACTGCGCATTGGTCGAGGAAAATGCGGCGGCGGTGCTTTGGATTGTTGGACATGCATCGGGATCTTCCTCTTGCGGATCACGGCGCGGCTGATTGGGCTGGGGGGCCGGTGAGTACGGCCGGGTCTCCCCTGAATGCTCTCGGAGAGTCCTCGCTGAAAATCTTTCTTGTCCGGCGGAGCGTCTTCCGGTGGGATACAGGGGTCCGAGTGACCCAACCTCACACGCATCCCCCCATGAAGTTTGTTTCCGTTCTTGTCCCTTTCATTGCCCTGTTCAGCGCCTTGGCCTCGGCGGCTCCCCCTTCTCCAGTGCCTGCGGACGAGGTGAAGAAACTGCCGGGCAATGGTGACTTGTCCCGCTTGCAGAATGCGGGCGATGCGAAAAACCAGAAGAGCGACAAGCCGCCACCCCCCGTGGATCCGGAGTTGGCAGCATTTGGCATCTATGAAGAGTCCGCGCCCAACGCCGGGCGGACCGAAGCCGTGATCACGAGCCTGCCGCTTGAGTTGAAAAAAGGCGACCGCATTGCTCTCGTCGGCAATACCCTGCTGGATCGCGCACAGGAGTTCGGCCACATCGAGGCCCTCATTCAGCTGGCACATCCCGAGCATGAGTTGGTGATTCGAAACTTTGCCTGGTCTGCAGACGAGGTCGATCTCCAGCCACGCCCGGACAATTTCGCCACCGTGCCGCAGCACCTCACACGGGAGAAGATCGACGTCATCATCGCCGCCTTTGGCTTCAATGAATCCTTCGGTGGACTGGAGCGGCTTGATGAATTCAAAGGTCGGCTCACCAGCTACCTCGTGGACATGAAGACCAGCGCCTTCAACGGCGAAACCGGCCCCCGGATCGTGCTGCTGTCGCCCATCGCGAATGAGAACACGCCCGGGGTGCCCGCCGCCGACATGAACAACGAACGCATCGCTGCTTACACCGAAGCCATGCGAGAAGTGGCTCAAGAGCAGCAGGTTGGTTTTGTCGATCTCTACACGCCTACGCTGGCCGCGATGGGCAATCCGGAGACGGTCATCACCATCAATGGCACTCATCTCACGTCTGAGGGGTATGCCATCGCCGCCGACGCGATTTACCGCGAGACTTTCGGCGAGTCGCCGCCTCCGATGAATGAGGAGCTCCGGCAGGTCGTCGTGGACAAAAACCGTCAGTACTTCCGTCGCTACCGGCCGCTCAACACCTTTTACTATACCGGCGGTCGGAGCAAAGATTACGGCTATCTCGATTTCCTGCCCGCCATGCGGAATTTCGAGATCATGACGGCAAACCGCGATCAGCGGATCTGGGCCATGGCGAAGGGGAAAAGTTTCGAGGGTAAGCCGGTTGATGATTCGAATGCGCCGCCGCTTGATGCCGTGGTGGAAGCCCGCGGTGCCAATGAGTGGATGACGCCCGCCGATGAACTGAAAGCGTTCAGGGTCGATCCGCGATTCGAAGTGAACCTCTTCGCATCCGAGGAGCAGTTTCCCGACATCGCGTGCCCCATTTCCATGCGTTGGGATGCGAGGGGGCGCATGTGGGTCTCCTGCTCCACGACCTATCCTCACATCTATCCGGGCAGCGAGCCGAATGATAAAATCGTCATCCTCGAAGACACCGATCACGATGGCCGCGCCGATACTTGCGAGGTGTGGGCAGATGACATCCACATCCCGCTTTCCTTCGAGCTCATCCCCAACGGCATTCTCGTTTCCGAAGAACCGCATCTCAGCCGCATTCTCGACACCGATGGCGACGGAAAAGCCGACAGCCGTGAACTGGTGATGACAGGCTTTGGTACCGAAGACAGCCACCACGCCCTCCACGATTTCATTTGGACACCAGATGGCGACCTCATGTTCCGCGAGTCGATCTTTCACAACTCTCAGGTCGAGACGCCCTACGGACCCGTGCGTGCGAAAAATAGTTCTTGGTTTCTCTATCGCCCCTCCGACCAACGCCTGACGGCCTTTGGCGGCTACCCGAACACCAACCCTTGGGGCGTCACCTATGACGAGTGGGGCCACCACGTGGCCAGCCACCCGATTTACGCCAACGCCTTCCACGCGACCAATCCGCCTTATCCCCAGCAGCACCCCTCCGCAGGGAAGCTGCCTGCCTACTCAGGCGTCTGCGGACATGACTTTGTCGATTTTTCGATGTGGCCCGAGGAACTTCAGGGCGGCTTCATCAAGGCTCGCTACAAACCCACCAACCGGATTGAGATCCACAAGTGGATCGAGAAAGAGGATCACTTTGAAGAAGAGTATGTCAGTGACCTGATTTTTTCAGAGAACCTCAGCTTCATCCCTGTCGACCTTCGCTTTGGACCACGTGGTGCCATGTATGTCTGCGACTGGTACAATCCAGTCAAAGGTCATGCTCAGTACTCCCTGCGCGACCCGCGCCGGGACCGCGAGTCCGGTCGGATCTGGCGTGTGGTGCCGAAGGGGGCCGAGTTGCAGGAGCCGCCGAAGATCGCTGGTGCATCGGTTGCAGATCTTCTCGAAAACCTCAAGGCCCGCGAGTATCGCTATCGC
>CAXBNA010000194.1:0-12287 GCA_963976915.1 uncultured Verrucomicrobiales bacterium
GCCGTGGCGGCATCGGAGTAGGCCCGCATGAGCTGTGTGAACTTGGCGGCGAGCTCATCGGTGACGCAGCGGTCGCAGAGGCTCTGCTCGACGCCGCAGAGCTCGGGAAACTCCGAGAGGACGGGTGCGCCGCCGAGGGTGGCGAGGAGGTCGGAGGCGTGGCCGATGGCAGGGTTGGCAGAGATGCCGGAGAAGCCGTCGGAGCCGCCGCACTCGACGCCCATGACGAGGTCGCTGATGGGGCAGGGCTGGCGGGTTTGCTCGTTGGCGTCGGCCATGCCAAGGAAGGTGCCTTTCATGGCGCGAGCGATCATCTCGCGCTCGGAGAAGGATTTTTGCTGCTCGAAGACGAGGAGAGGTTTGTCGAGATCGGGGCGCATGGCGGTGAGCTCCTCTTCGAGAAGGCTGACCTGGGCGTTCTGGCAGCCGAGACTGAGGATGGTGGCTCCGGCGACGTTGGGATGGCAGATGTAGCCCGCGAGAAGTCGGCAGAGGGCCCGGGCGTCATCGCGGGTGCCGCCGCAGCCCATGGCGTGTTCGAGGAACTTGATTCCGGAAAGGTTTTCAAAGACCGGTGTGGGCGCTTTGAATCCGGCGGAGTCGGGCATGAAGGCCTCGATCTCTTCACGAGCGTCGCCATGCAGGAGCATGTCCACGAGGCGGTCGGCGAAGCGTTGATACTCATGGGCGCGATGGTAACCAAGTGCGCGAGTGAGGGTCTCGCGAAGGACGGCGAGGTTGCGGTTTTCACAGAAGACAAGGGGGATGACGAGCCAGTGGTTGGCGGTGCCGGCAGGGCCGATTTTTCGGCGGAAGCCTTGGAAGGTGGCCTTGCTCCAGCGCGAGACATCGGGAGGCGTCCAGGTGTGCGTGCCGCGTGTGCCGGACCATGTGGCGCTTTCGTGGATGAGGTTCTGGCGGGTGATCAGGCCGCCTTCAGGGATGGCGGTGGTGGCGCGGCCGACGGTGACACCGAACTGGGTGACGAGGTCGCCTTTGGCAAAGGGGCGGGCGGCGAGCTTGTGCTTGGCGGGAATGGGATCGGCGGTGGTGATGGCTCGGTCACCGATCTGGACGGGAGCACCGGAGGGGAGGTTCTGGAGGGCGACGATGAGGTCATCGGCGGGGTGGATCTGGAGCGTGGTTTGGGGCATCTTTTTGAAGTGATCAGTATTCGGTATTCAGTGATCAGTCTCTCGTTTTGTGCGGCGAGCGCGATGCGGTTGATCGGGGATCTGGAGCGGGAAAGGGGGATTCTTGGGGTTGACGGGATTTTTCGGGCGGAGATTTGAAGGCGCAGTATGGAGCGTAGGGAGGGAGGTCGTCGAGAGGGAAGGCTGGGATTTCTGGAAACTGGATACTGATGACTGCCGGCTCAAATGGGGAATTGGGTTGCGAGGTGCGTGGGGACGATGCCTTGTCGGAGGATGCAGGAGCGTGGTTCTCGTGAGGAGTTTGGATCGGGAGGTCGCCGGAAACGGATGATCTCGGGAGCGCGTGTGGCTCCAAGGAAGAGTCTCGGGCAGAACTTTCTGCAGGATGAGGAGTTGTCGCGCTGGATTGCAGATCAGGTGGAACCCGGGAAAGCGGCCATGGTGGTGGAGGCAGGGCCTGGATTGGGAGCACTCACGGTGCATCTGGCAGGTCGGGCGAAGAAACTGGTGCTTCTCGAGAAGGACGATGCGTTGGTGGATCGGCTGAAGGACGAGTATGAAGGACGAATGGATGTGGAGGTGGTGCATGCCGATGCCACCGAAGTCGATCTGAGGCCTTGGTATGAGGTCGGGGACGTGCGGATGGTCGGGAATTTGCCTTACTCCGTGGGTGGCGAGATTTTGAAGCGCGTGCTGACGGTGCCGACGCCCGTCACGATGGCGGTGTTCATGCTTCAAAAGGAGGTGTGTCAGCGCTTGGTTGCAAAGCAGGGCGAGCAGGGGTTTGGCGGACTGTCCCTGCTGGTACAGAAGGATTGGAACGCCGAGTTGCTGCGCATCGTCCCTCCAGAAGTCTTCAAGCCAAAGCCGAAGGTGGATTCAGCCGTTGTGCGGTTTACTCCGCGTGATCCGGCCTCGCTCCCGGTCTTTGACCGGCGGAGTTTTGACCGATTGGTGAAAATGGGTTTCTCGCAGCGCCGCAAGCAGCTCAAGAATTTGCTGCCGGAGCCGCCTGATTCCTGGGAGGCTCTGGTGGAGAGTCTCGGAAAAGCGGTGACTGTGAGAGCGGAGGAGCTCTCGCTGGAAGACTGGGTGGCGGTTTCGCGCTGGTATGACGGGCGGCGTGACGTCGATGTGGGGCAGAAGTCGAGCGAGATGTTTGATGTGGTGGACGAGAACAACGTCGTCACGGGGCAATTGACTCGTGGAGAGGTGCATGCCCAGGGCCTGAGACATCGGGCCGTGCATGTGTTTGTTTTGAACAAGCGGGGCGAGGTGTTTCTCCAGCAGCGGTCGCATCTGAAGGATGTGGCGCCGTTGCGGTGGGACAGCAGTGCAGCTGGACATCTCGATGTCGGGGAGCCTTATGGTGTGGCGGCGATCCGCGAAACGCGCGAAGAACTGGGGATCGAGGTCGAAACGTCCCGCTGTGTGGCAAAATTATCGGCGTCAGATGCAACGGATCAGGAATTCGTGGAACTTCACCTCGCGGAACACAAGGGGCCGATGCGATGTTTTCCGGAGGAAGTGCGCTGCGGTGAGTGGTTCCAGCCCGAGACAGTGACTCAGTGGGTGGAGAAACGTCCGGAGGACTTCGCGAAGGGCTTTGTGGCCTGTTGGAAGGCTTGGAAAGGGTGAGTTGGAGGGGGCTTTGACGGTCAAAGACCAATGGGTAGGACTTCAAAATACTCAAGAAATCATGAGTATTAACTAGAATTTCCATAAATAATGGTGATATTTGTAGTGCTGATCCAGCGCAATTTGGCTGATCCAGACTTCAAATGGCGGTTTCCTCTCCAACGACGAACCCTGAAAAACGTATTCGATTGGCTCCCTGGCGGGGGCCGATTCAATACGTGCTGCTTGTGTTTGCCTGCGTGGTGTCCTTGGCTCTTCCCATCTTGTACGGGGCGCTCACTGCGGGTCTGGGCATGTATCTCGGCCTCTTGGTCATGCGCCAGGTGACGGATCTCGCCCTGAGTGCAGAATTTTCATTCAACAGCGTGGCTCCCCTCGGTCTGTCTGCGCTTGGGATCATCACCTGGATGATGTCGCTTCGACCGCTGCTCCCGCAAGACAAGTCCACCAGAGTGGCGATTCAAGCGAAACCGGGCACGCAGCCGCGTCTGTTTGATCTTGTTGAAACCCTCTGCTGGCACTTAAAAATGCCGCCGCCCCAAGAGATCTGGCTCGACTCCACGGTCACCGTTCGGTCCTCACTCAGACGCGGATTCATTGGGATGGCGACGGGGGAGGTTGTGCTTCATTTGGGAATGCCGGTGGTGGCCGCTTTGAATGCGCGTGAGTTGGCGGCTTTGCTCGCACGGGAGTTGGGGTATTGCTCGGGTGGAATCGGAGCGACATTTGGGAATCTGGTTCGAGAGATCAATGCATGGTTCTTCAGGGCACTTTTGGAACGCGAGCCCTGGGACGTCGGTGCCACAAAGGCCAAAGAGGAACGAGGGATCGTAAAAAAGGCATTTTGCTGGGTGTTTCATGTCTGGCGCTTTGTAGCGAAGCTTCCATTCGCGGTTTTCGCCATGGTGGCCAGGATCGCGAGTGCGCTGGCTCTGATGCGGCTCTCATCCAATGCGAATCAGTGCGGGCGGAACTTGCTTGGCGCGGAGGCGTATGAGGAACTGCAAGTCCGGATGGATCGGCTAAAAACGGCGTGGGAAGAGGCCTCCAAGGAGATCACGCGGGGCATGACTCTGAACCGGCTTCCCGAGAACCTGTCGCTGTTGGTGGCGCGTCATTTCACACGCCTTCAGGATGAGGAAATGGACGCGGGTGTCTGTCTCACGTCGGCCGGTGCCAAAGGTGCGCCAATCATTGAGTATCTGGCCCCAAGTGCCATGGCGGCGTCGGAGATCCGGCATTTTGTCGATCTTTCCCGTCAGCTAACGTACTTTTACTACCAACAGGAACTCAAGATAGCGATCAATGAGCATCGACTGGTTGCGGAGGAGGAGGTGCTCCATCAAAATCGCCAAGAGAAACTGTCGCTCAATGCCATCAAGCGGTACTTCACGGGGCTGGCTCACCCGGAAAGGGCGCTCTGCGGATTGGGCGGAACGCCGACGGAGTCTCCCGGCCCCGACGCATTGAAGAGCGAGATTCTCAAAGTGCGAAAAGAGGCGAGGCACTGGGGGAGCCAACTCAAGGCCAGCTTGCAGGAGTGGAACATCGCATGGCAGCGGCGTCGCGATCTGGAGGCCGCTGCGACATTGAGCATGGCGGGGTTTGCGGTCTCAAAGTTGCAGTTCGGCACGGATGACGTCTCACCCAACTCGCTGCGCTCGGAAGCGGCGCGTCAGCGGATGGTGATGGAGCATATGGAAGGGGCTCTAACGGGTCACGAGGCGAGACTGGAGAGCCGGTTTGCATCGGCATTGGGACTGCTGTGGTGGGCCGAGTCGGACGACCTGAGCATTCTTCTGCGCGAACGGCGTCACGACCTTGCCGGTTGGGTGGGGATTTATGAGGCGATGGCCGGGGCGCTTCCTGCGTTTCGGGAGCTTTTGACGACCTTCTTCGCCTTCCAGACGCTGGGCGCCAAGTTCGCAGGGGCGGATGATACGGGGGCGTTTGTCGCCGCCCTGCAGTCGGTTGTGCCAAAGATGGTGAGTCTGGTGAAGCAGATCACCTCAATGATGGACGGGGCCCCTTATCCCTTTGTGGAGAACGGGCCCGTCATCAGTCTGAACAACCATTTGCTTCAGGCTCCGCTTCCCGAGATGCCGGGTGTCTCCATGAACCCAAGCGAGACGGTGGGAATGAAGTCGCTGGCCGTGGAAATGGCCACGCAGGCATCGGAGGTGATCGAGCCCTTCGTGGATCGCTTCCTGAATCTGTACCACGATGCTTTTGCCTGGCTGGCGGAGACCGCAGAGCGTTCGGAAGAGTACTTCATCGGAAGTTCCTCCGTGTTTATGGATGTGGACCCGGAGGCCGAGCAGGCCACTTCGCACCTCTCTGGTTCCGATGGTCCACGGATTCGACTGCCATCACCGATCCAGGTGCCAGAGCCGCAAATGGCCTGAGCAAAAACTCACAGTCCTGCGGCGGAACGGACGGTTTTTGGGTCCACTCCCCTCAATCCAAACACCCGGTAAATGGTGTCTTCGATGAGGTTGTTCGGGCAGGATGCCCCAGCGGTGATGCCGAGCGTCATGGGCTCACCAGTCGCCAATTTGTCGGTGTAACTGGTGGTCTCGGCTTTGGAGTGGAGATCGAAATGGACGATCTCTTCGAGACTCTTGAGGCAGTCCGCGGTGCGAATGAAAAATGTCGGCAGCTGCTGCTCTCCGATTTCGACCAAGTGGGTGGTGTTGGAACTGTTGTATCCACCCACCACAAGAAGAACGTCCATGGGCTTGCGGAGCATGTCGAACAGAGAGTCCTGCCGCTCCTGCGTGGCACCGCAGATGGTGTCGAACACCATGAAATTCGGCCCTGCCGCATCGCCGTCACGATCGACAATGGCTTGCTTGAGTCGGCGCTGAATCTCTTCGGTCTCGGACTTCAGCATGGTGGTCTGGTTGGCCACGCCGATTTGCCTGAGGTGAACCTCTGGATCGAAGCCTTCGGAGTAGGCGCCCGCAAACCGCTGATAGAAGGCCTCTTTGTCACCGCCGTTACGGATGTAGTCGCTCACGTAGTCGACATCGGCGAGGGTGAGGACCACGAGGTACTGACCGTCGCCTTTGTCCCCGAGCGCGCGAGAGGCGGTGGCCCGGGTTTCTTCGTGAGAGGCCTTGCCGTGAATGATCGACGTGTAGCCCAGCTTGGCATAGTTCCGCACCCGCTTCCAAACGCTCATGACGTCGCCGCACGTGGTATCAACCACCAGGCAGCCGCGTTCGGCGATCAGCTTCATCAAGGCCGTCTCAGCGCCGAACGCGGGCACGATGACCACGTCTTCCGAGTCGAGGTTGGCCAGTGTGGTTTCGTGATCCGAGATGGGAACGCTGATGATGCCCATCTCATCGAGTTGACGGTTCACCTCCTGATTGTGAATGATTTCTCCAAGCAGGTAGATGTTCCGCTCGTCGAAGACACGTCGGGCGGCGTAGGCGAGGTCGATGGCGCGCTCAACGCCGTAGCAAAACCCAAAGTCTCGTGCGAGACGGATGGTGGTGTGACCAATGGTCAGGACGCTTCCGGCCTGTTTGATGGCCTCAACAAGCGAGCTTCGGTAGTGAGTCTCCACCTCCGCCTCCACCTGTTCCATCACGTCCGGCGTACGGACGTTGACGCGGCGCGGCTTGGTGGAGGCGGGAGGCACGGACATGTGAGCAGGGGTGAGGGCGAAGGTGGCCTCAGAAGTTGTAGACCTTACCTTTTTCGGCGTCCTCAAACACCTTGGGACTCAGCATGTAGGAGTCTGGAGGGTTGGGGAGAGCGCTGTCGTCGAGCACGGGAAGACTCTTTCCGTGAGTTTGGTCTTCTGGATGAGAGGTGGCAATCACGAGGGGCGTGCCCGTCGGGACCATGTCGAAAATTTTCTTGGCCGTCTTGATCGGAAGTCGAACGCAGCCATGAGTGCATGGATAGGGTTTGACCCATCCCCAGTGCATGCCGTAGGCAGACTTGAACTCCATCCAGTACGTCATTGGGTAACCGGCTCCAGGATCGCTGAAACGACGGCGATGACGGGTCTTGCTGTAGATGGTGTAGGTGCCGAGGGGCGTTGGAGTGGAGGCTGTTCCAACCGCAGCAGGGGAGGCGAGAAGCACTTCGTCGCCCTCGACAACATAGACCCTGCCAGCACCGGTGCTGAGCTTGACCTTGAGGTTGGATGGATTCTTAACGGCCTTCGTGGGCGGATCGAAGCTGGTCGAGAAATTGCCGGAAGGCTTGGTGGCAGCACAGTTCGACAGACCCACAGCGACGACAACGAGGGCGACGCTCTGAAGAACACGTTGGATGGAGAAGGAGCGGAATTTCATTCGATGGATCGTTAGCATACGTTTGCAATGGCACCACTGAATTTCTCAAGGCCCTGACGGCGGTTCTTGACCGAAGGTCGCCCGACGTGGAGTATTCAGCGCTTATGAGGATTCGATATTTGGTCGCGCTGGGAACAATGGCATGCTCCACTGCGCCTTGCAGTCACGGAGCTGATTCAGAAAAGGGCAAAGAGCCGAAGCGGCACGTCCTGTTCACGGAGGCGTCCATGGATGACTGGGAAGAAGTCGACTGCGGAGGGAGCGGGCCTGTTTCTTGGGAGGACGGTCAAGTGATGGTGATCGAACAGGGCGAGATGATCAGCGGCGCGGTCTACAAGAAGGCAGACACATTGCCGAAGACAAACTACGAGATCACATTGGAAGCCCAGCGACTTCAGGGCGTGGATTTTTTCTGCGCGGTTACTTTTCCCGTCGGTAGCTTGGAGCGCTGCGCGACCTTGGTGCTCGGTGGATGGGGAGGGAGCGTGACCGGCATCTCGTCAATCGACGGAATGGACGCTGCAAACAACGCGACCGGGACCTTCCAACGCTATGAGGACGACAAGTGGTACAAGGTTCGTCTTCGTGTGACGCCAAAGAACCTGAGCGCATGGATCGATGACAAGCAGGTTGTCGATATCGACATTGAGGGCCGGGAAGTGGGCGTGAGGCCCGGATTGATTGAGGCCTATGTACCCTTGTCCCTCACTACTTTCAATACGACAGGGGCGATTCGGAAGGTCGTCATGACGGAATTGTCCCCTCCGGCTGAGTGAGTCGAGCGGCGAAGGCTGCCAAAATTTGTGCGATCTTTGTGAAAAAGCACGTTTCGGTTGGCGTAATGCCTCCTATGAAACACGCATTCGCGTCACTCGGTCTTGTCTTATCGGTCTTCGCTTCGGTCACCTCTGGGGCCACTTTCAACCCTGTCGCTGAGGCTCGGGAGATTGATTCCATTCTCGAGAGGGATTGGAAAGCCAATGGTTTGAAGCAGAATGCGGCAGCCGATGACAACACGATGGTTCGTCGCCTGTATCTGGACATCGTGGGTCGGATCCCAACAGCGCGTGAGGCGGAGGCCTTTTTGAACGATGGGTCTCCTGACAAGAAGGCCAAGCTGATCGAGCGTCTGCTAAAGAGTGAAGGGCAGGCGCTTCATGCGTTCAACTACTGGGCGGATGTGCTGCGGGCTCAGACCAGCGGACAGGCGAGGATCATCGCCGGAACGGCCTACACGGAGTACCTGAAAGACAGCCTTCGGGAGAATAAGCCTTACGACCAGTTGGTTCGTGAATTGGTTTCAGCTCAGGGCCAGGCTTGGGACAACGGAGCCATCGGCTACTACATGCGGGATCGTGGGATGCCCTTGGACAATCTGGCCAATACGGCGCGGGTTTTTCTGGGCACGCGCATCGAGTGCGCTCAATGCCACGACCATCCGTTCGACAAGTGGACGCAGATGCAGTTTTTCCAAATGGGTGCGTTTACGTATGGCCTGGACACCAATGACTACTATGGCGCGTCCATGAACGACATGCGTGGGATCGTTCGGGATCGGGAGAGCGAGGCTCGCGCCATGATGAAGAGCAAGGACAAGAAGGAGCAAGCCAAGGGCAAGGAACTCTACGAGAAGTATCGCAAGGAGGGGCAGTACGTGACGCGGGCGATTGCGGATCTCCGTAACCAGATTCAGTACACACAGGTCACACTGAAAGACAAAGACCTCCGTCTTCCGCATGATTACCAGTATGACGATGCGAAGCCAAAATCGGTTGTCGCTCCGGCAACGATGATGGGTCACAAGGCTGAGCCCCGTCCCGGTGAAACCCAATTGGATGCCTACGCTCGCTGGATGACATCGCCGGAAAATCCCCGATTCACCAAGGTCGTGGCAAATCGTCTCTGGAAGCGCGCCTTTGGCGTGGCGCTGATCGAGCCTCTGGATGAGTTGCTCGACAGCTCGGTGGCGATGGTCCCCGAGTTGATGACACATTTGGAAAAACTCATGGTCGAACTCAACTATGACATGCGTGCGTTCCAATCGGTCATCTACAACACAAAGGCGTATCAAAGTGAAGTGACTCGCGAGGAGTACGCACTTGGCACGGTCTACCACTTCACAGGGCCGCTCCTTCGTCGCATGACCGCTGAGCAGATGTGGGATTCATTTGTGACCTTGATCAACCCGGATCCTGAAATGGAAAATGCCGTGGCTCGTGAGAAAGCGGAGCAGCGCCTGCTGAGTGCCATGAAAATGCGGGATGCCTTGGATTCACTTACCGGCGAGCAGCTGTTTGAGGGGGCTCGTGAGGCGGCCAAGGCCTACAAGGCACGGGCGGAGCGCACCATCGAGCTGCAGACCCAAATCGCGAAGGCGCGCGCCGATGAAGACAAGGACAAGGCGAAGGAATTGGGTCGACAATTGAGCGGTCTCCAAAAGGAGATGCGCAAGGAATTGGACAAACACATTGTCGCTCCAGCCATGCAAACGCTCGCGGCCAAGGTCGGAGCCAAACCCGTTTCCTACACGCCTGGCAAGGGAGGTTCCTCGGACGAGGCGGAAGGGTCTATGATGATGGCGTCAATGACATCTTCTGGAGACGCGGCGAAGATGAAGATTCCTGGATACGACAAGCCAGAGCTGACCAAAGAGGAGCGTGCTGCTGCTGAGAAGGCGTTGCAGGCTGAGTGGACCAAGGAGGCGCAGTATTATGGCATCCCCGAGAAGGAGTTGAAATACTACTTCCAAGCGCGTTCCAGTCAGATCAAGAACTGGCTTCGGGCAGCCGAGATCGATTCGCCTGCGCCGCGTGGGCACTACCTGCGCGAGTTTGGTCAGAGTGACCGTGAAACCATTGAGAACGCCAACAACGAGGCCTCGGTTCCGCAGGCGCTTGCCATGATGAATGGTCAGTTGCTGCCCCAGATCCTGAACAAATACAGCCAGCTCATGCTCAATGTGGCCAAGGCCAAGTATCCTGATGATCAGGTCGAAGCGACCTACATGTCAGTGCTCACCCGCAAGCCAACCCAGCAAGAACGGGATGTTTGGGCAGCGGCTTCGGAGTCGGGTCTCAACGAGATCGACGACTTGATCTACGCACTGCTCAACACCCAGCAATTCATCTTCGTTCAGTAAGCAACTCGTCCGTCAATCCTCCACACCGTCACCGATTATGAGCTTCAATCTCCGCTCCTCCACTGTTCGTGGCAACGAACTCAGCCGCCGTCAGTTTGCCGTCCGCACAGCCAGCTCAATGCTCGGCGTCGGGCTGCTGCCTGACATGTTTGCTTCCAAAGCTTCAGCCGCACCTTTTGAAGACGCTTCGCCGCTCAAGCAGGTCCCGACCGCCCGCAACGTGATTTACCTCTACATGTCGGGTGGTCAAAGCCATCTCGACACTTGGGATCCAAAGGTGGGTGTTGAGACTGCAGGGCCCACCAAGCCAATCAAGACGAGTGCCGACGGTGTCCGCATTTCTGAATATTTGCCACTCACGGCCCGGCAGATGCATCACGTGGCCGTGATCAATTCACTGACTTCAACGCAGGGTGCGCACGAGCAGGGGAACTACATGATGCACACCAGCTACGAGATGCGCGGAACGATCCGTCATCCGGCCATGGGTGCCTGGATGAATGTGTTCCAAGGCGGAGGGAATTCGTCCCTCCCCAACTTCGTTTACGTCGGCAACGACAGCCGCCACCCTGGGGCCGGTTTCTTCCCAGCCTCGAAGAGCCCGCTTTACGTCAACAATCCGGAGAACGGGTTGAAGAATGTGACGGTTCAAAAGGGCATTACCGAAGACCAATTCCACGCCCGGATGGATCTGGCGGCGGGGTTGGATCAGGACTTCCGGAAGGAGTTCCCTCACCGCAACGTCAATGCCTACGCGGAGATGTACGACGACGCGATGAAGATGATGAAGAGCGAGGACTTGAAGGCCTTCGATCTGACGGAAGAAGCCGACGAGACTCGGAATGCCTACGGCAAGAATTCTTTCGGGCAAGGCTGTCTCTTGGCTCGTCGCTTGGTCGAGCGTGGCGTTCGGTTTGTCGAGGTCAGCCTCGGCGGGTGGGATACCCACGTGGCCAACTTCGTCAAGGTGCCAGAGAACTGCGCCACTCTGGACGCCGGTCTGGCCAACCTCATTGGCGATCTTCATGCACGCGGTCTGCTTGACGAGACTCTTGTGGTGCTATGCTCCGAGTTCGGACGCACACCCACGATCAACCAGAACGTCGGACGTGACCACTATCCAAAAGCCTTCTCCGGCATCATGGCCGGTGGCGGCATCGCCGGTGGTCAAACCTACGGGAAGACGGACAAGGAAGGTCGCGAGGTTGTCGAGGGTAAGGTTCAAATCCCTGACTTCAATGCCACCATCGCCTATGCACTCGGCCTGCCGCTCAATCAGGTGATCTACAGCCCGAGCAAGCGTCCCTTCACGATTGCCGACAAGGGCAAACCGCTCACGCACCTCTTTTCCTGAATCGAGGCGCGAAACCAAAGTCACCAAAAAGCCCGTCCTGCGAAGGACGGGCTTTTTCCATTTGTGCAGAACGAATGGGAGCGTCCCACGAAACTCTGCAGACTTGCGTCGTGAGTCTGCAGATTTCAGGGACAACGAAGGGCGTGATGAGTTCGATCATCATGCCGCCGAAGATGGGGACGGCCATGGGGATCATGAGGTCGGCGCCGCGACCGGTGCTGGTGAGCACGGGGAGGAGGGCGATGACGGTGGTGGCGGTAGTCATGAGGCAGGGGCGGATGCGGCGGTGACCGGCGGCGAGGACGCTGGCGTGGATCTCGTCGATGGTCTGCGGTTTGTCTTCGGTGAAGCGCAGGTTGAGGTAGGTGGCGATGACGACCTTTGCCCTATATGCCAATACGCTATATGAGGGTATTTATCTGGACAATAGGCCAAGTGCCCTGCCTGATTAATCCAATCACTTTATGAATGCTAAGTCTCGATGCCGTTCACGGCAAAACGTCGGCACCTTTATGGTTCAACACCGCTTCGATTCAGCTTCTGTCATACGATGGATTGCTGTTCTTTTGGGAATGGTCCTTCCCGTCGAAGCAGCGCCCAACGTGAGCGGAACTTATCGCGATGCGGTTGAGAGTATAGCGCTCTACCAGAAGATGGCGACGAATGCCTATGTGTATTCTAGTAGTCAA
>CAXBNA010000195.1:0-12143 GCA_963976915.1 uncultured Verrucomicrobiales bacterium
CGTTTGGTCAACCGGAGCTACCAACTCCAGACAAGCACGACCCTGCTCGGAGGCAGTTGGATGCCGCTGATTGGCGGCACCCTCTCTGATGACGGCGAAGAACGCACGATCAGGGACCCGAATGCGACCGGTCCGCGAAAGTTCTACCGGGTCGAGATCACGCTGCCTTGATGCGGGGTGATTGACAAACCATCGGACCGTTTCGCGGCCAGTGTGAAGGACATTCAGCTTTTCCTGCGGACCTATTCGCACTCGGGAAACTGAGCGAGCGTGAGGGGGGCTTGCCAAGTCCCGGCTCGGTCTGTGAGCGCGGTTTGAGCGGTCTGGTCACTGTCGTGGGGTGGACGGCAGGATGAGCCCGCATGTGGGTTTCGGCGGCAGGGAAGTGTGAGACCGCAGGTTGCCGCGGCGTGGTGATCGGGGAATGACGAGTCTTGCCGAGCGGTCGAATCTCGGTTTCACTGAAGCCTGCTCATCTCCCATGTCCGACGCCTTCAACTCCAACTACCCTTCCATCGAACATCTGCGCGAGCGGGCTCGGCAGCGGCTGCCTCGCTTTGCGTTTGAATACTTGGAGGGCGGGTGTTTTTCGAATCTGAATCTGCAGCGGAACACCGACGAGATTCGCGAGGTGCGGTTGCGGCCTTGGTATCTGCGGGATTATCCGGGATCGAATCTGAAGACGGAGCTTTTTGGGGAGACCTACGACGCGCCGTTCGGAGTGTCACCGATTGGGCTGCAAGGGTTGATGTGGCCGAAGGCGACGGAGATCCTTGCGAAAGCGGCGCACCAGCACAACCTGCCGTTTATTCTGAGCACGGTCGCCACGGCGAGCATTGAGACAGTGGCGGAACTGACGGAGGGGAGGGCGTGGTTTCAGCTCTACCATCCGGCGGAGGACAGCCTGCGGGACAAGCTGCTGGAACGCGCATGGGACGCAGGGGTGAAGGTGCTCGTGATCTTGGCGGACACGCCGACCTTTGCCTACCGGCCGAAGGAAATTAAGAACGGACTGTCGATCCCGCCGCGAATGTCAGTGCGCAATGTCATTCAAATGATGATGCACCCGACGTGGTCGTTTTCCCAGTTGGCGGCGGGGGCGCCGGAGTTCAAGACGATGAAGCCCTACCTGCCGAAGGGGCTGAGTATGAAGCACCTTGGCTTGTTCATGAACAAGACCTTCTCTGGCCGGTTGAATCCCGACAAGATCCGGGCCCTGCGGGATCGGTGGAAGGGCAAGCTGGTGGTCAAAGGCGTGGTGACGGAGGAGGATGCGGAGACAGCGCTGAGTCTGGGAGCCGATGGGTTCATTGTGCCCAATCACGGCGGGCGTCAGCTCGATGCGGGTGAATCGACCATCAAACCGATGTCTGAATTGGCGAAGAAGTATGGGGATCGCACCACGGTGATGATGGACAGCGGCATTCGTTCCGGCCCCGATGTGGCCTGTGCGATGGCTCGCGGCGCTCAATTCACGTTCATGGGCAGGTCCTTCATGTATGGCGTCAGCGCCCTCGGGAAGACCGGTGGCGATCACACCATGATCATGCTCAAGCGACAGCTCCAGCAGGTGATGGAGCAGGTGGGTTGTGAGAAGGTGACGGATCTGCCGAAGCACCTGGTGGAGTGAAATCATCCGGGCGTCTGAAAGCGACGGCAGCCCACGGTGAACGGTTGGCAGGACCTGTGTTGAGTTTTCGATGGCGGACAGTCTCGTTGTCCAACACTGTCAAATTCGTATGACGACCCGTTTCCTGGCTGCCTCCTGCGCCCTTGCCGTTTTCCATGCTACCGCCGCCTTTGCCGCACCCGTCGAGCCTCCGAATCTCGTCCTGATCATCGCAGATGACATGAACTGGGACGACTGCGGAGCCTACGGGCATCCGGCGATCCGGACGCCGAACATCGATCAGCTTGCCGCTGAAGGTTTGAAGTTTGAGCACGCCTATCTGACGACCAATTCCTGCAGTCCGTCGCGTTCGAGCATTTTGATGGGCAACTATCCGCACAACACGGGTGCGGAGCAATTGCACTGGCCGCTGCCGGAAGGCAGTCCGACCTTTGCTCAAAAATTGAAGTCGATGGGCTACTACACGGCGGCGGCGGGCAAGTGGCACCTCGGTGACTTTGTGCGAGATCACTTCGACAAGATTTACGAAGCTTCAACGGACGGCTTTGTGCTGCCCACAGGCGAGGATGGGAAGAAGGGTGAAATGATTGCCGCTGACCCAAGCTGCTGCGGCGATTGGGAGAAGGCGCTCGATGAGCGGCCGGAGGACAAGCCGTTCTTCATGTGGCTGGCCTCGCTCGATCCGCATCGCGAGTATTCGGAGGGTGCTCTGGATCCGCCGCATCGGCTGGAGGAGGTGCTTGTGCCGGCCCATCTGCCTGACACACCCGAGGTGCGGGAGGATCTGCGGTTGTACTACGATGAGATCGGACGCCTCGATCAATACGTGGGCAAGGTGATGGCGAAACTGAAGGAGCAGGGGGTGGATGAAAACACTGTCGTCCTTTTCATCAGCGACAACGGTCGTCCGTTTCCGCGGGACAAGACCACGCTTTACGACGGTGGCATTCGCACACCGTGGATCGTCCGCTGGCCGGGTTCCGTTCAGGCGGGAGAAACGACCCGCGCGCTGGTGAGCTCTGTCGATATCGCTTCGACCTTTGTGGAACTGGCGGGCGGATCGTTCGACAGCGAAGGCAAGAGTTTCCTCCCGGTCTTGAAGAATCCGCAGCTCGGCCACCGCGAGTTCGCTTTCGCGGAGGATCATTGGCACGACTTCGAGGACCACAGTCGCTCCATCATGACGCAGCAGTACAAACTGATTCGCAATGACTACGTTGACCTGCCGCCCACTCCCTCCGCCGATGCCGGTCGCGGGCTGAGTTGGCAGGCGATGCTGAAGCTCCAAGCGGACCAGCAGCTTCCTTTGCATCAGCAGACCTGTTTCCTCGCCCCGCGTTCGCCCTGGGAGCTCTACGATTTGCAGCGGGATCCGGGCGAGGTGCACAACGTCATCAATGATCCCGCCTATGCGACGGTTCGCACTCGACTGCAGCAGGCGATGGACGAATGGACCGCCGAGACCAAGGACTACCTTCCGACCAAGAGGACGCCCGACGAGTTTGATCGGGTGACGGGTGAGCCTGACCACAGCGTTCGAGTCCGCCCGCGTCCTTCCAAGATGGAAATGTTCGGGACGAACGGCGCCTATTGACCCCGGTGTTCGTGCGGGCTCGGCCATTCAGGCCAGCACGCCTTTCAGCACCTTGGCGGGATCGACGCCGGTGAGGCGGAAGTCGAGCCCTTGGGAGCGGAAGGTGAGTTGTTCGTGGTCGAGGCCAAGCTGGTGGAGCAGGGTGGCGTGGATGTCGTGGACGTGAGCTGGGTTTTCGACCGCTCCGAAGCCGAACTCGTCGGTTTCGCCATATTGGACGCCCGGTTTGAACCCACCACCGGCAAACCACATCGTGAACGCGTCGATGTGGTGGTTGCGGCCCGTGGACTCACGCACTTCGCCCATTGGGGTTCGTCCGAATTCGCCGCCCCAGATGACGATGGTGTCGTCGAGTAGGCCGCGTGCCTTCAGATCCTTCACCAGTGCGGCGGAGGCCTGGTCGATGTCGGCGCACTTCAATGGCATGTGCGTTTCGAGATTCTCCGAGGGGCCGCCGTGGTGGTCCCAGTTGGTGTCGTAGAGTTGAACGAAGCGCACACCGCGCTCGACGAGGCGGCGCGCGAGCAGGCAGTTTCGCGCGAAGGTGGTCTCCTTCTCGTCCTTGATGCCGTAGAGGTCGAGCGTGGCCTTGCTCTCGCCACGGATGTCCATGAGCTCGGGCGCGCTGGTTTGCATGCGAAAGGCCATCTCGTAGGCGTTGATGCGCGTGGTGATCTCGGGGTCACCGGTCGCAGCGAGGTGCTTCAGATTGAGTTCACGCACGGCATCCACGACCTGGCGCTGCTGCTTGGCGTCAATGTCCTGCGGTGACGAAAGGTTCACGATCGGGTCGCCGGAATTGCGCAGCGGAACGCCCTGATAGGTGGTCGGCAAAACGCCGCTGCTCCAGAGTACCGCGCCGCCCCGGGGACCACGGGGGCCACTTTGAAGAACCATGAAGCCGGGAAGGTTGTCGCACTCGCTGCCGAGGCCGTAGGTGATCCAGGCACCCATGCTGGGCCGCCCGAACAGCCCGCTGCCGGTGTTCATGTAAAACTTCGCGGGGGCGTGGTTGAACAGGTCCGTCTTGCAGGTGTGGATGAAGGCCAGGTCGTCGACGATGGAGGCGGTGTGAGGCAGGAGATCGTTCACCCACACGCCCGACTGGCCATGCTGGCGAAAGTTGAATTTGGTGGCGAGCAGGTCGGTGCGATGGCTGCTGTCCATGAAGGCAAAGCGCTTGCCCTTGGTGAAGCTCTCCGGAATCGGCTGGCCGTTGCGCTTCTGCAGTTCGGGCTTGTGCGCGAACATGTCGAGCTGCGACGGGCCGCCGGCCATGAACAGGAAGATGACGTTTTTCGCCTTGGCGGGGAAATGCGTCTGCTTCGGGACCAAGGCGTCCTCGCGGGCCATGAGCGAGCCCAGCGCCATCGAGCCGACGCCGAGGCCGCAGCGGCTCAGAAAATGACGACGTGTGGGGTGAAGTGGATCGTTCATGGGCTTACTCACGGGTGATCGTTTCGTCGAGGTTCAGCATCACGCGGGCGGCGCTCAGCGGGTCGAGTTTTTTGAGGACGTCGAGTTCGTCTGACTTCGGTGGGCGCGACGTGCAGCGTTGGAAGGTGGACTCGAGACCATCGCTTTGAATGATCTTACCCAGCGCGGTGGCAAACTCGAAGAACCCGGTATCGTTCATCAGAGTGAGCGCCTGCAAGGGTGTGTTGCTGCGGATGCGGCGGGTGCAACTGTTGAAGCCTTCGGGGGCGTCGAAGACGGTGAGTTCGGGTGGGGGCGAGGCCCGATAGACGAAGGTGTAGAGCCCGCGTCGATACTTGTCTGCACCCTGGCTGACGGTCCACACACGCTTCACTTGACCCTGACCCATCACGCCGTCAGGGATGGGTGGATAGACCGGTGGGCCACCGATCTTGGGCGAAAGCAATCCACTGGCCGCGAGGCAGACGTCGCGCACGATTTCGGCGTCCAGGCGCAGGCGCGATTGGCGGGCGAGAAGGTAATTGTTCGGGTCCGCCTCGGCGAGGTCCGGGCGGTTGGTGGAGCTTTGGCGATAGGTGTGGGAGCTGACAATCAGGCGGTGCAGGTCTTTGAGGCTCCAGCCTTTCGCAATGAATTCAGTGGCCAGCCAGTCGAGCAGTTCGGGGTGCGAGGGCAGCGTGCCCTGCGATCCAAAATCATTCTCGGTCTCCACAATGCCGCGGCCGAAATACTGCTGCCACACGCGGTTCACGATCACGCGGGCGGTGAGTGGGTTTTGCGGATTGACGATCCATTTCGCGAGATCGAGGCGATTGGGCAGGCGGTCTGCCGGCGCTTGAAACGGGTGCAGCACCTGTGGCATGCCCGGCGTCACCTGGTCGGCGGGGCGGGTGAAGTCGCCCTTGATGAACACGGTCGTCGTACGCGGTTCGGTACGTTCGGCCAGGATCATCGTGGTCGTGCCGCCGTTGAGGATTTCCTCGACTTCCTTGAGGCGGCCGTGAAGCGTGTTGAACATGCCGTCGCCGGTGCCGGCCATTGCGGAGTAGAGCGTGCGGAAGTGGGCATTGGTACGTTTCTTCGCGGGAGTCGCCAGAATTTTGGTCGCGTCCTTGCTCAGTCGCTTCCGCGTTGTCTCATCGAGCTTCTTTTCCCACTCATCGAGCGCGGTTTTTTTGTCTGCGAGATAGGACGCGATCTGGCTGTTGAGTTCCTTTTGCTCCTTCGTGAGTGCGGCCACGTCGAGGTCGGGATCATAGACCTTCAGCGTCGGCTCGTCCTGGTTGTTGAGGAAGGCAAACATCTGATAGTATTCCTTTTGCTCGATGGGATCGAACTTGTGGTCGTGGCATTGGGCGCAGCCGATGGTCAGTCCGAGCCATACGCTGCCCGTGGTGGCCACGCGGTCGAAGACGCTGTCGATGCGGAACTGTTCCTTGTCGATGCCGCCCTCCTGGTTGATCTGCGTGTTGCGGTGGAACCCGGTGGCGATGCGCTGGGACTCGGTCGCGTTCGGTAGGAGGTCGCCGGCGAGTTGCTCGATGGTGAACTGATCAAAGGGCATGTCTTGATTGAGCGCTTCAATGACCCAGTCGCGGAATTTCCAGATCTGGCGAGGCGCATCGATGGAGTAGCCGTTCGAGTCGGCGTAGCGCGCCTGGTCCAGCCACCAGCGGCCCCAGCGCTCACCATGGTGTGGGCTTGCGAGCAGGCGTTCGACGAGCGCCTGATACGCCGCGTCGGCGTCCTTTGCCGACTCCTGCACAAAGGTCTCCATCTCGGTGGGTGTCGGCGGCAGGCCGGTCAAGTCGAGCGAGACACGGCGAATGAGCGTGTTCGCGTCGGCGAGCGGCGAAGGTTTCAGGCCTTCTGCCTCGAGCCGCTTTTGAATGAAACGATCGATGGGATGAGACGCACCATCGATGGACGGGGGTGTCGCGCGTTTCGGAGGTTCGAAGGCCCAGTGACGCTGGTAGGGCGCGCCCTGCTCGATCCAGGCCTTCAAAACCTCGCGCTGTTTGGCGCTGAGCGGTGCCTTGTGGGACTTCGGCGGAGGCATGACGTCGTCCTTGTCATCGCTGATGATCCGCGCCCACACGTCGGACTTGGCGAGGTCGCCCGGGACAATGCCGCGCGATCCTTCGCGATCCTCCGTGGCACCCTCAAACGTGTCGAGCCGCAGGTCGGCCTCGCGGTGTTTGGGATCGAAGCCGTGGCAGGCGAAACAATTTTCCGAGAGGATCGGCCGCACGTCGCGGTTGAACTCGATCGCCGTCGGGGCAGCGTGGAGCGACGCCGTCAGGGTCAGGGCAAGGGAGATCTGAAGGGATCGGTGCATTGGGAAGAATGTAGTACGCAGTGGGGGCGGTTCATCTGACGGGTTTGAGAGAAACGGCCCCGGGACCCTGTGGGCTGAGTTTGGCCCGCTGAATGTATTTGCAAGGTCGATGCCCGAATCGCGTTCGAAATGCGATTACTTCAACCCAACCCCAAAACCATGAAACGCTTTCATTTCCCCCTTCTCACCGTGATCCTGACCGCTCTCGGCGTCTCCACCACCCTTCGCGCCGACGAGCTCGGCAAGCTGATCTTTGAAGACGACTTCGAACGCTCCGAATCGCAAGAAACGAAAGACGAACCCGGGAACGGCTGGGGCACCAACAGTGCGAGCCGGGCGAAAGGGAACAAGCAGGTCGACCTCAAGGACGGGGCGATGTACATCACGATGCACGCGGAGGCCGACCATGCTGTGTCGGTCACCCATCCAGCGGAATTCACCAATGGTGCAGTGCAGATGCGCTTTATGCTGGAGGACGAAAAGGACACTTTGGGTCTCGACTTCGCCGATCTTGGGTTCAAGGACGTGCATGCGGGGCACCTGTTCAAAGTCGATTTTGGCACCACCAAGGTTTCCATCGACGACATGAAGTCGGGCGGGATGAACATGGAATTTTATGAGGCCAAAAAGGCCAAGACGCTGACGAAGGAGCAACAGAAGTACATTGCGTCGAAGAAGCAGACCTTCCCCGCCAAGTTGAAAGCCGGGAAATGGTACACCCTGCTCGTCACCATCAAGGGCGACACCGTGACCGCCTCCATCGACGGCAAGGAAGTCGCCTCCTCAACTTCCGAGGGATTTGCGCATCCGACCAAAAAGATGCTCCGTCTTTCGGTGCCGAAGAGCGTGGTGGTGGATGATGTGAAAATCTTTGCGGCGCAGTAGCTGACCATCCCATGAAACGCGCTTGTCGATTTGTCTTCGTATGTTTGGCGCTAGGCGGTTGGGCCGCCGTCGCTGATGAGAAACCGGCACCCGCCGAAGCTTTTGTTGGCCATTGGGCGCTGACGATGAACAATGGCGACGCGGGGTGGATGCCGATTGAGTGTGTGGAGGGTGCCTGGAGTGCGCAGCTGTGGACGGTGGGGCGCCCCAAAGCCGTCAACGACATCGCCTTTGCGGACGGCAAGCTTGCCTTTGTTCGCCAATGCAAGATTGGGGAACCGGAGTTTGTGGGTGGGCCACCCACCGGGCAGCCGGTGGCCTGCGATTTTGTGGCGACCGTGGATGGCGACGCGATTCAGATCGTGATGACTGGACCGGGTGGGGTGACGCAGACGCACACGGGCAAGCGCCTGCCGCCGATGCCGCCAAGGCCGGATCTTTCAGCGATCCAATTTGGCGAGCCGGTGACGCTCTTCAATGGAGTCGACCTGACTGGCTGGCAGCTCATGAATCCCAAGCAGATCAACGGCTGGAAGGTGGTCGATGGCGTGCTGGAAAATGAGTCGCCGAAGAAGTCGTTCGATCCGTTCTCGCAGTATGGGAACCTTCGCACCGATGGCGTTTTCGGCGACGGCAAGCTGACGTTGGAGTTCAACGTGCCTCCGGGCGGGAACAGTGGCGTTTATGTTCGCGGGGCTTACGAGGCGCAGGTGGTGGATCGCGACAGCAAGATGCAGGGGATTCAGGGGCCGGGTGCCATCTTCAGCAAAATCGAGCCAAGCACGAATGCGGGCAAGCTGGGTGGCGAATGGCAGAGCTATGAGATCACCATCGTGGATCGGCATGCAACGGTGGTTTTGAATGGGGAGAAGGTCATCGACAATGAGCCGGTCATTGGCAATACCAACGGCGCATTCCAGTCCGACATCACCCAACCCGGGCCGCATCATCTGCAAGGAGACCACACCGCCGTGAAGTATCGCAACATCGTCTGGCATCCCGTGGTCGCGAATCCCTAGAACTGTCATGACCACACGCCGCTCCGTTCTCCAATTTCTCGGCGGGTCGGTCGCATCAGGGTGCCTGCCGGCGTTCGCGAAAGGGACCGCGAAGTTCCCCATCGGAGCCTGCGACTGGTCGATCAAGCAGCAGCAGCACATTGGTGCGTTTGAAGTCGCTCAGAAGATGGGGCTGGAAGGAGTGCAGGTGAGTTTCAGCACGCCGGGTTCCGAGTTTGATCTGCGTGATGGAAAGGTGCGCGAGCAGTACTATCGCCGAGTCGATGAGACGGGGATCCAGCTGACTTCGTTGGGCATGGGCATCTTGAACAAGCTGCCGCTTGCGACGCATCCCGAATCGATCACTTGGGTCAGTGATGCCATCGATGTCATGGCGGCCATGGCCAAGGAACAGCCCGACAAGGCGACGAACATCTGCCTGCTCGCGTTCTTTGGGAATGGGGACATCCACGGCCAACCGGAGCTGATGGACATCGTCACGGCAAAGCTGAAAACCATCGTGAAGAAGGCAGAAGACAATGGCGTGGTCTTCGGCATCGAGTCCTACCTGTCCGCTGATGATCATTTGAAGATCATCGACAACGTTGGTTCGAAGGCCATCCAAGTCTACTACGACACGGCGAACTCCAACAAGATGGGCTACGACATCTACCAGGAAGTTGTCCAACTCGGCGCGGAGCGCATCTGCCAGATTCACTGCAAGGAAAACGGGACGTTGCTGGGTGAGGGTGTGATCGACTTCGAAAGATTTGAGGCTTCGCTCGAACAGGCTGGCTACAACGACTGGCTGATCATCGAAGGGGCCATGCCAAAGGGGGCGGATGTGGTGGAGGCCTACCGGAAAAACTTCGTTTTCCTAGATGGCATTTTCCGCGGGTGAGATGTCTTGGATAGGGGTCGGCTCTGTGGGGTTCTGATGAAATGGCACCGCAGAGATGGGATGGCCGCAGAGGTCTGAATTTTTGATTCCAGAATGGAGCTCGTCTGCAAGAATGGGGACATGAGTCATTCAAAGCATCCTGATCTGGGAGGCGATCTCACGAAGAGGGTCATTGGCGCAGCGATCACCGTGCACAGGGCTTTCGGGCCGGGACTCGACGAGGCGGATTACGAGCAGGCCCTTCATTTGGAGTTGTTGGATTTGGGAGTCGAACATAAGTGCCAGGTACCTCTTCCGTTGATCTACAAAGGGGTCCGACTCGACTGCGGCTACCGGATGGACCTGATCGTGGAAGACAGGTTGCTGCTCGAGCTCAAGGTCGTGAACGGACTACACTCGCTTCATGAAGCACAGTTGCTCACCTATTTGAGGCTATCCAAGATCGAACTGGGCCTTTTGATGAATTTCAACGTCTTGATGCTTCGCGACGGCATCGTTAGGCGCGCCCACACAGTGGGTTCCGCATCAAGTCCACTAATATCACTGCCTCCACGTCATGGTTTTGATGCTTTGTCCGAGGAAGTGTTGGCAGCAGCTCTAGAGGTTCAGCATGTCCTTGGCAACGGATTGCTGCGTGGCACCTACGAGGCCTGTTTGGCACATGAACTGGCGCTGCGCGGCATCAAGGTCGAGCGTGGTTTGCCTGCCAAGTTGCTCTACCGCGAGCAGATCCTTCACAGCAATAAACTCATTCCTTTGCTTGTGGATGGCCGGCTCATGATCGCGTGCCATTGCGTCAGTGAGCTTGGCCCACTTCAACTCGCCCGTGATCGATCTTTGCTAAAAGCGGCTGGTGCAGATGTCGGGCTCTCCATCAACTTTCACTCCGACTCGCTTGCCACGGAGATTCGGCGAATCCGACCCCCTCTGTGAGAAAGGAAACCTCTTTGGAGTTTTGATGGGGTTGCACCGCAGAGTTGGGATGGCCGCAGAGGGTTGAGTTTTGGTTTCGGAGTGGAGCATTTGATTCCGGGCCTCGAACGAGTGGCCAAGGTGGCACTGCCGCTAGTCGATGTGGGAAAAAATCTCTGCGGCCATCCATTCTCTGCGGTGCCGAAGCCTTTTTCCATCCGTTGTGCTCTGATCCATCTGAGTAACTCCGAAGTCGCTGATATGGCAGCCGACCTCGGAACGTTTTAGCCGCCCCAAGATGACGCGCCTGTTTTACCTTCTCTTCACCACGGCAGCCCTGACCCTCGGTGGGACGGGGGCCAATGCTGCTGCACCCAACATTGTCTGGATCATCGCGGACGACATGTCTCCGGACACGGGTGCGTATGGATTGAAGGATGTGGAGACGCCGAACCTCGACCGGCTCGCGGCGAACGGGCGGCGCTACGAGCGGGCCTACGCGAGTGCGCCGGTGTGCAGTGCTTCGAGGTCGGCCTTCATTCTCGGTTGCTATCAGACGACGACGGGATTGCACCCGCACGATGTGGAGATTCCGCAGCCGCTGCCGGCACCCTATCGACACTTGCCGGGTCTGCTGCGGGATGCGGGTTGGTTGGTGACGAACGCACCTGCGCCCGGAGCGATGCGCAGTGGCAAACGGGTCACCCGGGCAAAGACCCACTACAACTTCGTCCATGATCCGGCCGAGATGTATGACGGGCAGGACTGGCGGGAACGGAAACCGGGGCAGCCGTTTTTTGCGCAGTTTCAGATTACAGAGCCGCACCGGGCGTTTCCGATTCCTGAGTCCTACGACGAGGAGAAACTGGCGGCGATTCAGATCCCGGCGAACTACCCGGATCAACCGCTCATACGTCGCGACTGGTATGCCTACCACCGCAGTGTGGAGGTGGTGGATCAGCGTGTTGGAACGATCTTGGATCAACTGAAGGAAGAGGGCGTGTTGGAGAACACGATCGTCATGTTCTTTGCCGATCACGGTCGCCCGATGCCTTGGGGCAAGCAGTGGCTGAGCGTGGAGGGACTGCAGGTGCCGCTGATCATGGCGGGCCCGGGAGTGGAGGCCGGGACCGTCGAGAAGCGATTGGTGAGCCTGATCGATCTGGCGCCGACGGTGCTGGCGAAAGCGGGTTTGGAGGTGCCGGAATGGATGGAAGGTCGGGCATTGCTCGATGGTGACTTTCCGGAGCGGGACGTGTTGTTTGCGGCGCGGGATCGCTGTGGGGATGCGATGGATCGGATTCGCGCGGTGATTGGGATGGAGGAGATGCTGGTGCGCAACTTTCACCCCGAGCTGTCGCGGCTGAACTGGTCAGGCTACAAAGAAGCCTCGTATCCCGGGATGCCGCTGATGCGGGTGATGCAGGCGGAGAGTCGGTTGGATACCT
>CAXBNA010000196.1:0-11602 GCA_963976915.1 uncultured Verrucomicrobiales bacterium
GGGATAACCCCCGGAAAGACTATGCCTGCCGTCCGCCGCGCCACGCTTCACGGCATCCGGCTCGACGTCAGCGGACTCTCCTCGATGATGAAGAACCACATCCTGCAGCAGCGCTACGAGCAGCAGGAATGCATGCTGGCGCGGAAAGTCCTGCAGCCGGAGGATGTGGTGCTGGAACTCGGCGGCGCGATCGGGTTTATCGGCCTCTTTTGCCGGCTCATCCTGCGCGTTCGGCACCACGTCTCGGTGGAGCCCAATCCAAAGACCATCGCCATGCTGCGGAGGAACTACGATCTCAACCATTTGCAGCCCCAGCTGATCGAGGCCGCCGCATCGGCCACCGACGGCAGGCTGAAGCTCGACATCAGCGGCGAGTTTTGGGAGAACTCACTGGTGAGCCGAAGCCGCGACGACAGCGGCGAGATCGAGGTGCCGACGATGAGTCTGCCGAGCCTCGTCGCCGCGATGCCCGCTTCTCCGACGGCGTTGATTTGTGACATCGAAGGCGCGGAAACCCACCTGGATTTCTGCCAAGTGCCTCGGACGGTGAAGCACATCATCATCGAGCTGCATCCCTCGATCGCGGGCGAGGAAGCCGCGGATCGCGTCGCCAGGGACATTGAGTCCCAGGGCTTCCGCCTGATCGAACGCCAGGAGAACACGTGGCTCTTCCGGCGCTGAAGTCTCCGGGCGTTGCCACACCCACTTGGGGGGATTGTTGGCGGCGGGGAGAGAACGGAGACTCCATCCATCACAAGATCATGGCCCGCACGCTTTCCCATTCCCGACCTTCCATCGTTCACGTTCCGCGCCGCTACGTCGCCGCCGAGTGGGGAGGCACCGAGACCGTCGTTCAGGAAATTTCTCTGCAACAGCAGCGGCAGGGTTGGCAGCCGGTGGTCGTCACGTCGATGGCGCTGGCGTCGGAGTCCCGCGAAGACCTTGCCGGGGTCCCCGTGGTGCGTCACCGCTACTGCTATCCCTTTCTCGGATTGAGCCGGGATCAGAAAACCGAGCTCGACAAGAAGGGCGGGAACCTGCTTTCGCTTCCGCTGGCGGCGGACCTCATGACGCGGCCCAACGTTCGTCTTTACCACGCTCATGCGCTGAACCGGCTCGGTGGAACCGTAAGGGCGGCGGCCCGCCTGCGTGGGAAACCCTTCGTCGTTTCGCTGCACGGGGGAGTGTTTGATGTTCCGGAAGACGAACAGGCCGACCTCCAGAAACCGGTGCGCGGCCACGTGGAGTGGGGGCGTTTCTGGGGGGCGCTCGTCGGTGCGCGCCGGGTGCTTGAGGATGCGGACCACGTCATCTGCGTCGGCCAAAGCGAGACGGACAAGGCGCGTGCGGCATTGACCCACGACCGGATCAGTCACCTGCCGAACGGGGTGGACTGCGCTCGGTTTGCCTGCGGTGACGGCGCCCGTTTTCGCCGTGCCCACGGCATTCCCGAAGAGGCTTTTCTTGTGCTCAACGTCAGCCGGATCGATGCCCAGAAGGATCAGATGACGCTGGTGCGGGCCTTTGCCGAGTTTCGCGTACAACATCCGGCGGCGCATCTCCTGCTCATCGGTCCGGAAACCCAGCCCGCCTACGCCCTGCGGTTGCGGGAATGCATTGCGGCCCTGGGAATTGATTCCGCGGTCACGCTTCTGCCCGGAATCCCGAATGCCGACCGCTCGCTGGTGGACGCGCTTCACGCCTGCGATCTCTTTGTGCTGCCAAGCCGCCACGAGCCGTTTGGCATTGTGGCCCTGGAAGCGTGGAGTGCGGGGCGTCCGGTGATTGCCAGCCGGGTGGGGGGGCTCGCCACCCTCATTCGCGACCAAGTGACCGGCTGGCATTTTGAAACCGGTTCTGTGGAAAGCCTGGAGCGCGTCATGCGGCACGCTGCGGCCCATCCTGAGCAGTGCCGAAGCATCGCCGAAGCCGGGCGCAGTGAAGCCCGGGCCCACTACGACTGGTCCCGCATCGCGGCCCGGCTCGAGACGATCTACCAGCAGGCTGAAAACCATCAACGCTCCCGCTAGAATGAACTACAACGAAGTCAAATCCCGCCTCTGGAGCAATGCTGTCTCCAACTACCTGCGCACCGCCATCGCCACCATCGTGGGGCTCGTCACCTTTCGGTTGCTCTACCAATCGCTGAGTCGCGAGGAGTTCGGGTTCTGGGCGCTGCTGTGGAGCGTGTTTGGTTACGGTGTGTTGCTCGACTTTGGGTTGGGCTTTGCGGCGCAGAAGAGGGTGGCCGAGCTTTCGGTGCACCGCGATTGGCCGGAGCTGAGCCGGGTGCTGAGTTCCATCCTGGCGCTGTATTCCGGCATCGCCGTTGCCATCGCCGGCGTGGTGTGGATCGGATCACCGTGGATGGTGAAATGGTTTCATGTCTCTGCGGAGAACGAGACCGCGTTCCGCTGGCTTCTGGTCCTCTTCTTCACGGGCGTGGGTCTGGCATTTCCGATGGGCCTGTTCCCGGAGATCCTCCGCGGGCAGCAGCGGATTCGCCTGGCCAATCACCTGATCTCCGCCGCCCTCGTGCTGCGCCTGATCCTCATCGGTGCTGCCGTCTTCTGGGGATGGGGCTTCCTTTGGATCATGGTCATCGCACTGGTGCTGGCGCTGGCACCCGATGTGTTGGCGGCGTTCTTCGCGCTGCGGTCGATGCCCGGGGTCAGGCTCCACCCGCGCCACATCTCGTGGCGTTCGATGAAGCAGACCGCCGGGTTCTCGGTCTTCGCCTACATCAGCACGGCGACGAATCTGATTCTGGGCAAGACCGACCAGCTCCTCATTGGCGCCACGCTGGGGGTCGGTGCCGTGGCGGTCTATCAGGCGGGCGCGCGTGTCGCCGATGTGTTCTCCCAGTTCACGCGCCAGATCCAGGACGCGCTCTCGCCAGCGGCCGCGCACCTTCACGCCAGCGCGGACCGCGCTGCGCTGCGGGATCTCCTGGTTCAGTCCCTGCGCTGGAGCGTGTTGCTGGCCACGCCGCTTTACCTACTCAGTGCCTTTCATCTGGACGACCTGCTTCTGCTGCTCACCGGGGAAGAGGTCGTGCCTACCGCGATGTTTTGGACGGGCCAGGTCCTGCTGGGATGGTTTTACACCACCCTCCTCACCCACTCGGTCTCGAAGCGCATCTTCATGATGACCGGGCATCACCGCCGCCTGATGAAGCTGGGAACGGTCGAGGCCGTGGCCAACGTGGCGCTTAGCCTAACGTTGGTGCTCGTTTTCAAAAGCGTCGTCGCTGTGGCGGTGGGTTCTCTTCTTCCCACGTTGTTCATCGGTTGGGTCCATCTCTGGCCATGGATCGCCCGGGAGAGTGGCTTGACGCCGGTTTCCCTTCTGCGGCGGGCCGTTCTGCCGGTCCTGGTCGCCTGCGTTCCCATGCTGCTGGTTCAGGTGACCGCTCAGCATCTCGGGGTCTTCAGTGGCAATCATGCCCTGATCCGCGTCGCGGTTGAGGGCGGTGCCGCGGGTGCGGTGGGAGCCCTTTGCCTGTGGCGATGGGTGCTCCGCGGTCACGAACGCGTCTTTATCCTGCGCCGCCTGCCATTCCTCGGCCGGTTCGCCTCCATGACAGTTTCAACCCCGACCACGCAACCGGCATGAACGATTTCCCCGTCAGCATCATCATGCGCAGCTTCAATGAAGGCTGGGCTCTTCGTGAAACGCTTCCGGCGCTCGCTGCCCAGGAGTGGGACGCGCCCGTCGAGCTTGTCGTGATCGACAGTGGCAGCACGGACGGCTCCCAGGACCTGATTCGCGCGGCTCAACCGAACCACTTCGTGCAGATCACGCCGCAGGAGTACAATCCGAGCCGGGTCATGAATCATGGCATGCGTTTGGCGTCCCACGACACCTGCCTTTTCCTCAATGCCGACGCGACGCCGCAGGGCTGCGACTGGCTTCGCCCCCTGGCGACCGCTTTGCAGGACCCCACCACCGCCGCCGTGTTCGGACGCCAGATTCCGCGCCCCGACTGCCGGGCGGTTTTTGCGTGCGACTACGACCGCTGCTTTGGTCCGAACCGCGAGTCCGCCTCGTGGGACCACTTCTTCAGCATGGTCAGCAGCGGCATTCGCAGGGACATTTGGAGTCGGCGCGGTTTTCGTGAAGACCTTCAATACGCGGAGGACGATGAGTACACCCGCTGGTGCTGCGCGCAGGGCTGCCGGGTCCGGTATGTGGAGGAGTCGGTCGTGATGCACAGTCACAACTACACTGCCGAACAGGCCTATCGGAGGTCGTTTGGGGATGCGCGGGCGCATGGCCGGGCGCGATCTGCCGATCCGCGGCGGCATCCCTGGGTGAAGACGGTGCTGCTCGGTGCGGCCAGTGATGCCCGCCACGACCTGCGCTACTGCGCGGCGAACCGGCGGCTTCGGGAGTTTCCCCACGCTCTGCTCACGCGGTGGCAACAGCGCCGGGGAAAGCTCCATGGTCTGCGCCAGGGATGGGCGGAAAGCCTGGGTCACGGAGCCGGGCGTTGACCCCACGGTTGGGGGGAATGACGCATGGCGGAGCAGGGGGTTGATTGATCGCACCTGACGATGAAGATCCTCACACTCACCAACCTCTACCCGCCGCACTATGTCGGTGGCTACGAACTCCGCTGCCGTGATGTCACCGAGGCCCTGCGCCAGGAGGGGCACGAGGTGCGGGTGCTGACCTCGGATCACGGAGTCGCGGGCGCGGCAGCAACGGGTGACCAAGCTCATGTGGATCGGCGGCTGAAGATTCACGGCCTCTTCGGGCACCCCTGGCTGGGCATCCGAAAGCTCGCCGCGCAGGAAACGCATAACAATCAAGTGCTGCGGAGGACAATCGCCGACTTTGGTCCCGACGTGGTCCACGTGTGGTGCATGGGCGGGCTCTCGAAGTCGCTTTGCCACACGCTGAAGCAGGCGGGGACGCCGGTGGTTTACGATGTGAGCGACCACTGGGTGATGCGCAGCCGCGAGGCGGATGTGTGGCTGCAATGGTGGAACCGGCGTGACGGTGGCATCGCCGCGCGTGGCGCGCGCGCCTTGTGGACTACCGTGGGCCACCGCCGCGCTCTTGAGGCCAAGGCACCGACAGCGCCCGTGGACGAGATTGATTTCACAAACGCGTATTTCACAAGTGCCCGGCTGCGGGAACTCACGGCGAGGGAGGGCTATGCTGTCGATCAAGCCTCCGTCGTCCACTGCCCGGTCAACACCGAGACGTTCCACGGGCCGGTTCGCAGCGGCGATGCTCCTTTGCAGAAGTGGCTTTGGGTCGGGCGGATCGAGGCTGACAAGGGCATCCACACCGCGTTGAAGGCACTGGATCGAACGGCCGTGACGGAGAGGAGATCCCTCCACGTTTACGGTCGCGGCGAGCCGGCCTACGTGCGCTCCCTTCAGGCTTGGGCGGAGGAGCGGCAATTGCCAGTGTCTTGGCACAGTGCCCAGCCCCATGAGATGCCGGAGGTCTATCGGCAGCACGATGCATTGCTGTTCACGTCGGAGTGGGAGGAGCCCTTCGCCCTCACGCCGCTCGAGGCGATGGCGTGCGGCACGCCCGTGATCGGCACGATGACCGGGGGGAGCCGCGAGTTGTTCCGCCACGGCGAAAACGCGCTCACCTACGACGCGGGTGATGCCGAACAACTGGCGGAACGGATGGGAGCGCTGGCGGCGGACGGTGCCTTGCGTGCCCGTCTTTCTCGCATGGCGCAGACGGAGGTGCGCCAGCGGTTCAGTCTGCCCGAGATCACGCGCCAGATCGAAGAACGCCTCACGATCGCCCTCGCATGAAAGCCCGCTTCACTCTCGACGGCAGCGCGGAACTTGAGCGGCGGCTTGAGGACCTGTGCGATGTGATTGCGGATGCGGTTCGCTCGCTGATTCCGAGGAACCGGCTTGAAGGCCTCGTCTTGGCCGGAGGATACGGCCGTGGAGAAGGCGGGGTGCTGAAGTTGGAAGACGGCGCGGACGCGCCTTACAACGACCTCGAGTTCTTTGTCTTTGTGCGGGGCAACCCGACGCTCAACAGCCGTCGATTCAGCCAGGTTCTTCACGAGTTGGGGGAACGTTTGTCGCCGGAGGCGGGCGTGGATGTCGAGTTCAAGGTTGAATCGCTCGCGTCGTTGCGCACCGCGCGGCCCTCGATGTTTTTCTACGATCTGGTGATGGGACACCGGTGGATCATCGGTGACGACTCGATGTTCGCCGGTTGCGAGCATCACCGCGACGCTGCGGCGATCCCGCTGCACGAAGCCACGCGGCTGCTGTTCAACCGGTCGAGCGGGTTGCTGTTTGCGCAGGAGCGACTGAGCGGGGATACATTCGGTGAGGAGGACGCCGACTTTGTGGGCCGCAATCTCGCCAAGGCCAAGCTCGCGCTGGGCGATGTCCTTCTCGCGGCCGGGGGGAACTATCACTGGAGTTGCCGTGAGCGGCACACGGCCCTGGTATCGATGGATGTGCCGCCGTGGGCGGAGCGTTTGAAGGCGTGGCATGCGGAAGGGGTGGAATTCAAACTGCATCCCCAACGCAGCCGTGCTGGAGCAGCGCAGTTGAGGGAGGAGTGGAGGGCGGTCACCGAAGTGGCGGGGCGGCTCTTTCTCGAGGTGGAAAGCAGGCGGCTTCGCACCGATTTTGCGACCCACGGGGACTACCTTCATCACCGGGGAAACTTGGCCCCGGAGGTTCCGCGCTGGAAGCGGGCCTTGCTGGATCTTCGGCACTTCGGACTGGTCGGGGGCTGGCGTCATCGCTACCCGAGGGAGGCCCTGCTGCGTGCGTTGACGGCCCTTCTGTGGCTGCGGGATGCGAAGGCGGCGGCGGGCGTGCTGGGCTGCGCTGTGAAGGACGTCCAAGCAACGTACGCCCGGCTGTGGAGCCGGTTCAACTGAGGCGCCATTCCCCCCATTTGCGGGCGATGCGTGCGGCTCCTGCTCGTGGGAGACTGACCTTGTTCTGATGAAAATTCTCGTCCTTTACCCCTACATTCCTTACCCCACCGACCGCGGCACCTACCAGCGGACGTACCATCTTCTGCGCGCCCTCGCGGCCCGTCACGAGGTGCACCTTGTGGCCCTCAGTGAGTGCGGTGAGCGCCGCGAGCAACAGGCCCATTTTGAGACCTTCTGCCACCGGGTGACCTTCGTTTCCTTCGAGCATCCCCAGTGGCCGCGTCTCTTCCCGGATCGGCTCTTCCATCCGTTTCCCACCAGCATCCGCCACTGGTCCCTGCCACAGATCGCCGAAGCCGTGCGCGCGGAGATGGCCGCCCACCAATTCGATCTCGTCCATGTTTGCGACATTGTGATGGCGCAGTACTTCCTCGACGAGCATCAGGATGTGCCGCTGTCGGTTGACCGCAGCCGGGTCGATCTGCAATACCAGACCGCGCGGCACGAAGCCATGGGCGCGGACGCGGGATGGAAGGAGAGTCTTCTCCAGGCGGAGCAGATCCTCAAGCTCCGGCACTTCGAACGCCGAGTGGCCAAGCGTGCGCAGATGCAGATCGTTTGCGGTCCCGACGACGAAGTTTTCGTGCACCGGGAGATCGACGCCAAAGCGCCGGTTCGAGTCGTGGCCAACGGGGTGGATCTCGACTTCTTCCACTCCGAGTCGTCCCATGAACCGCGGGCGGCGAGGCCGACCCTTCTCTTCTGCGGAGCCATGGATTATGCGCCGA
The DNA here is from genome assembly GCA_963976915.1 of uncultured Verrucomicrobiales bacterium. Taxonomy (GTDB): domain Bacteria; phylum Verrucomicrobiota; class Verrucomicrobiia; order Verrucomicrobiales; family Verrucomicrobiaceae; genus CAXBNA01. The sequence goes on from CAXBNA010000196.1 coordinate 7,675, forward strand.
ACATCGACGCGCTGCGGTGGTTCTTTGACGACATCCATGCGCGTCTGCTGGCGCGAATCCCGGACCTCGAGGTGCTGATTGTCGGTCGCTCACCGGTGCCGGAAGTTCAGGCTCACGACCTGCGCCCCGGGGTGACGGTGACGGGAGGTGTGCCGGATGTGCGTCCGTTCTACCGTCGCGCCTGGGCTCAGATCGTTCCTTTGCGCATCGGTGGCGGCACACGCCTGAAGATTCCCGAGAGCATGGCCATCGGCACGCCGGTGATCAGCACCCACATTGGCGCCCAGGGGCTGGATTTGAATCATGACCACGACATCCTGCTGGCCGACACGCCCGGGAGTTTCGCCGAACAATGCGCGCGACTGCTCGAGGACGCACCCTTGCGCGAGACGATCACGCGCCATGGCATCCTCACCTGCCGCCAGCGTCTCGGCTGGGAGGTCATGGGCCGCCTTTTCTGCGACGCCTGTGAGGAGGCCGCAAAACCAGCCCCAACCCTCAATTCAACCCTTCTTCATCATGCAACCGCCCTTGTCCGCTGAATCCATGAAACCCGCAACCCGTCACCGTCTCTTCGGCATTGCCCTGGACGCCGTTTCGATGTCCCAAGCCATCGACCGCATCGCGGCGATGATCCGCCTGCGTCAACCCCACCGCATCGCGACTGCCAATGTGGACTTCGTCGTGCGTGCGCGGCAAGACTCAACGTTCGCGTCGATCCTGGACCAGAACGATCTCGTTGTCTGCGACGGCACACCGTTGGTCTGGGCATCGCGATGGTTTGGAAAGGCGCTACCCGAGCGGGTGGCGGGCTCCGATCTCACGCCCCGGTTGCTTGAGCGGGCCGCGAGGGAAGGCTGGAGGGTTTACTTCCTCGGCGGTGCGCCCGAAGTGCTGCAGGCCGCTGTGAGGAATGTACGGGAAACTCACCCCGGGCTCGCGATTGCCGGGTACGAATCTCCACCCTACCAGCCGCTGGAGGAGATGGATCACGAAGGAATCTGCCGCCGCATCCGGGCCTCGCGGGCCGACATCGTGCTTGTTTCGTTCGGCTGTCCGAAGCAGGAGCGCTGGATCGACCTCAACTTCCGGCGCTGCGGTGCTCCGGTCTGCATGGGTGTGGGTGCCACCGTTGATTTCCTGGCGGGCTCCGTGCGTCGGGCGCCCAGATGGATGCAGCGCATCGGAGCCGAATGGATCTTCCGCCTGGCCCAGGAACCGAAGCGTTTGTTCAAGCGCTATGCGGTGGACCTATTCGGATTTGTGGCTTGTTGCATCCGGGAAGCGTTCCCTGAACATTCGCCAAAGCCGGAGGTCGCGTGGACGGAGGATCCTGCGCCACGGGTTCCCTTGGAGATCCGATGGCCGGAGCGAGTCACCCTTCCCGAAACCGACGGACTCTGGCAGGGGACTCTCGGCGCGCTTCAGAACGCGTTTGACCGCCACACCGGGCTCAAGATTGACCTCGGTTCCGTTCGCCGCATCGACCATCAAGGCATCGACCTGGTGCAACGGGTGCGGGCCTACGCGCAAACCCGCCGCACCCCGGTTCTATTCGTCAATGACTGTCACCTTTCGGACAAACTGGATCGTTTAGCCGCATGAAGATCGCCCTTTCCACCACCATGATTCAAGGCGGGCGGAGCGGTGTCGCCCAGTATGTGCTGGAGCTGCTTCGGGAGCTGATCCCGCTGTGCCGGGCGCATGAGTTGTCCGTGCTGGTCCTTGAGAACGATCTTCCCTTGTTCGAGTTCGCGGCACCGCATGTCCGGCTGGTGCCGGTCTCGGAGAAATGGCGGCCCGCAGTGAAGAACATCCTTTGGCATCAGGCTGTGCTTCCCCGGTGGTTGCGCCGGGAAGGCATCGATGTCTTGCACGTGCCGAGTTATCGCAGGCTGGTGGCCGATGCCCCGTGCGCGACTGTCGCCACGATTCATGACCTGGCGCCGTTTCACGTCGCGGGGAAGTACGATGCCGCCCGGATGTTTTACGGACGGGTGGTGGTGAAGCACCTGGCCAGGCGGCAGGACCGGGTGGTGGCCATCAGCCGGAACACGTCGGCGGACATCGAGCGCTTCTTCGGGATTCCCGCGAGTTCGCAGAGCCTCGTGCACAATGGCATCGATCACGCGCGCTTTTGTCCCGGCGAGTCCAAAGCCCCTGAGCGCCCCTATTTTCTCTATGTCTCCCGGCTGGAGCATCCGGCCAAGAATCACGTTCGCTTGATTGAGGCGTTTGATCAGTTTCGGCGCCGGACCAACCTGGATTGGGATCTCGTTTTGGCGGGCGGTGACTGGCATGGGGCCGAGCACATCCACGAGGCCGCGCGCCGCTCGGAATCGGCCGGTCACATTCGCTTCTTGGGTTTTGTTCCCGACTCGGATTTGCCAGACCTGTACCGGTCGGCGGGAGCGATGGTATATCCGAGCCTGTTTGAGGGCTTCGGTTTGCCACCAGTCGAGGCCATGGCCTGCGGGTGTCCGGTGATCAGCAGCGCCGCCGGGGCACTGGACGAGGTGATCGGCGGCGCGGCCCGGCGGATCAACCCGGAGGATACGACCTCCATTGCCGATGCCTTGGTCGAGGTGGCGTCGAGCCCGAGGCTGCGTCAGGAACTGCGCGCGCAGGGGCTGGTCAACGCCCAACGTTTTAATTGGTCCGCAACCGCGCGGGAAATGCTGCGGATCTACGGGGAGGCGGTCGAGTCGGCCACAGGAGCCGGGGCCACCCACTTGGGGGGATGGTCGCCCGCGACCGGGGAATCTAAGGTGAGGGCGAAATCGAACCCCAAGACCTATGTCCGCCTTTCTGCATCACTGGAACCTGACCGCCAAGCCGTTTGAAGCGACTTGGGACACGCCGTTCTTCTTTCGCAGTTCGGCTCATGACGAGGCGCTGAATCGCCTCCTCTACCTGGTGGGTGATCAGGGAATGGGCATTGGACTTCTCACGGGAGAGATCGGTTGTGGGAAGACGCTGACCCGCGCCGTGCTGGAGGAGCAGCTTCCCTTTTCGGACTATCAGGTCGCGGTTTGTGAAAACACGGCCTTTTCCCTGGAGTCGCTTCTGGGGCCGATGATCCGCCAACTCGCGCCAGAGGCACCCCTGCCGCCAGTTGGGGACAAGGCGGCACTTCTGGAGCGGTTGGGCTCGATTCTCGAAGAGGGAGCGGCTTGTGGCAGGCACACGCTTCTCGTGCTCGATGAAGCCCAGGACCTGACGCCATCGACGCTGGAGGAACTGCGGTGGATCACCAACTTCAACCGTCAGGGGAGTGCCCGGGTGACACTGATCCTCATTGGTCAGTCCGGTCTGGCCCCCATGGTGCAGGCCAGCCCCGCCATCCGGCAGCGCGTCAGCCTCCGCTTTCACCTCACCGCGATGAACGAGCGGGAATCCGCCGAGTACCTCATGCACCGCCTTCGGGTGGCCGGGCATCCGACGGGGCACGCCTTCGACCCGGAGGCCATGGCCGCACTTCATCGGGCGGCAGGCGGGGTTCCGAGGGAACTGAACCGGTTTGCCAAAATGAGCCTGGAACAGGCCTGGGCCGGGGAAGAGGGCGTCGTCTCGGTCGGCTGCGTCCGAGAGGTCCTCGAGGACTTTCACCGCCATGTCTCACTCGCTTCCCGTGAGGTTGATCTCCAAGCCGCCTAACGCAGAAAGTTCGTCATGAATCCGTCCATTGGTCTCAGTCTTGCGCGCATCAACCAGAAGCATGCGGTGAACCCGGCGCCCGCGTTGCGTGCGGTGCCGAATCCAAATCCGATCCCGGCCGTGGAGGGCGCCCCTCAGCGGGAGGAACGTGCAGAAGGTGGTGACTCGCGTCTCCGGCTGCCGTTCGATCCCTTCCGCCTGGTCGATGTGCTGTGGCGTCGTGCCTGGCTGTGGCTTTTGGCGGGGACGATCGCGGCGGCGGGACTGTTCC
>CAXBNA010000197.1:0-11601 GCA_963976915.1 uncultured Verrucomicrobiales bacterium
CTTCGAAATACAGGGGCACGGGTCCCTCGCTGCGCATCGACTCGGGAAAAACGTTGGGTGCCAGGAGGGCCACGACGCTGAACGCATAGGCGGCACCCACGCCGAGCATGATCAGGGTGAACATGTTCCAGCGTCCCCCGAAGAGGGATCTCCAGCCCCTCGCGAAAAACGGTGCGCCGCACCAAGCGACCACGGGCGTGCTCAGCACAAACTGTATCCAGCGCACCCACGGCTCATGCATCCAATGCCAGTCCGCCGAGCCGGGGATGAGATGCGTCATGGCGACGACAAAAACGGGCAGTGCCAGCGCCGCACCGATCCACATGCGCCGCGTCAGATCCCGCAGTTCTGCGTTCTCTGGGTCATCACCACTGCCGCCCATCGGCTCAAGAGCCATGCCGCACTTGGGGCAGTCGCCCGGCTCGTCCCGCACCACTTCCGGGTGCATCGGACAGGTCCATTGTCGAGTCGTTGGAGCATCCCCCTTGAAGGCCGGATTTTCCTCCAGCGGACAACCGCACATAGGACAACTACCGGGCTCGTCCGCCTCGACGCCCGGACACATCGGGCAGAAATAGGCTTTCTTCGGCGGTGGTGACGGCGTGGAATGCGGATGGCCGCGACCACCATCACAGCAGGACTTTGACTTTTCCTTTGGCTGGGGATCTGGCTCGGGCTTGGTGTGACAGCACGATTTCTCAGAGGCTTGTGGGTGATGTGAGTGATCGTGATTCATGAATGTGGGGATTGCAGGTTCCGAGAGAATGGTTCTCTTCAGAAGAAATACGCTTCTGAGTTTCGATTGACCCTGCCTTTCATTGGGCTGGGCGTCGCCGAGAATTCCAGCCGCGCCTCCCATTTCATGGAAAAACCCTCCCACAGATCCGCGAGGCGGTGTGGGAGGGCTGCGAACTGAATGGAGGTTAATCGATCCGTTGCCTTTACTTTTTCAGGGGGATGACGACCATGCACTCCTTGCCATCTTCATTGACGATCTTGAACTGTCCGCCTTTGCCCTTGGGCGAGCGTGTGATGACGTATTCCTTATCGCAACTTTCGCAGTGAATGGTGCCGCCGTCGTGGCAGAGTTGTGAAGCGTCGTTCTCGTCCTCAACTTCGCAAACAGTGGCAGTATTGGTCGCCTTGCAGACGAGAACGTACTTGTCGCCTTTCTTCATGGAGGAGACGTCCTCGACAGAGTTTGAGGCCTTGAATCGGTTTCCCTTTCCAGGAGGGCCGGCTTGAAGAAGAGTCGTTGTGCCGAAAGCGACGGCCACAATGGTGAGGATTTTGATGATGTTGGTTTTCATGAGTTGGATTTCCGTTGGTAGGTGATTTTTGCTCGAATACTGACGAGGTCACTTGTTGAGGGCCTCACAGGGATTCAACGCCAGCGCCTCCATCACCCCTCTGCCGTTTCTTGTTTTCTCCAGCAATTGGCAAAAAACGAATTATGGGGCACAATACTCGCACATTGTGAGAGGTTGAGGGGATTTGATCCCATTGTCGTTTCACATTCTGAAGCCACTTTCATAAAACCATGAACGACAACGACCTTGATCAACTTCTAACTCGCTTGCGAGATATGCGCCAGCCCGAAGCTCCTGACATTGGAGATCGGTTGAGCAAAGCTGTTAAGCTGGAACAGCCCAAATGGAAGGCGGGTGTCTCAACGATCCGGGGGGCAATGCAACTCGCCGCATGTGTCGCCATTTTTTCAATGGGTGCGGGTTTGGTGATGGGAACCGGTATTGGGCGCTTGAGCGGGCCAGTGCGGGCGCATGCTCTTCGGCACTCACTGTCGCTCGACGTCTTTGAACCCGATCTCGCGAGATTGGACTTTACTACTTCTGCCCACTAGAGATGGCGCTATGAAACGTCTCCCCCTGTTTTTCGGGATCTTCCTCTCTGCGATGATTGGCTGCGGCTTTGGGTGTCTCGTCGCCATGAAGGTCATGCAGTGTGACCTCGAATCTCCAGAGATTCGCGGTCATGACTTGCTTCACCACGAACTCGGGATTGACGAAGATCAAACCCCGGGACTGGAGAAATTGGAACATGTGTTCGGTGCAAAAGAGGCGGAGGCGAGATCCAAACTGACTCTAGCCACTGAGGAGTTGGGGCGCATCATTGTAGAGGAACGCTCCTTCAGTCCCCGCGTCGAAGAGGCGGTTGAGAGAGTTCATCATCAAATGGCGGAACTTCAGAAACTGACGCTTCATCATATCTTCGAGATGGAGACGGTATTGTCACCGGAGCAGTACCAGCGTTTGCTCGATCTCGCGGGTGCGTCACTGGGCGAGTGACTCTGGCATTCTCAGCTTGGAGCAATGCGGAATGACTGACGAAGACGATGACGAGGCGATGATCCTCCGTTTTACGGACGGGGACGAGCGTGCCTTTGCGGACTTGGTGAGTCGGCACAAGGAACCGCTGCATCGTTTCATTTTTCGGTATGTGCAGGATCACGCGGAGGCGGAGGCACTTCTCTTCGATTGTTTTATTCGGGCCTGGAGAGGTCGCCGTTCTTATGAACGGACGGCGCAGTTTCAGACTTGGTTGTTTTCCATCGCCATCAATTTGTGCCGTGATTACGGGAGAAAACGGACCCGGCGTCCGGGTGACTTTGCATCGACTTCGGTCGAGTTTTGCGCGGAACGGGATGGGGCTCCATCGGACTCAGATCCCTCTGGAATCGCAGAAATGAACGAGGATGTGGAAAAGCTTCGCCAAGAGATCAATGCACTTCCGCATGATCAGAAAACTGCGCTGGTTCTGTTTGCTCTCGAAGGTCGCTCCCAAGAGGAAGTTTCCAAGATGTTGGGATGCTCCGTGAAGGCGGTGGAGACGCGGATCTATCATGCGCGGCGTGAGCTGCGCCGCCGACTGGGCAACGCGCAAGAAGGGTGACGGAATCGATCGATTGAGGGGTGGACAGGTGGCTGGCGTTTCACCAGATGAGGAAATCTCCTCCCCAAAGAATGGGCCTGCTTCAATGAGATCATCATTCATCACCAAGAGTCGCTACACAGTTCTCGCGTCGATCCTGCTCATCCTCGTCTTCTTCCTTCTGCCTGCGCTTGGAGTGACGGAGCCGACGACGTGGGCAGGACTCCTCTTGATGCTCTTCGGTACTTACCTGCTGATTCGTTGGTGGGTGAGGAATATCAGAACCAAGCCTGTTCGCGCCCGTGGAGATCGGTTATGAAAACCAGCGACGATCAATCCAAGACCATCGTTCGTCTATCTCACTTCCGCTTTGGTTTGGGTGTGGGGGTGGCCGGTCTGGTCTTCTACCTGGGGTGTGTGATCACTATGATGACGGTGCCTCATAAGACGGCCATCCTCTTTCTCAATAGTCTGTTTCACGGACTGGATGTAACCGCTGTCCTTCGTGATGACATTCCCTTGACTGAGGTCCTGCTGGGGATGATCTCAACGTTTGGATTGTGCTGGCTGCTGGGAATCCTGATCGCTGCCATGTACAACGCTTGCCAAAGGTCAGGAGACTGACAACATCGCTTATCACCATGGATTATGATCCCTTTCATGTCGGCCTCGAAGATCCCGAGGGGCAGTGCATTGTATGCAAGAAGCCTTTGCGGCGCGGGCAGGAAACTGCGCGTTTGAGAGACGGAGAGATGTGGGTCATCCTCTGCTGTCCGCTTTGTCTGGATGCCTATCAGAAGAGGCCAGAATTCTATCAGGCGCTCCGAGCAGGACGTATGGCCGAACGTCCGAAACGAGACTGAGCTGCGGAACGCATCCTTGAGTTGGGGCTGCTCCAAAATCGGTAGGTCGTCGGGGAACCCGTGAGGGGTGCCCCTTCATCTGGCGTCTAACGAGGAGTATGAAACAGGATTTTGAGGATGACGCGCTGGGAATGGGCACTCACCCCGTTAGTGGGCAGCCGATTCGAATTGGAGTGATGGGTGCGGCATCAGGAGAGTATCCACCCGCGATCCTGGAGCAATGCAGGCTACTAGGTGCTGCCATTGCCCGAAGAGGATGCTGCATCTTGACGGGAGCCTGTCCAGGTCTGCCCCAGGCGGCCGTGATCGGTGCCAAGGGTATCAGTCGGGGGCATGCCATTGGAATCTCGCCTGCCATGAGTTTTCGGGAGCATGTGGAAGTCTTTGATGCTCCCTGGCGGGAGTTCGATGTGCTGATCTACACCGGGCTGGGGTTTATGGGGCGAGAACTCATCAACATTCGGAGTTCGGACATTGTGATCGTCGTCGGAGGGGGGTCGGGGACGCTGGGAGAGTATGCGATTGCTTACGATGAGGGTAAGTTGATCGGCGTATTGACTGGGACCGGAGGTGTGGCGGATGTGCTCGGTCAGATCAACGGAGAGTTGCACAAGAACACAGGGGCAGAGGTGTTCTATCGATCCGACCCAGAGTCGTTGGTGACGCTTCTACTGAAGCGCTTTCATGCGGACAGCTACTCTTGCCCGTGCGATCCGAAGAAGGGTGGGAAGGTCGTTCGAGGAGACAAGGAGACCGACGCCTGCTGCATTTCTCCCGTGATTGAGAAATGAATCCGAGGGGTGCTTCCATCTCTGCCGTTGAACCCTGTGAAGCGATGAATCAGATCGCACGAACTTAAAGAACTCAGTCAAAACCAAATCAAAAATGAAAACCTCACTTCTTCCTCAATGGGTCGTCTTCACCGCCTTGCTCACACTGTTCACCTCCAGTCAAGCTGCCGAAAAAGGTCACCACTCGGAAGTATTGGATCACCTTGTAGCGATCCAAGCATCTCTCGCCGAAGACTCGATAGAGCATGTGGCGCATCATGCCACTGCCGTCGCCGAAGCCGCTCACAGCGTTGAGGGGTTGCCCCACGAAGCGGCGGAGCAGGCTCAGGCCGTGGCGAAGGCAACGGATTTGAAGGCGGCTCGTGAAGCCTTCAAGAAACTCAGTGCCACCTTTGTGGCTCATCTGAAAGCGCATCCCGGTCATGGGGACACGTATCGGACGGCTTACTGTCCCATGGCCAAGGCTGGTTGGATCCAGAAGGGCGATGAGATCGCCAATCCCTACTACGGAAGCTCCATGCTTCGTTGTGGATCGTTCGAAGACTAACGTCCTCCAAGCCTCTCACAAAAGTGATTGCGGAACTTCACCTCCTGCTCCCACTGCTCCTGGTCGTCGCTCGACTGACCGGAGCAGTGGTGAAGCGGGCAGGGATGCCGCCGGTGGTGGGAGAGATCGCAGCCGGGCTGCTTCTGGGGCCGATGTGGATTGGGGCGCTGCCTACCGAAGCGGCGGCGACGGAGGGGTTTCATACCTTCCATGAGTTTGCTCAGATTGGTCTCTGCGTACTGTTGTTTCGCGTCGGCTTGGAGACCGACCTCAAGGAGATCCTCCGCATTGGGAGATCCGCCACGGGCGTGGCTGTCTCCGGCATGGTGTATCCCTTCATCTTGGGAAGCGGGGTCGGTCTGCTGCTTGGTTGGCCGTGGATGTTGACGATCTTTGTGGGTGCCACGCTGACGGCCACCAGCATCGGGGTTACGGCTTCCGTTCTGGATGAAGTGGGCGGTCATGGAAGTCGGGAGGGAAGGGTCATGATGGGAGCGGCGATCATGGACGACGTTTTGGGTCTTCTGCTTCTGGCTGGAATAGTGGCCTGGGTGACTCCGGGGCAGGCGGTCTTCGGAGCGGTGAGTGTAGCCCTAGTGCAAGCCATGGTCTTTATGGCGGCGGGTGTGTTCCTGGGACCGTGGCTGGTCCGGGCATTCGTGCGCCTCAGCCGCTGGGCAGGCGGGCAATCCACCTTTCTGGTCCTGTCGTTCGCCTACCTGCTTTTGATGGCGTGGACCGCACACGAAATCGGCCTCGCGATGATCATCGGTGCCTACGCCGCAGGGCTGGCTTTTGGAGGTCATCCTGAGCACGAGCAACTCAACAAGGACCTGCGCCCTCTGATTGATCTGCTAACCCCACTGTTTTTTATCCTCATCGGGGCATCCATCGAACTGGCGGGGTTCAATCCTCTGACTGCCGGGGGTCGTGAGGCATGGTTCATTTTCTTCCTTCTCTTTGCGGCAGCCATTGCTGGGAAGTTGCTCAGTCCGGCTTTGCTTAAAAATGGGATGAACCGGATGGCAATTGGCAGCGGGATGATGCCCCGAGGAGAAGTGGGCTTCGTCTTCGCGCAGGTCGGATTGACGGCAGGTGTTTTGGATCCTGGCCGTTACTCGATTCTGACTCTGGTGCTGGTGGCAACCACCGTGCTGGGCCCCCTGCTACTCCGCCGCTATTGGAACTCACCCGATGAGGCTCCGACGAATTCGGGTTCCACCGAGCCGGAACTTTCGAGCCCCTGACTTCATCCGCAGACTCCCGTTCAATCAATCAAACCAAAAACCAATATATCCACATGACAACACTCCAAAAGTTAAGCGCAAGTCTCATCGTCTCCTCCATGATGGTGGCTGCTGCGGCGGGACAATCCACGGCCAATCACGCGGACGCGAGCCCTCCCTCTCCAGCGGCATCCTCAGATCTCGCCGCCGAACTTGAGACCCTCCGGCACAAGGTCCATCAGTTGGAGGAACAGATGAAATCCACCAGCGGCATGGGTGGTGGTGGCTCGTCCATGTCCGGGATGAGCATGGGTGACAAGAAGAAGGATGGCATGGGCATGGGTGGCGGCATGGGCATGAAGAAGGGCATGAGTGGAATGAACATGTCCGGCGGTTCGGACTCTGCGGGCGGGATGAACATGTCGAGCGGTCAGCAAAGTGGCGGTATTGGAATGGGCGGTGGCATGGGCATGATGAAGGGCATGGGCGGAATGGGAGGTATGAGCATGTCCGGCGGTTCGGATTCCGCGTCGGGAATGAGCATGTCGGACGGTCAACAAAGTGGCGGCATGGGGATGATGGGAATGGGCGGTGGCATGGGCATGATGGGGATGATGAAAGGCATGGGAGGCGGCATGTCGGGGATGTCTGGAATCCAACTCACGACGGAACAGCAGGCCAAACTGAATCAGTTGAAGGAGAAAACCCTGCTCAATCAAGCCAGCGCGGATCGCAAGATCGAGGAGGCAGAGCAGGAACTCTGGGAACTCACGGCCGCCGATCAGCCCGATGCTGAAGCGCTTGAGTCGAAGATTCGGGAGGTTGAAACGCTGCGCGGCGACCAACGCCTGGCCTTCATCCGCGCGGTGGGAGAGGCCGCGAAGGTGCTCACCCATGAGCAACATCAAGTCCTGACCGGGGCGGAGGCATCACCCACGAAGGATGCCGCCCCGGATCATTCCAATCACCAACCATGAGAAGCCATGAGCACGACTTCAACTCACAGACAAAAGGCATCCAAGAAACCGAGGGGATCAGCCGGGGGCGAGTCGGGTGAGCGCCCGGTCTCGCGGTCGAGACCTGGTGCATCACGAAAAAAGGCAGTTCTCATTTCGTGTTGCGAAATCACGGCAAGAACGATCTTCATCGCTGGCAGCTTCAATGGCTGGGATACCCAGGCAATGCCGATGAAACGCCTCAAGTCCGGGAAATGGAGCAGGCGGCTATACCTCGAACCTGGCCGCTATGAATTCAAATTCCTCGTTGATGGTCTTTGGTGCTGCTTCCCGGGATGCAAGGGGGACTACACCTGTGAGCATTGCGTTTACAACGAACACGGAACGATGAACCGCGTGCTGGAGGTTCAATGAATCCCAGCCGATTTTTCAACTCATCCGACTTGGGTTGGATCACACCAGACCACAAATAAACACACACAACAAAATGATGAAAACGAACAAAAATAGCGGGGAACCCCGTCCCGCGAATCCCATCAAATCGATTGGACAGACGCTCGTCGCTATGGCGGCTCTCGCGGCAGCACTGAGCTTGACGGCCTGTCAGACGGGGAGCGGGGGGGGCTCGAGTGGCACCCATCAAATGGGAAGCCATAAGCGGCCCTTCACGATGTCGGACGAGCGCATGCCTGGCCATCAGCACTAGAAAGGAACGACCCTCCGGGGGGGCGGTTGCTGGAAGTGGCCTTGATGCCAATACACCAGACTGACGAAAGCACCCGCTCTTCCCATCTCCAAGAGGCCTACTGACTCTTCCAGCTCAGACTCGGCAGCCAGAGAGAGTGACTCAAAAAAATCCGAATCAAAGTTCAATGAAAAACAAACACTTCATCACACCCACCTATCCACCATCCGTTCAGCTGGCGCAGGATGAGTCACACAGAAGGAAGACCCATTCCGTAATTGGGTCCATCCCTTTACTGGCAGGGCTACTCTTCTTGTCGGGATGTGCCGCTTCCAATTCCTCCAAAGCGGCTAGTGCCCTCGTCTGTCCGCAATGCCGAATGGTCTCTGTAGAGGAGAATCGTTCGCATTTTGGAGGGCCTGAATACATCAAGGACCCCACGGGACTTGAGATTGAATACGATCACATGTGCCCCAATTGCACGGGTATTCTGAAGACTCTCTTCGTCGAGGGCAAGCTGAGGCACGAGTGTTCTGCTTGCAAGGACTCCCCGTACACTTGCCCACTTATTCATCCCATTGATGGCTGAGAAACAAGTCGCACTGCGTGCTGCGCAATCCCTCGGGACACCGTCGATTCTATCGGCGGCGGCCTTGGGCAGAAACCACGGTAGGGTTGTACCCCATATTAAAGCCGCCCCTCGGGTGCAACCATCAACCTCTGAATATGCCAACGCGACTGCCGTCGCCGAAATGGTAACAACCCCCAACCAAAACACAGACACAGCTATGAAACACACACACAACATCCTCGGTAAAATCGAAGTCAGTTCAATCCTCGTAGTCGCATTGGTATTCGCGGCATGGGTGCCTGGCCCAACCACCGCTGCGGAGCCCATGAAAGACATGGTGCATATGGAGCACATCATGACTCAGGCGCAGGCGGAAGCCTTGAAACCGGGAGACTCTATGTCCATGTCCTGTGGCAAATGCAAAAACGTCATGGTTCAGAAAGTGACCGCCGACAATGCACACGTCAAAATGATGACCGTCGGTGAGAAGATGAAGTGCGGTGTCTGCGATGGCAGCGTCGAAGTCGTCGCCACCGGCAAAGGCACCGGCAAGGATGCCGAAGTGAAGCATGTCTGCTCGAAGTGCGGTGACGACTCCATGTTTTGCTCAGCAAGCAAACCCGGCAGCGGTTCCATGAAGGACATGAAGGACATGAAGGACATGAAGGACATGAAGGGCATGAAGGGCATGAAGGGCATGAAGGGCATGAAAAAAGAGCAGTAACCCCACCTTCGACCACCTGGACTGCGCCGGACTGATGTGAGCGATGCCGCATTCGGCAGGTACACCCGTTCGAGCCAGTCTGGCAGAAGCACCTGCACTGAGACCCCATCGAAAATCCTCACCAGCTTCGCCCCACCCGCGCCCGCTGCTGCTCCGATGAAAGGGATGTGAGCGGATAACTCAGCCGAAAGTAAGATATGAAAAACAAACCGATCAGATGTTCCTCTCACTCGCCCGATGCCGTCTCTGTCGCGACGGAGAGAAAGGGGGTTACGAAAAGGCGGACAGCCATACTGGCCGCAGCGGGACTGGCGATGGGGATGCTCTGCGTCCAATCCTGCTCGAAGGCGAAGGCCGGACCCAATGGGGGGGACATAGTAGCATTGGACGATGGTAAGACCAGCGCGGAGGTGCTGTCTAATGCGGAGTCTGGCGAGGTCATGGTTCATACCTGGGACAATGACCTGAAGTCAGCCCGACCTGTCGAGGCTAGACCCCTGACGATGGGAGCAGATGACAAGCAAGTTCAATTGGAACCCCACCCTTTGGCCAGTGATCCGCCTGGCTATTGCAGCCGCTTTTACGGACGTGCAGACTGGCTGCGCGGCGGGAACATGCATCACGGCTGGCTCGGCCATTCGGGAGCCGAAAGCGGGCGCATGTACTTTGATTGGAACCGTGGCTGGAAAGCTGGGGGAATGCACAGCGGCATGTGGTCCGAAATGGGTGGTCATGGCCCTGGAATGGGTCAAGGCGGCCACAGAGGAATGCGCCGATGACTGCACTCGAAAAACCACTGCCTCCGCACATTCACTGGACCTCCTGGCAGTCGGTTGCTGGTATCGCAACCATAGGCATCCTATTATGAATCGGAATCACACAGACGGATGGATGCATGGCTGGTCGGACGGCTGGCTGGGCGAATCGACGGGCGTAGGTGCCTGGATTCTACCGGTGATCGGGATCGTGATCGTGGTCCTGCTGGTAGTCGTCATCAGCAAGCTGTCCAAAAAATGACTCAGCGCCATGTGCTGACTGATACAACTAAACCGCAGAGAATAGATCATCATGAATACATCACTTATCATCCTCATCGTGCTGGCTGCGCTGGCACTGTTTGCCGCGCTGTTCGTCGTTGGCATTTACAACAAACTCGTCGGGTTGCGTAACCGTTTCAAAAACGCCTACGCGCAAATCGATGTGCAACTCAAGAGACGCTACGACCTGATTCCCAATCTGGTTGAGACAGCAAAGGGTTACCTCGAACACGAACGCGGCACGCTCGAAGCCGTCGTTGCCGCGCGCAATGCCGCAGCGTCCGCAAACACCGGTGCCGCCGCCAATCCCGGCGACCCCGCCGCGATGAAGAAACTCGCCACCGCTGAAGGCACGCTCACCGGCACGCTCGGCCGCCTGTTCGCGCTCTCCGAGGCGTATCCCGACCTCAAAGCGAACACGACGATGCTGAGCTTGATGGAAGAACTCACTTCCACGGAGAACAAGGTTTCCTTTGCCAGGCAGGCCTACAACGACTCGGTCATGGTTTACAACACGCAGCGGGAAGTTTTCCCAAGCAGCGTCATCGCCAGCACGTTTCACTTCGCTGCCGCCGAATTGTTCGTTATTGAGCAATCGGAGCAGCGCGAGGCGATCAAGGTGTCATTTGCTTGAAGGCCTAGCCCATGGATTTCTTCGCGAATCAGGAAAAAGCCAGGAAGCACACGAAGGTGCTGGTGATTTACTTCGTGATCGCAGTCCTATGCATCATCGCGTCGGTTTATATCGCCAGTTTGCTGATTTTCTACGGTGCCAACACCAGACAACAGCCCGGTGTCACGCCGCCCGAACTGGTCCTGTGGGATCCTGAGCTTTTCCTCTACGTCGCGCTTGGCACGCTCGGTGTCGTCATCATTGGCAGCCTCTACAAAACCGCCGCCTTGGCCAAGGGCGGCAGTGCCGTCGCCGAATCGCTCGGCGGACGGCTCATCAATCCCAATACAACCCATCCCGATGAACGCAGGCTGCGCAACGTGATCGAGGAGATGGCCATTGCCGCTGGCGTGCCCGTCCCCAAAATTTATGTGCTCGACGACGAAAAAGGCATCAACGCCTTTGCAGCGGGCCATGCGCCGGGGGACGCCGCCATTGGCGTCACGCGCGGTTGCATGACCATGCTCAACCGTGATGAACTGCAGGGTGTCATCGGCCACGAGTTCAGCCACATTCTCAATGGCGACATGCGTCTGAATCTCCGCATCATGGGCGTCATTTTCGGCATCCTGTGCCTTGCGGTCATTGGCCGGGTCCTGATCTACTCGCGCGGCGGCCGGGACCGGAATCCGCTGATGC
>CAXBNA010000198.1:0-11598 GCA_963976915.1 uncultured Verrucomicrobiales bacterium
GGACTTAACCCAACATCTCACGACACGAGCTGACGACGGCCATGCAGCACCTGTGCAAACTGGTTATTGCTAACCTACTCTGCTTTCACAGAGGACAGAATGCATGTCAAGACCAGGTAAGGTTCTTCGCGTTGCATCGAATTAAGCCACATACTCCACCGCTTGTGCGGGTCCCCGTCAATTTCTTTGAGTTTTAATCTTGCGATCGTACTTCCCAGGCGGCACGTTTAACGCGTTAGCTCCGGCTCGGAGGGGGTCGAATCCCCCCAAACCAAACGTGCACCGTTTACTGCTAGGACTACCGGGGTATCTAATCCCGTTCGCTACCCTAGCCTTCGTGCCTCAGTGTCAGATACTGTCCAGTGTCCTGCCTTCGCCATTGGTATTCCTCTCGATATCTACGCATTTCACTGCTACACCGAGAATTCTAGACACCCCTCCAGTTCTCTAGCGAGGCAGTATCGGATGCAATTCCAGGGTTGAGCCCTGGGCTTTCACATCTGACTTACCACGCCACCTACGCACCCTTTACGCCCAGTGATTCCGAACAACGCTTGAGACCTCTGTATTACCGCGGCTGCTGGCACAGAGTTAGCCGTCTCTTCCTCTTGTGATACTATCGAACTGACGGGTTATTAACCCGGCAGCCTTGCTCTCACATGACAGGAGTTTACAATCCGAAGACCTTATCCTCCACGCGGCGTCGCACCATCAGGGTTGCCCCCATTGTGAATGATTCTCGACTGCTGCCACCCGTAGGTGTCTGGACCGTGTCTCAGTTCCAGTGTGACTGATCATCCTCTCAGATCAGTTACCCGTCGTAGCCTTGGTGAGCTTTTACCTCACCAACAAGCTGATAGGCCGCGGACCAATCGGGAAGTGGCAGGCCTTGCGGTCCCCACCTTTAGTCTTTCGACCACATGCGGTATTAATCCAAGTTTCCCTGGGCTATCCCCCGCTTCCCGGAATGTAATCCACGTGTTACGCACCCGTTCGCCACTAGACATTTTCAATATTACTACCGAAAATATCCCGTTCGACTTGCATGTCTTATCCACGCCGCCAGCGTTCGTTCTGAGCCAGAATCAAACTCTCCAAAAATATTGTGCTGGCTGTTTAAAGCCAGCTAAATTGACCCTGCTTATCTTGCGATAAGCAAGCTACACATCTCATCGACGCGTAGCGCACAATTTAGCCTTTGTTTTCCGCAAACAAAACCGACTTAAAAGTCCGCTTTGATTGCTGCTGTTCTGTAAAAGATCGACTCCATTGAGAGTCGGTTTTTTGGGGCCGTAGCACCCGAAATTCCGGTCTCGTTGGCCGCACCTTTTCGGCTGCGGGAGGAGATAGTAGTACAACTCTGGGGACCGTCAAATCGATTGTGCACTTTTTTTGAATTTTTCTTCCGATCTGCCCCACTTCAACGCGCTCCAACCATCGGAAGAGGACCCTTGTGTGGGCCCCGCATCCCGCCGAATCCCATATTTATCAATGCCTAACGTGGAATACTGTTAGAGACTTGGGGAAGTTTTGTGATTCGCGTTCAGTCGCCACAAAATCCATGCGATTCCGTGAATCACTGCCAACGCACCGAGCAACTGCGCCAAAGTCTGAGCCAAATCTCCCTTCCCCAAACCACTTCCAACGAGGGTGAATGCAAGGTTCAATGGAAGGTATCCAATCAAGGTGCCCAACAAGAACACTCGGTGGCGCACTCGGGTCATTCCCAGAAGCACGTTTAGCACCAGTCCGGGGACCATGATTTGTCTCACCCAGATGACCCGTATCAGGGAGGGTTTTTGAAGCAGTTTGGCGAGCCATGGCCAACGATTGGTTCTGGACTCAGCCAACCGACGTGCCCCGGCACGCGAAAGCAAGAACGCTCCATACGAACCAAAGCTGGATCCGAGGAGTGAGAGCGCCAGCCCCTCGGCAAATCCGAAGATCAATCCCGCTGCTCCACAGAGTGGCAATCTGGGAACGCCGAGCATCACGCAGATCCCCGTTGCCAGCGCAAAACCTGCATGCGCCGGCCAACCCAGATCCCTCACCATCACCTTCCAGGTCTGCACGTTCGTGATCCAGGCGCGCAGTGGAGTGAAGTGAGCGGCCGCCATGAATGCCGCCACGCCCAATACCAGCCAGACGATTTGCCGCCGTTCCTTCACCACCGACTTGGCGGCTTCGTCATGAAGGCGATCATCCGCGGCTCCTTCCGCCTCTTTCGTGCGGGCTGGAGATTCAGGGGGGAGAGAACCGGGTTCGCGGTCTTCGGTCATGGAAGACACTCAGCCCACGGGCCGGAACTTCTCAACCCGCATCTTAGCATATGAGAGAGCTCTTCTTTCATAGAGTCCCATTGATTCGAAGCCTCCCCCGGTGAACCCTTCCGGCCTCATGTCCACCGAGAACGCTTCCGATGCCACGCTTATGGCCATTGCCATGGAGGAAGCCCGACGCGGCGTGGGACTGACCAGCCCCAATCCTCCGGTCGGGGCCGTCGTCGCCGTGGGCGACCAAGTGATCGGAAAGGGCCATCATCGGAAGGCGGGCGGGCCCCACGCGGAAATTGAGGCGCTGACCGATGCGCGGAGACAGAACCCTGCAGCGGTCCGCGGTGCCACGATCTATGTCACGCTGGAGCCCTGCTCGACGCAGGGTCGAACGCCCCCCTGCACGAAGGCCATCTTGGAAGCGGGCATCGCTCGTGTCGTCTATGGAGCCCACGATCCCAACCCGGAGCATCGGGGGCGGGCCGAGGCTGTCTTAGCCGACGCTGGAATCGCCGTGACAACCGGGATCCTGGAGGAGGCGTGCACTGCGCTGATCCGACCGTTTTCCAAGTGGATCACGACCGGCCTTCCCTTCGTGATCGCAAAGGCCGGGCAAAGTCTTGATGGCCGCATCACCCGACCGCCGGGAGAGTCGTCCTGGATCACCAATGCCGAAGCCCGAGCCGTGGGTCGCCAGCTCCGGGCGCGGTGCGATGCGATCATCGTGGGTGCCCAAACCGTCCGCGACGACAATCCCCTCCTCACCTTGCGCCCTGGCGAAGCTCCATCTGAAAAGGTGCAGCCTTGGCGCGTGGTCCTGACTCGAAGCGGCGATTTGCCTTCAACTTCCCATCTCTTCACCGACGCCTTCAATGACCGCACCTTGGTACTCCGGGGCCTGACTCTGAGAGAAGCCTTGCTCGATCTCGGAAGGCGCGGCGTGGTCACCGCTCTGATCGAGGGAGGCGGAGACATCCTCGGGCAGGCGTTTCGTGATCAACTGGTCGATGAGGTTCACTGGTTCATCGCGCCTCGCATTTGCGGCGGCGGCAGGCCATCGATCGACGCCCAGCCTGAGCTACCCGCCTCCATCCCCCTCCGAGACACAAGAATCGAGATGCTGGGCGACAACATCCATGTTTCAGGCTCGCCAGTTTACGATGCCCCAATCAAATCATGAGCACACCCGCCGTTTTCTTTGATCGTGATGGCGTCGTGAACGTCTCCCCTGGCGCTGGCTACGTCCTTTTGACTGAGGACTTCCAATTCTCCCCCGGCATCATCGACGCCCTCGCCCTTTGCAAACAACGTGGCTACAAGACAATCCTCGTCACCAGCCAGCAGGGCGTTGGCAAAGGCCTCATGAGCCAAGCCGACCTCGACCACATCCATGCCGGGATGCAAAGGGAGCTCAGCAACCATCAGGCCGCGTTTGATGGCATCTACGCCTGCACGCATCTGGCGGGAACCTGCGACTGCCGGAAGCCCAGCCCGGTCATGATCCAGAACGCCGCCCGCGATCACGACCTCGATCTGGCGCGCAGTTGGATGATCGGCGACCACGACCGCGACATTCAAATGGGACTCAACGCCGGCCTGCCCCTCGCCCACACGATCCGCATCGAGAGCGAGAAACCCATCGTCCTCACGCCTGGCCGCATTCTCTCCAACACGGCCGAGTTGCCCCCCATCCTCGAGAAGCAGTTGCCAACCGTTTGATTTCAGTTCGCATCCCAACAGAGATCGCCTAGATTCCGAACATGATGCGCACTTCAAACCCCACTCTCAACGACCGCGTTTTCGCCAATGCTCCTGCTGCCGTAGGCGGCGAGACGATGACCGTCAACGGAGCGGTCAACAAGACCTTCTTCCTGACGATCCTCCTCGTTCTTTCGGCAGGCACCTGCTGGAACCTTGCCAGCACCAGCCCCGGCCTCATGGGTCCTTTGATGTGGGGAAGTGTCATTCTCGGCTTCATCACCGTGCTCATCTCATCGTTCAAGCCGGTTTGGTCTCCCGTCCTTGGGCCCATTTATGGCGTCGTCGAAGGCGGGTTCGTGGGAGTGATCTCCTACATGTACAATTCCGCATTCGACGGGATCGTCATGCAGGCCGCGCTGATCACCGTTGGCATTCTCTTCGCCTTGCTCTTCGCCTACAAATCAGGCCTCATCAAAGCCACGGAGAATTTCAAGCTGGGCATCGTTGCCGCCACCGGCGGGATCGCTCTTGTTTACCTTGCCACCATCATCCTCGGCTTCTTTGGCGTCCAAATCCCTTTCATTCACGGCAGTGGCATGATTGGCATTGGCTTCAGCCTCTTCGTAGTGGTGATCGCTTCACTGAATCTCGTCCTCGATTTCGACTTCATCGAAAATGGGGCGGCCAATGGTGCCCCCAAGTACATGGAATGGCAGGCCGCCATCGGTCTCCTCGTCACTCTGGTCTGGCTCTACGTCGAGGTGCTCCGGTTGCTCTCGAAGCTTCAGAGCCGCGACTGATTTTCAGGCGGATCGCCACGCGAGTGTTTCCGTGACCCCGTTCCACCGGTGATCGGCCTCGTGGGTGAGGGTCGTGAACTCTCCACCCAGATCCGCCAGCCGCGCCATGGTCCAGCCGGTGGTGCTGACATCCTTCTTTGCCACGTAGGACGTGGCAGGGGTGTTGAGCAGATGAATGCCACGATGATGGAAGTAGTTCCGGTGGTGGATGTGCCCGTGCACATAGGCCTTCACCTGCGGGCGGGCCGCCAGCAAGTCCCACAACGCTTGGGAGTCTTCCAAGCCGCCGGGAAAGTGGATTTCCTCGCCCCCAAGGCGCGGGTTGTGATGGGCGAAGACCAAGGCGGGCTTGCCTGTGTGGGCGTCGAGCACGTGTCCAAGCCAACGCAACTGCTCCTCACCGAGGAGGCCTTGGGTCACCATGGTTTCCTTCAGCGAGTCCAACAAGAATAGGTTCGCGTTCCCCAGCGTCACCACGCCAACATGCTTGGACACCACCGGTTCATCGGCGGACTTCTCCGTTTTCAAGACCTCGTAGAAAACGTCCCGGTCATCGTGATTGCCCATCGTCAGATGAACAGGAATGTCGGCTTCCCTCAACGGTGCGATCAGTTTGGCAAAATGAGCGTAGTCTCCGGCCTGCCCGTCTTTGAGCGCCAAGTCGCCATTGATCACCACGGCAGCCGGATGCTTCGGCAGACCCGTTAGATAGGCGATGGTCGCTTGGAGATTCGATGGAATGGGGGAATCCTCGGGATGCTTTTCCCCGATGTGCGTGTCGTTGAGGATCGCAATCAGATCGGGATCGACGGGATGCGCGGAGGCAGCGCGAAGCGTCGGACCGAAGACGACCGCCGACCCGAGTTGGGTGAGGAATGAGCGACGGGATGCAGGTTGAAGATGCAGCGGCATGGCGACAACTACGCTGGCTCGGCCCTCGATCCTGCACCGTCACCGACCCTCACCGGCTCGCCAAAGCCCACCAAGCCGCCTTTGTGACGAGGTTGCCTTTTCCGAGAAGATGGGGAGAACGATCCCCATTCGGGGATTTTGGTTTTCCCCAAAAGGGTATGACCTTCCCCAGACGGGGATTTTGGTTTTCCCCAAGAGGGTATGGCCTTCCCCAGACGGGGATTTTGCTTTTCCCCCAAAGGGGTATTGGCTTTCCCCCGACAGGGATTTTGCGTTTCCCCAAGAGGGTATGGCCTTCTCCAGACGGGGATTTTGCGTTTCCCCAAGAGGGTATGACCTTCCCCCGACGGGGATTTTGCGTTTCCCCAAGGGGGTATGACCTTCCCCAGACGGGGATTTTGCGTCTCCCCAAGAGGGTATGGCCTTCCCCCGACGGGGATTTTGCGTTTCCCCAAGAGGGTATGGCCTTCCCCAGACAGGGGTGTCGCTTCTCCCCAGAGGGGGTGTGACCTTCCCCCGGGCCGGGGTAAACGGGTCCCCCGACAGGGAAAGCCCGCCTCTCCAGGCAAAGTCACTCGTCCCAGAGGATCTTCGCCACATACACCCGGTTGTTCGCACCGAGGGCGTTTCCGGGCTTGAGGACGATGTTGGGGCCCCAGGTCTGCATCCACTCGGTGACGGTCACCCAAGTCTCCTTGTCGCTGACTTCGCAAACGCCAAAATTGCCCAGCCTCGCCCCATGCTCCGGTGCCAGCACGACTTCCGTCGCCCGCTTCACCCGCAACGTCTTCCGATCCACCTCCGCCATGAACAGCGGCGCACGGTTTCGAAACACGTGGTCGTTGTGAGCGCTGCTGCGCGTGTAAACCAGGAACAGGCGGTCGCCGCGCGTCACCCAGTGCGCCTGCGTGTTGTAGGTGCCCAACTCGCTACCGTCATCCCACGTCCATTTCTGAATCGGCGAAAAGTTTAGCCCGTCCGTGCTGGTCGCCACATAGCCCGCCGTGTCGTTGCGCAGCGTCAGGTAAAACGTGTCGCCGCAACGGGTCAGCGAGGGTTCATAGACGCCGCGTCCCGATTCCAACTCGAGCTCGTTGCCCTGCTCCTGGAAGCTCAGCGTCGTTCCATCGAAACCGCAACGCAGCACCGTCACGCGGTAGTATTTGTCACCCTTCGCCTTGAAATAGACCGGCAGCAGGATGTCGCCATTGTCCAAATCCACCCGCTGCACGCATCCCGCGCCCGAGTTGTGAAACTTCGGCAGGTCCGGCATGTCGAGCATCCTCCACGGACTCCATTGCTTCGTCGCCTCGTCATAGACCGAGAACGACGACTCCCGCTTGCGATCGTGGATCACTTTGTTGTCCGCGTAGCGGACCGTGTGGCCGATGCCCAAAAGCTTGCCGGTCTTCGCATGCCACTTCGGCGTGAAGTCGCACGCGGCGATGATGCTGCCGTCGGGTTCGGTGCGCCGGCCGAGCGTATCCGCATGCTCGGCGATCCCGCTCCAGCTTTGTCCCAAGTCATCGGTGCGCATGTCGTTGAGGGCATAAAAGACATCGCTGCCGGTGAGCAGCAGCTTTTGCATCGTCAGCACCACCGACGGTGTCGTTCCCGGAATCGCCCCGGCCCGCGCGTGCACCCAGCAGGTCTCGCCGTCGTAGCCTTCCGTGATCGTGTCGAGCTCGACCCGGTAAGGCCCCGGCTCGGGCGTGGGCGGCACAAACTGAAGATGCGGCGCGAGGTCCGGCACCTGCTTCTTCAATCGCTCCGCCACCAGTCGTGCCATCAGCCGCGCGCCTTCCTCATTGAAATGACTGCGATCCTCCGCGGACGGTCCCATCCGCTCCTGCGCCTGTTTTTCCCCCATCTGCTCGACCAGCGCAAAGCTCGCCGCGTGCAGGTCGATCACCGGCACGTCCATCTCCGCACCCACGCGCTTCATCGCCTCGACGTAGGGCACCAGCGTCGAGGTCAGCCTGCCATCGACAAAGATCCGCCGCACCACCGAGGTGACGAGCACCGGCTTGGCACCGGCCTCGCGGACCTCGCGAATGTAGCGCCGCAGATTCTCCGAGTAGGTGGTCTCTGGATCGGTGGCGCGATCACCTTTGTTCGGCTCGTCGTTGTGACCGAATTGAATGAGGACGTAGTCCGGTTTGGCCGCCAACACCCGGTCCCAATACCCGGCTTCGCGAAAGCTCTTGCTGCTCGCCCCACCCACCGCTTCATCGACCACGCGCACGCCGGGCGCACAAAACTCCGGCAGCATCTGTCCCCAGCCGGTTTGGTCCGGCTTGCCCTTCTTGGGTTCCCAATACATTGCCACCGTGGAGTCTCCAGCCAGAGCAAGGGTGGGCCCCTGCTTGAACCGCACCGGTGCGCTGGCGTCGGTCTTCACGTCGTTCTGCCACTTTTCAAATCGTTCGACCAACTCCTCAACGACCTCAGGCTTCGAACTCGCCAGATCGATCGCCTCGGCCTCGTCGGCCTCGAGGTTGTACAACTCCCAATCCTTCGACTGCTTCGTCTTCACGATCTTCCACGGACCGCGCCGCAGCGCCCGGTCCTGCGCGTAGGCGAACACCATTTCTTCATGGGGCGATTTTGACTCCCCCTTCAACGCCGATAACGGATCGCGCCCATCCAGCACACGATCCTCGGGCGTCTCGACACCCGCCGCGCTCAGGCAAAGCGGCAGCACATCCATCGTGCTCAGCATCTCGCGGCACACCGCGTCCTCGGGCAGTTTTCCCGGCCACCGAAAAATCGCCGGCACCCGTACCCCGCCCTCGTACATGAAGGGAGCGCCACTGCGATACGGCGCATTCGAAGCCACGCCCAACCCGTGCGTCGGGCGCAAGATCGCACCCATGTCGGAGATCAGCATGACGAGCGTGTTCTCCCGTTGCCCCGTGGCATCGAGCGTGTCCAGCACCTGCCCCACCGCATCATCAATGGAACTCAGCACCGCCAGATAGCGATGCTTCTCCACGGAGTCGTTCTTCGGCCAGCCGTAGCGCTCGAAGACGGAGTCCGGCACCTGCCACTGCGGCTTCTCACCCGGCGCAGTGTTCGCCTCGCTCACGTAGTGCGGCGCGTTGAACGGCAGGTAGAGAAACCACGGTTGATCCTTTTGTTCGCGAATGAACCGGCAACTCTCGTCAGCAAACAGATCCGTGCTGTAGCCCTTCACCTTCACCCGCCGCGTGCCCCGGACCATGTCCGGTTCGCCATGGTAGGTGTGAGCGAAGTAGTGGATGTTGCCCGAGCGATGGCCGAAGAACTCATCGAACCCGCGCTCCGTTGGCCGACTGCCGACCGCAAAGCCGATGTTCCATTTCCCAAAGCACGCCGTGCGGTATCCAGCGGGCTTCAGGTACTGCGGCAGAATCCGCTCCCGAAGAGGCAAGCCAACCCCACTCCAGTTCTCCAGCGACGAAAGTTGGTGAAGCAGGCCATTGCGCAGCGGATGCCGCCCCGTCAACAGCGCCCCACGCGAAGGCGTGCAGCCCGGCGACACGACATAGAAATCCGTGCACTTCACGCCCTCACTCGCCAACTGATCCATCCTCGGCGTCAGCACCTCCGCATTTCCATAGCAGCCCAGGTCGCCATAGCCGACGTTGTCGAGATAGAGTAGGAGGAGATTGGGTTTCTCCGCTGCCGGGATCCAGGAACACGAAAGAAGAAGCCAGGTGAAAGCAAATAGGCGCATCTTCCAATAACGCCGCTTGGGCTTGATCACTGGCACGGGCGATCCGTTTCTTCATCAAGTCGAGTCCGTGCCCAAAGCTGCCCAGGCAGCTGCCGACGGAGCCGAAGAACAAGAGCGCCTCTGGCAAGTCTTGTCACACACCTCCCTTGAGGTGAGGTGGATGAGGCCCAAAGTTGTCTGCGACTTTGCCCGAAGTGGGGGCAGGATGTCCTTGGGGGATGGCCCACGTCGGGAAAGGGTGTGGGCGATGCGGGGCGATGCCCGGTGAATGCAGCCTTGTCCTCCCAAAATTCAGGGGTGTTTTTCTCGGGAATTGGGGTGTTTGTAGCAAAAGCAGGCCTGTTCTTGAGAACCACAACCTTGTTTTTGAGAATCGCAGGGCATCACAGGGAGCGAGGATGGGGAAGGGAGTGGTCATTTTCTGGCGATCTGGAGATCCCTTGCCGCTTTGGGGGGCGTGCTTTTTCCTCGCTGTGAAGCCAGCCATTCCCGCATTCTGGGTCCACGTCTGGAACTTCCTCCTGAGCCGAGTGCTATTCTTGCCTGACCGCATTTCGCCAACGACAGGGCGGCGGAGAGAAGATGTTTGTCTTGCCAGAGCCTCCCTCATCTGGCGGAATCTCGTGGAAACAATTCCGCTATGAGCCTCCCCCGAATCAGCATCATCATCGGCTGCGCTTTTTTCGGTGCCATGGTCGGTCTTTGCCTCCAAGCCCTTCGCATCACCGGCAAACCAACGGAGTTCGTTTCCGTGGCGAAGGTGGTCGCGGGTGGACACCTTGCCACGAACCACAGCGTTATTGCGTGGCAGGAACAGCACGCGGATTTTTACGGCACGATCATCGAGACCCTCGAATCTGCGGATTTTTACGGCACGATCATCGAGACCCTCGAATCTGCGGATTTGAAACGCAGAGCCCTGGACCGTGTTCGTGCGCTAAATCCTGAGCTCAAAGACAGCGACGTGAGCATCCGCGCCATGCAGGCCAAGGACTCAACCATCTTCAACATCCTGGCGACGGGAACTGACCCCCGCTACACGCAGATTTTTCTCGATGCCCTGCTGGACGAATTCATCGCCTTCCGGCAAACCCTTCGTGAGCAGGCACTGGAGCCACTGCCCAGCCAATCCATGACTAACTACACCGCCATCCAGGAACGCGCCAGCACGGCCGTCGAGCAGGTGGAAGACTGGCTGGCCCTCCTCGCGGTCGGACTCCTCGGTGGAGGTCTGCTCGGCGCGGGGTTTGGCCTCCTACTGGGTGCGGTCCTTCTGCGCAAATCTCGTCCGCCGCCGATTCCATCGGCCCGTTGAGGTACTTTTGTGCCCCAATGAAAAGGGAGTCCAAGAACAAGTGTGCCTCTGGCAAGGCTCTCCCCCGACGCCACGTTTTTCTCCATCATGGACCGCCGAGACTTCATCAAGACTACGAGTGCCGTCGCGGCGATGACGGGATCAGGGACGAGCGCACTCCTCTCCGCGCCCCCAACCCAGCGCCAGCCCGACCTCATCCGAGTGGAGAACGCCAAGCCGGGCGCCGATTTTCAACTCACCCGCGTCCGGCTCGATACACGCGCCGGCTTCCGCAACTCGCTGATCGAAGGCTACGCCTCCCGGCAATCCGTGAAAGCTGGCGAGACGCTCGACCTCTTCGTCAGCACCCAGCCTTCTTCACGGTTCAAGATCGACGTCTTCCGCACCGGCTACTACGGCGGCAAAGGCGCACGCTTGATGACCGAACTCGGTCCCTTCGATGGCACACCCCAGCCCGAGCCTCCGGCCGAGGACATGCGCTTGCGGGAGTGCGTTTGGGAGAAGACCACCTCCATCACCATCCCCGACGATTGGGTCAGTGGCGTCTATTTGGCCCGACTGACCACGCTTCCCAACCAAGAACCACGAACCAAGAACCCAGAACCGTATTGGCAGAGCTACATTGTCTTCATCGTCACCGATGACCGGCCCGCCGACATCCTCCTCCAATGCAGCGACAACACCTGGCAGGCCTACAATCGCTGGCCGGACGACTACTCGATCTACACGCATCCGAAAGGGAATCAGGGGCCCTGGTCGAAGGTCAGTTTTGACCGGCCTTATGCGAAGTATGCGCAGATCTACGAGAACCCGCAGTCGATCGGCAGCGGCGAGTGGCTTTGCTTCGAGTTCCCCCTCGCCTACTGGCTGGAAGAGCAG
>CAXBNA010000199.1:0-11492 GCA_963976915.1 uncultured Verrucomicrobiales bacterium
TGGGACAACTCACCGCGCTGAAGGAGCTTGACCTCCACGGCAATGGACTGACGAGCCTGCCGCCGGAGCTGGGGAAACTCACAGCGCTGACGAATCTTAATCTCGGCGCCAATCAACTGACGAGCCTGCCGCCTGAGCTGGGGCAACTCACCGCGCTGACGGAGCTTAACCTCCGCAACAATCGACTGACGAGGCTGCCGCCTGAGCTGGGGCAACTCACTGCGCTGACGGGGCTTTACCTCAAAGACAATCAACTGACGAGCCTGCCGCCTGAGCTGGGGCAACTCACCGCGCTGACGGTGCTCAACCTCCACGGCAGTCAATTGACGAGGCTGCCGCCTGAGCTGGGGCAACTCACCGCGCTGAAGCAGCTTTTCCTCGGAGGCAATCCACTGACGAGGCTGCCGCCTGAGCTGGGGCGACTCACCGCGCTGGAGGCGCTTTCCGTCCAAGACAATCAATTGACGAGCCTGGCACCTGAGCTGGGGCAGCTCACCGCGCTGACGGTACTTTTCCTCGGAGGCAATCCACTGACGAGCCTGCCGCCTGAGCTGGGGCAACTCACCGCGCTGAAGAGGCTTCACCTGAACGACAATCGACTGACGAGGCTGCCGCCTGAGCTGTGGCAACTCACCGCGCTGGAGAGGCTTGGCCTCGGCGGCAATCGACTGACGAGCTTGCCGTCTGAGCTGGGGCAACTCACCGCGCTGTCGTTGCTTGACCTCAGCAACAATCCACTGACGAGCCTGCCGCCTGAGCTGGGGCAACTCACCGCGCTGACGGAGCTTTACCTCCACGGCAATCCGGAGCTAGGCTTGCCGCTGGAGGTGCTGGGACCAAAATGGGATGAGGTGTTTCTAGGTAACGCCAAGCCTGCCTCTCCTCGGGCGATTTTGGACTACTACTTCGCCCTGCAAGAACAAGGCAAACGCCCCCTCAATGAAGTGCGATTGGTGCTGGTCGGTCGGGGCGGGGCTGGGAAGACGAGCGTGGTGGAGCGCTTGGTGAAGGATCGGTTTGATCCCAAGCAGGCGGAGACACCGGGTGTGGCGCTCCAAGACTGGGAGATGCGGGATTGCACGGGGGAGCCGGTGACGGCGCACATCTGGGACTTTGCCGGGCAGGTGATCACCCACAGCATGCACCGCTACTTCCTCAGCCATCGAACGGTGTATCTGCTGGTCCTGACGCAGCGGGAAGATCATGCGGTGGAAGATGCGGAGTATTGGCTGAAACTGATTCGGAGCTATGGGAGCGAGCGCAGTGCGGACGGGCGGGAGCAGCGCGTCCCTCCGGTGATCGTGGTGCTGAACAAGAGCCAAATGTCCCGTGTGAAGGTGGATCAGAACTGGCTGAAGGAGCGGTATCCCTTCATCCTGGATTTCATGGAGACTGACTGCGGCACGGGTCTTGGCATCCCTGAGCTCCGGCAGCGGCTGTGCCGCCTGATGGATGAGCCGGGCATCCGTGAGTGGGTGCGCGAGGGCTACCCGGCCGAGTGGGCCAAGGTGAAGCGTGCGCTGGTGGAGCGGCAGAAGGAAGCGCCCCACATGGACTTCGCTGCGTTTCGACAGCTCTGTAAAGACTGCAACGTCGAGGGCGTGGAGCAGGCGGGGCGGAGTCTGCACACGCTGGGCGTGGCCCTAAATTACGGTTTGGACCCGCAGTGGAAGGACCACCTCCGTGATCTGACGGTTCTGCGGCCGAGCTGGGTGACGCACCATTGCTACACGCTGATCCGCTACGCGGAAAATCATGCGGGCGTACTCTGTCGCGAGGAACTGGCGGAGATCTTGTCGGTGGAGAGAGATGGCGTGCCGGGTGAGACGGAGGAGAAGATGCACCACTATCTCATGAAGCTGATGGAGCGCTTCGAGGTGGCGTATCCGCTCGATGAGGACGGTGCATGGCCTCCAGTCAGGTGGCTGGTGCCGCTGGCGCTCCCAGACAGTCAGCCGGACGGGGTGGCGGACTTTGGAAAGGCACCTCCCAACGACGCGACGCGTTTGCGGTTTCGATACCCCACAGTGCCACTTGGATTGGTGGCTCAATTCATGGTGCGCACGCATTCCATCATGGAGGACGAGATGCAGTGGGCCAGCGGGACCGTGCTCACGCTGGCGGGCGCACGGGCGTTGGTCCGATCCGTGGAGAGGAAGTTCGTGGAGGTGACGGTGCTGAATGGGGATGCCGACGCGCGGAGAGATCTGGCCGGACTCTGTCAGGCGGAGATCCGTGAACTCAACGCGCAGTTCATCAATGGCGATGTGCGGGAGCAGACGGAGGTGGTGGCGGAGGGCGTCGTCGCTTGGATGAATGTGAAGACCCTGGAGCGGGACGAGCAAAAAGGGAAGACTATCAGCGCAATCGACACCGATGAAGGGACGCGGGAGGTGGAGACGAAGAAGGAGTTGGATGAGTTTGGGACAGAAGACGGTAGGCTTCCAGAAAAGGATGCCGCGCTTTCAGATGACTTCATCAACCGGGAATTGGTCCGGATAGTCAAGTTAGGCGGAGACGAGGGAATATTTCATGTCACCACGCCCAAACCAAGAGTATTCTTGAGCTACAGTCACGTCGATGAACGCCATCGAAAGAGCTTGGAACTACGCTTGAAGGTGTTGGCGAATCTCGGGCTGGCACACAAGGTCTGGCACGACCGCTGCATCCAACCCGGTTGGGATTGGGACCAAACGATTCGCGACGAACTGGCGAAGGCGGATGTGGTCCTCTTCCTTACCAGCAACGCCGCACTGGCCAGCGACTACATCAACAGCGACGAGCTGCGTCCAGCGCTTGAGCGTCATGTGCGCGGTGAGGCGCGGGTAATCCCCATCATCTTGGAGAAGTGCCATTGGGTGGATGTGTTTGCCGCCAGTGATCCCCTCGCAGCGCTCGCAGAACCCAAACGCCGCGTGCCGCAAGCGTTGCCCGTGGATGGCACGGCGATCCAAGAATTCAAACCCCAGAACAATGGTTGGTATCAGGTGTCGGCAGGATTGAAGACGGTGTTGGAAACCGTGAAAGAGGAGTTGGTGAAAAAGGCGGCGACGTCAGCGGGAGACTAGAAGCCCCATCCTGGGAGCGCCGTCTTCCAGACGGCCATTGTTTTGACGGCGCAGCCGCATCTGTTGCCTTTGGGGAAAGTGGCGCTGTCGCGCTGGGGGATGAGGCCGTTTTCAAAACGGCGCTCCCAGGGGCGGGCAGGAGGCTCGCCCTCTAAGCGGGCCGTCATTTGGAGTCTTGACGTTCCCGACCGAATTGTATCTCATGCATGCATTCAATCCCTCGTTCGGCAGCATGAGCACGGTCAGCAACTCTTGGACAACGTGGTCGCCCTTCCAGTCCTCGGAAGTACGTGAGATATGCGCGCACATGACCGTTGCCGAGCGGGCCGAGATCTCACGGCGCGGCGGACTGTATGGCGTGTGGGCATTTGTCACCTTTGCTGGGCCGCTGATGGTGCTCTTCACTGCTGGGAGTCCCGTTCTCATGGTCATCGCTGCCATCCTCATCGCAATTCATGCCGTGGGTGTTCCGATGTGGCAGAAGATGCAGAAGGCGTTCCTGTGTTCGACCGAATGGGCGCGGGAGCAGGGGTTCACCCCGGAGCGGCTGAGGTTGTTTGCGTTCAGACGGTGATGCTGCTGGTCGATGTGCAGTCCCGAAGAACTCCTCCAAAACGATGACGACGATTGAGACATCCGCTCCGGTGATCGACCCCGTGATTGCCGAGGTGCGTCGCCACAAGCGCGAGATCGCTGCGGCCTTTGACGGCGACGTCATTGCCTTGGGCCGGGCGCTGCAAGCGAGGGAGGCTGGGGACCCGCGCTTCGCGGTCAAACCCGATGAACGGGATGATGAGGGAGGGTTCCCGTCGGAGTCGTGAAGTCGGCGGTGACTCTTCGTACCCAATTTTCGTTGGCAAATTCGATTGCACCCACCTGTCTGCGCAGCGAACTCACCATTTTTTCGTGGACGAAGATTGCACGGAAATAGACGACTTGTTTTTCGGTCATCCTGATTGGGCAAGTCTAGTTGAAAAAGCCCTCAAGGATGAGCTGTCGGAACTGAAACAGTTGTCGCAAACACGGTATTTGATTGGCGTGTTGCTCGGTGAGGTGGGCAACGGCGGGACTGATCAGTGGTTTGACAGTTGCGGCCATTTCGCAATCGAGACAGTGGAGGCATTGCGCCTGATTCGGGCGGACAAAACTGCCGACAAACTGGCGGAGCTCGGGGCGATGTTTCCGGGCAGTCGGCCCAGCAAGGACGAGGAGGTTCGTTCGGAGCAGTTGACTCAGCTTCTTGATACTTCCGAGGCATTTAGAGTTGGAGTGGAGGATTTCGACAAGTGGCTGATGGGTGAAATGGTTTCGGGTGATGACTTTGTCTTTGGCGACGACGACGTGATCGACCTCTTCGCGCAGTACGAAGTCCGCGCACAAGCATTCGCTGGGAATTGATAGGGACTACCCCAGCTTTTACGGCGAAGCCGCACTTTCTCCCTTGCCTTTCAAGAGTGGCGCTATCGCGCGTGGGGATGAGGCCGGACTGGAGACCGGCGCTCCCAGGGGCGGCAAGGGCTTTGCCCCTGCCCTTGAATCACCCCAGCCCCGCCAGCTTCATGCCCCAGCCGATCACAAAGGGGGTGGTGAGGATGCTGACGAGGGTGGTGGCGAGGACGACCTGGACGGCGGTGGAGGGGTGGCCGCCGTAGTGGCGGGCGATGACGATGTTGAAGACGGCGCTGGGCATGGCGGCCTGGACGATGAGGATTTGTTTCAACTGAAGGCTGAGGGGCAGGTAGCAGGCGGCGGCAAGGAAGGCGATGGGGATGATGGCGAGGCGCAGGATGGGCGCGCCGATGGCGACGGACCATTTGACGGGTTCCTGCCCCCAGATGTCGGCGATGGAGGCACCGATGAGGAGGACGGCCAGGGGCACGACGCAGTCGCCCAGCATGCCGAGGAAGGGATCGAGGACGGCGGGTTCGTACTGGTGGAGGCCGGTGAAATTGATGGCCAGGGAGGCGAGGATGGTGATGACGGGCGGGCTGAGCACGGCCTTGAGGGGCGTTTTGTCCAGGCCGGTCAGGAGGCCGACGCCTGCGGTCCAGAGGGCGAGCTCGACGCCGAGGGAGAAGGTGAAGAGGACGCCGAGGGTGCCGTCCTTGGCGAAGAGGGCGGTGATGATGGGAATGGCGACAAAGCCGTAGTTTTGCAGGCCAGTGGCGACGCCGAAGGTGCGGCGGCCCTGGCCTTTCTTCAGCCCGAGCAGGGGCGCGGCGAAGTAGGAGATGACAATGCCGAGGACGACGAGTCCAAAGCCGAGTCCGGCCGCGATGAGGACCGGCAGCGGCTCCATGACGTTGGGATTGCCGACGACGCGGTCGAGGATCAGCGCGGGCGTGAGGATGGTGACGACCAGCCGCATGAGGCTCTTGTCAGCGTCTTCCGTGAGGATGCCCAGCTTCCGCGCCGCTCCGCCCAGCGCCATCGTGAGGTAGACGGGGAGGATGACGGTGAGGATCGCGGCGTAGCTGAGCATGGGGGCCGCAACGTGCGCCGGGCCGGGGAGATGGCAAGGATGGGGTGGGCGGCTGAAAGACTTGGGGACTGGGGGACGAGGAGAGGGGGAGACGGGGGCAACCTAGGGCTCTATTCCCCTGCACGTACCTGGGCCGGTCTTCTGCAACTCTCGGTAAGCGGATTGCGAATCAAGGAGTTCTTCGTGCCCTTTGGAGGGAACGTATACGACGTCCCAACTTCGAAGGAACACGTCGTATGGGGATTCCTCGGTCTTTATGCGGTGAAAATTGACCAATATTTTTTTGGGCCCCAAAGGGGTCCTGCGCAGAATCAAAATGCGCCGCAACAACGCACCGTCTTTGGCACCACCTGCGTATCGAATCAGGTCCGATATCGTCGCCTGCTCATCGTAGTCGATCTCATAGATCCCAGGTAAGGCGACAGCACCCGCAATATAAAATCGAGAACGCATTTTCGGAGGAGGCCTGGGTGGAGTGCGTTGAATCTGAACGGTTGCGACCTTGAAATAGGTTGCCTCCAATTCGGCTTTGACCTCTCGCTCAAAGGCGGATCGTGTTTTTCCGACCGCTTGACGAAAACCAAGGTAGGGAACCATAACCCTACCGTCATTCGAGATAAAAAGGGTCATGGCTGAATCGTGGGCCTCCTTGATCTGAATATCGATCCGATCGCCGCTCTTGAAGACGAAGTCTTGGGAATCGATTCGTGCGTTGATGTTGCTCGTCGTCGCGGAATCGCTCGAGAGAACATTGAAAACGCTCGTGAGAGAAAGGAAAACCAATGCTGCAAATTGCCGGAGTCTTGGTTTCATGGATCACTTCGCGCTCATGACGTTTCGGCGTTAGTTGCCGGAGTGGAAGGGCCGGCGGAGCGCGAATCTCAGGGTGGAGTCGGCGCTGTTGCGGTAGATGATGCCGGGCTCACCGAAGGGGCCGTGGACCAGGTTGCATTGGCCCGCGACGTTGCCCGCGCTGACGATGGTGGAGACGGTCCACGCGGTGCCATTGAAGGAGGCGTAGAGGAGATCGGCCGAGTTGTTTCCGAAGTAGGCGATCGCCGGGTGGCCGAGCGCGGTGAAGGCCAGCGAGCAGAGGCGGCCGTTGTTGGCGCTGTCATCGACGATGGACGAATTCCACGACACACCGTCGTAGGTGGCGATCATGAGCCGCTGGTTGGTGGCGTCTCGGTAGCAGGCGGTGGGGAGATCGTTGAGGCCGAATTCGAAGTCATGGTCGACGCCCACGTTGTCGGTGCTGGCGATGGTTTGGATTTGCCAAGTGGCTCCGTCGAAGACGGCGATCTTCAGGTCGTCAGCCGTGCTCTCGAAGTAGGCGATGGCGGGGTGATCGTTGGCGTCCAGGTCGAAGCCCTTGACGGATTGCGGCGTGTCGGTGCCTGTGTCGACGGCCTCAGTGTCCCATGAGGCCCCGTTGAACTCGGCATACTTGATGGTGCCGTTGCCCACGTCGCGGTACGCGATGGCGGGGCGGCCGTCCGACGTGAACTTGAGTTGGTTGCTTCCACCCACGTTGCCTGGAGCATCGACCGTCTGAACCTGCCAGACCGCGCCGTCAAACTCAGCGTAGAGCAGGTCGTCGTCGGTGGCGTCGTAGTAGGCGATCGCCGGGTGGCCGCTTGCGTTGAAGGCGAGCGAGCAGAGCCGGCCAACGTCACCATCGTCGTCAGCGACGGTCTTGATCCACGTTCCGTCGTGGTACTCGGCATACATCAGCCGCTGGTTGGTGGTGTCGCGATACGCGACGGCGGGCGTCCCGTTGGGTGAAAAGGCAGCACTGTTGTCGGCCCCGACGTTGCCGGTGTCGATGATCGAGATTTCCCAAGGGATCTGGATGCCCAGGCTCTCCAGCAGCACGCCGTTGACCTGGACGAGTCCTTCAATCAACCCACGCTGCGAATCGAGCTTGGATTGGAGCGTTTGATTCGTCGCGTCCATCTGCTCCAGCTTGTCCCAGATCTCTTGAAGAGAGCGCATGGACGGGGAGGGAGCGCCGGGAGGGGTGAGGCTGCCGCCCTGGGCGTGGACCGGGGTGGATGCCCAACCAAGGGTGAGCACGGAGGCTACAAGGACGAGCGTTCGAGTTGGGTTCATACGATGTTAGGGAGCGGGTGGGTAAAAGGGCGACCGGATCACAAGCTTCATGTCCAGAGTGCTGCTGTCGAAGTAGCTGATGTAGGGGACGCCGGTGGGGGAAAAGACCAGGCAAGCATTCCGACCGACGTTGCCTGAGATCGGCACCGTCTCGAGCTGCCAACTGGTACCGTCGAACTCCGCGTAGCGAAGCTTGAAGTTCGTCTCGTCCCAGTAGGCGATGGCCGGAAGGCCATTGGGACGATACGCGAGCCAGCAGTGCTTCCCGACCGAGCCCTCCGAATCCACGACGGTCACGTTCCAGGCGCTGCCATCGAACTCCGCGAATTTGAGATCCCCGTTGCCGTTGTCGTAGTAGCAAACGGTGGGTTGGCCGGTGGGAGAGAACTCGAGCGAGGTGAACCGCCCGACATCGCCATTGGCATCCACCACGGAGATATCCCAGGTGGTTCCGTTGAAGATGGCCAACTTCACGTCGTTGTTGGTCTCATCATTGTAGGAGATGGCGGGCTGCCCATAGGGACTGAATTCCAGATCATTGTCCCTCCCCACGTTGTCGGCGGAATCGACGGATTGGATGTCCCATGAGGTGCCGTTGAACTCGGCGTATCGGAGTTCCGATCCATTGTCCGCCCGGTAGCTGATGGCGGGCCTTCCATCAGGAGTGTAGCGATGACAGGTGTGGGTCCCGTTGTTGGAGTTGAAATCGACGATGGAGTTCTGCCAATTGACCCCGTCAAAGATCGTGAACTTCAAGACCTTGTTGGTGTCGTCGTAATAGCTGATCGAGGGATGTCCAGTGGGCCCGAAGGCGAGTGAGGAAAGACGCCCAACCAAACCTGGCTCGTCCAATCTCTGGACATGCCATGTCGTGCCGTCGAACTCGGCGT
The DNA here is from genome assembly GCA_963976915.1 of uncultured Verrucomicrobiales bacterium. Classification (GTDB taxonomy): domain Bacteria; phylum Verrucomicrobiota; class Verrucomicrobiia; order Verrucomicrobiales; family Verrucomicrobiaceae; genus CAXBNA01. The sequence continues at coordinate 8,553 of CAXBNA010000199.1, forward strand.
ATTTGAGATCCGACGCGGTGTTGTCCAGGTAGGAGACGGCGGGTTGACCAAAGGGCGTGAACGCCAGTTCGTTGTCCACTCCGACCCAGTCCTGCGTGTCAATCGTGACGATAGTCCACGGCTGTGAGACATCGAGTTGGCGCAGGCTCGTTTGCAGCTCAGACTGGGCGGTTCCCACTTCCTCCAGCTTGTCCCAGATCTCTTGAAGGGAGCGCATGGTGGGAGCGGGAGCGCCGGGAGGGGTGAGGCTGCCGCCCTGGGCGTGGACCGGGGTGGATGCCCAACCAAGGGTGAGCACGGAGGCTACAAGGACGAGCGTTCGAGTTGGGTTCATACGATGTTAGGGAGCGGGTGGGTAAAAGGGCGACCGGATCACAAGCTTCATGTCCAGAGTGCTGCTGTCGAAGTAGCTGATGTAGGGGACGCCGGTGGGGGAAAAGACCAGGCAAGCATTCCGACCGACGTTGCCTGAGATCGGCACCGTCTCGAGCTGCCAACTGGTACCGTCGAACTCCGCGTAGCGAAGCTGGAAGTTCGTCTCGTCCCAGTAGGCGATGGCGGGCAGGCCGTTCGGACGATACGCGAGCCAGCAGTGCTTGCCGACCAAGCCCTCCGAATCGACAACTGTCACATTCCACGCGGAGCCATCGAAGGCGGCGTACTTGAGATCTCCGTTGCCGTTGTCGTAGTAGCAAACAGTCGGCTTGCCTGTGGGAGAGAATTCAAGCGAGGTAAACCGCCCGACATCGCCACTGCTGTCCACCACGGAAATGTTCCATGTGGACCCATTGAAGATGGCCAACTTCACATCGTTGTTGGTCTCATCGTTGTAGGAGATGGCGGGCTGCCCAAAAAGACTGAATTCCAGATCGTTGTCGCGTCCCACGGACCCGGTGGAATCGACGGCTTCAATGTCCCAGGAGGCCCCGTTGAATTTTGCGTATCGGAGTTCCGATCCATTGTCCGCTCGGTAGCTGATGGCAGGGAGTCCGTCCGGCGCGTACCGGTGACGGGTGTGCGTTCCATTGTTGGAATTAGGATCGACGATGGAAAGCTGCCAGTCCACGCCATCGAAGAGGGCGAACTTCAGCACCTTGAACGTGTCGTCGTAGTAGCTGATCGAGGGATTGCCCGCGGGTCCGAAAGCCAGGGAGGATTGGCGGCCGACCAATCCATCTTCGTCCAATCTTTGGACATGCCATGTCGTGCCGTCGAACTCGGCGTATTTCAGATCCGACGCGGTGTTGTCCAGGTAGGAGACGGAGGGTTGACCAAAGGGCGTGAACGCCAGTTCGTTGTCCACTCCGACCCAGTCTTGCGTGTCAATCGTGACGATAGTCCACGGCTGTGAGACATCGAGTTGGCGCAGGCTCGTTTGCAGCTCAGACTGGGCGGTTCCCAATTCCTCCAGCTTGTCCCAAATCTCCTGAAGCGAGCGCATGGTGGGAGCGGGAGCACCGGGAGGGGTGAGGCTGCCGCCCTGGGCGGGGACGGCTTGGGGCGCGACAAGGCAGAGACAAGCGCAGGCAAGGGTGAGGAAACGAGTTTTCATGGCCGAGGGAAGGGGGGTGGATCACTGAAGCGGCCTTTGGGCGACGACGCGGACGAACTTGCGATCCGTACCGAGCCAGGAAACGGATCGGGTGGTGGAGACGCCCGTGTCCGGAGTGATGACGCCCAAGCCGGAATCCAGCCACATGTCGGGAGCGATTCCGAGGTTGTTGCTGACCTCCAAGTCGTAGAGTCGACCGGGGCTGCTGGTGAAGGTGACGTTGGCACCGGTGTGATCGGAATTGTAGATCACGGAGAGGATGCCGAAGTGGCTGGACGCGTCCTTGGCGAGCGTGGCGGCGAGGTACTCCTCTTTGTCCGACGAGGCGTCGCCGTCCCAATTGCTCATCGCGTTGGCGGTGGCGAGATCGCCGAAAACCTGCCGTTCCCACGCGTCGGCAATGCCGTCCGAATCGGAGTCGACGGAGACCATCGTGTCGGTGGTCAGGTAGCCCGTGCCGAGCTGAATCCAGCCGAGATTGGCCGAGTAGGCGTAGCCGGTGAAGGCACCGGTGAGCAGGTCCACGCGCGGGCGGTCGGGATCCGACGAGGTGGCCCAGCCGAAGTTGATCCAACCGACATTGGCTCCATAAGCGAAGCCGGACAGATTCCCGGAGCCATCGTGATTGACGCCGCAATCGGCGCCCGAGTTGTTGGCGTAGCGAATGCCGTCGGCAGGAGCGCCATCACCGAAGTCGATCCAACCGAGGTTGGCCGCATAGGCTTGTCCGGAGAGAAAGTACTCGCCGAAAACGATTCCCGCCGGAGCTGCAGGGACGTCCGGTCGGAGATTGATCCAGCCCGCGTTGGCCGCGTGCGCAAACTTGTGCACGGCGTTCATGGTGGAGTCGGCGCGTGCGGGATTCGACAGGTATCCGACCGCGATAGCGGTGATCAAAGTGGCGCGCAGGAAATGAGCGGGGTTGGTGGCCATGGGCAGGAGTCGTGAGCTTCTTTAACGAGTCGTACCATGGATTGCCTAGGAGGAGCAAGAATTTATGATGAGGTGACGGGGTGATCTTCTGTGTGGAGGATGGGCCCACGGGCCTGCGATCTCCGCACAGAGGACGGTGCGGGCCACTTCTTGGCGATCACGCCTGCGGCTGGTGCGCTACTCCATCACGAGTTCCTTGCTGATGAACTGGGCGTGGAGGATCTGGAGGCAGAGGAGGTGGTTGAGGAGGGCGTCTTTGCGCGTGAGGGAAACGGGGTCGCGGTCGGCGCGGTAGCCATCAAGGAAGGCGGTGACGCGATCAGGGCTGAGCACGCCGCCTTCATCGACAGACTTGGGATTGAGGAAGCGCTGGATGAGTTCCTCGACCTTGGCGCGCTTGGAGTCGTCGGTGTGTGCGGGTGGGGCCATGAAGGCGAACTTCTCGCGCTTGTAGA
>CAXBNA010000200.1:0-11388 GCA_963976915.1 uncultured Verrucomicrobiales bacterium
CGTTGATTTACCGCTCAATCCCTTGATCTATCGGCTTTCATGTCGCCTGACCCCAGATCCCAGATCCGCAAAATTCTGACCCCAGATCTGACCCCAGATCTGACCCCAGATCCGTGAGATGAAAACAGTTCTAGCTTTTTTAGTCTGCGCCATTGCAATGTATTCTGCCGCAGCGGATAATGACATGTTTTGGCTGGGCACAACGAAGTCCACCCTGAAACATCAGTCGATGGATGTTCCGAGAACCATCCGCCAAGCAATGATGCTTTCATGCGGTGGAATCGACAAATACACCCGCATCATCCTGGTTCGCGGCAGTAGATGTTTTGTCGTCAATGGTGCCAAGGATTTGGATGTGGTTCGCGATTTCCCGATTTTGCCGGGTGATCGCATCCAAAAATATAGTGAGACTGACCTGAGAGACTGGAATTTGCCTGTGCTCGAAGGGGCGGACGCCGTTGCATGGTTGGTGGAATCAGAAAAGCAACGAGTTGTGGAGTCGAAAGAAAAACTGGAAGAACCTCAGCAGCCTATTGCGCCCACCGCAAGCGCGATGCCAGTTCACAGCGCGACATCGTCGACCGCGGACGGAACGTCAATGGCATCGCCGCCGTGGAGCATCATCGTGGTGTTGATCGTGGCGGGATGTGGCCTGCTGTGGTTGTTGGTCAAGCGGCGTTCGTGAGTGTGTTGCAACTGCAACGCCTCACTCCGACCTGCGACGCTGCTTGCCAACCCCGGCCCGTGCCTGAGCTGGGCAGTCATCAGCAAGGCCGATGACTCGTAGCGCAGCAGGCAACCGGCCCCGCCAATCTCCAGCGCTTCGCAAAGCTCGCGGCTCCGCGCATTGCCCACCACCGACAAGCTCCGCCCGCTCCCGCTCCCACCGCAAGGAACAGTGCGGCTTTCCGTAACGCCGCAGGTTGACTCGTTCGCTTCGCTCATCTCGCCCTTCGGGCAACTCGTTCCTCGTTGTCTATCTCGGCTTCGCCTCCGATTCGCACCCGTTGAACCTACCGCTTGTTCAGTGTGGCTCGCACAACTCGCCAGCTCCGCACCCTGGACGGTAACTACGACACAATGCGGAGTAGTGTGCAGTTGGCCGCCACCCGCCCAGAGCGGCGGGACCCGGCGGCCTACTGTGCGCTCGCAAAGCCTCGCCACACTACAGCGCATTGTGTGTAGTTACCTCCTTCCCGGTATCAGGCGGCTACGTTCGGCCCCGCCTCACTCTGCCGCGTCCAAGCTCAGGCCGCATGGCCGTCAGGCGCCGCAAGCCTTGATGCATGGTCGCACCGAAGCGAGACAGACTGCCGCAGACAGCCCGGAGGGCGAGACGAACGAAGTGAGCGAGTCAATCACGCCAGCGGCCAACCGCACTCCACACCCCACGCCGCTGACGTGCCTCAGGCTCCCACCGCCCCGCGCAAGCCGCGTTATGGGTTGCTGCGGGCAATCGGGTTGGTGCCCAAACCGTGACGGAATCGATCTTTTTCTGATCGCGAATCATCTGATCTTCTTCAGCCTGCAGATGTGGACGTACTACGCCTTGTTCGTGAGTGCAGTGGGCTGGCGGAGGGTGGGCTACCGAGCGCCGAGTGCTGAATGCGAGCCCCAGCCGACCTCACTAACGCAGGGTGAGGAGGATGAGGTGGGTGGCGAAGGTCTGGACGGTGAGTAGGATGAGGGTGGCGAGGATGAGGGCTCCGGTGCCGATGAGGAGGATCTCGATGGTCTTGACGAGGGTGAGGCTGATGCAGGGGATGCCGATGTCCTCGAGCGTGGCGAACTCGCGCCGCCGCATTCGGAAGCTCAGGGCGAAGACGAGCGTGGCGATGCCGAGGGCGGCGACGCCGGTGAGGGCGAGGGTGCCGAGGGCGAGGCTTTCGAAGCGGAAGAGGGTTTTGAGCAGGCGATCCAACTCTTCGACAGGACGGATGAACTGCAGCGTGCCCTTTCCATTGACGAAACGTCCGGCGAGCAAGGTGGCGGCTTTTTCGTCGTTCGGGGCGAAGAGGATGGCGCTGATGGGCAGCTCGGCGGTGTCGCCGTGAAGGTGGAAGCTGGCGATGTTTGCATCGGTGATTTCCTGGAACATGCGGACAGCGGCATTGCCGACGACGTTGCCATCCTCGCGCTTGAGGACGGTGGCGTCGGGGGCGGTTTGGAGATCGTCGTGGCCGTGGGCATGGCCTTCGATGACCCAGACGGTTTTGAGATCGACGAAGATGGCGTCATCGTCAGGCGTGCCGGTTTCGGCCAGGATGCCCCGGACGTGCATCTTCAGCGGGTAGGTGCCGGCCATGTCGAAGAGTTGGTCGGGCGAGCTGAAAAGGGAGTCGCCGGGGTGAAGGCCCTGCTGCTTGGCGATGCGGGCTCCGATCACACAATCCCCGAGCCGTGTCAGGGGGCGCCCCTCGGCGATGCGCAGATGACGGAAGTCGAAGTAGTCGAGCGTGGTCCCGATGATGGGTGCTTTCTGAGCTTTGAAGTGGAGATGCAGAGGGATGGGCTGGCCGAGATCAGTTTCTCGGAGAGTCGCGACTTCGCCAAAGGGGAGGGTGGCCAGATCGAGCTGGGAGAAATACAGCGCGCCGAGGAGGAGGTCGGCCGCACTGCCGGGGCGGCCGAGCAGGGCAGGGGTGCTCAGGGCGCGAGCTCGCATCTCGGTCTCTGCGGCGCGGACGAGGAGACGGACCGCCAGCGGAAGCGCCAAAACCATCCCCAGGGCCAGCGACAGCAGGAGGCTCTGCCAGCCGTGGCGAAGCACGTAGCGCCAAGCGAGGAAGAAGGCGGCGGACACAGCTTTCATGACTGGAAGTCCTCCATGCGCAAGACGTTGGCGAAGCCATCCAGACGTTCCATGTCGTGAGTGATGACGAGCAGGCAGATGTTTCGATCCACCGCATCCGTGAGCAAGAGGTCGAGGGCGGCGTCGCGCCGCTTTGGGTCGAGAGAGGCGGTGGGTTCGTCAGCGAAGACGAAGTCAGGTTCATGCGCGAGGGCGCGTGCGATGGCGACACGTTGGCGTTCGCCTTGGGAGAGGATGGAGGCGGGTTTCGTCCAGTGATCGGTGAGTCCAAGCCGGTCGGCCAGCGCCGTCGCACGGGCGGACGTGGAGGGGGCGAGCGTGCGGAGGAAGCGGGAGGGAAGTTCCGCGTTTTCCTTGGCGGAGAGGTAGGGCAGGAGGGCGAAGTCCTGAAAAATGAGGCCGACCTTCTGCAGCCGCCACTCGCGAAGGGTTGCTGGCTGGCTGCGGTGGATCTCGAGCTCGCCTGCCGAAAGGGCGCCGGACTCAGGCTGAAGCAGGCCCGTGAGGAGGCGGAGGAGGGTGGTCTTGCCACTGCCGCTGGGGCCGACCAAGGCGGTGGGTTTTCCGGGAAGTAGTTCGAACTCAGGCACATGGATGCCGACCGCCGCGCCGGGGTGGCGGTAGGCGAGGTCATGAACGTGCATGCCGGGGGAGTCCTTCATGGGTGGGAGGGGTACGAATACGCGGGGTGGCTGGGAGGGAAAGGGGGAAGAGGACGAATGACGAATGGCGAATGGCGAATGACGAATCACTGATTCACTGAATACCGATCACTAATTTCGACGTGACTCGACAGGCGGGTTCTCTGGGGTTTAATGAGAGGGATGGAGGAGACGCTGGAATCAGTGCGGCAGTTGCGGCTGTTTAAGCTGGAGAATCCGTTGTCGGCTCGATTTGGTGATGGCTTTTTCCGGGAGCTGCCGAAGGGGCCGGGGGTGTATTTTTTCTTTGGAGAGGGGGATGAGCTCCTCTACATCGGGCAGTCGCTGAACCTGCGGGCAAGGGTGGGGAGCTATCGGCATGTGACGCCGGAGAAGCATGCCAAGAGGACGTTGCGGCTGGTGAATCGGACGGTGCGGATCGAGTATCGAATCTGCGCCTCTGCGCAGGAGGCGATCGACTTGGAAGCGGCACTGCTGCTGGAGTATCGCCCGCCCTTCAATCGTGCGGGGGTGTGGAGGGGGGAGCCGTGGTGGTTGGTGGTCGGCCTTGAAGAGGGCCGGGTGAGGGTCGATTTGGTGAGGGAAGGGGTGGAGGGGGCGTTGGGTCCACTGCCATCGGGTTTTCGGTATGTGCTCGCCTCGTTGCTGCGGTGCCTCTATCGGATGGAGCATCTTTCCATGCCTTTGGCATCTTACCCGCACGGGATGTTTGGATCGACCTTGCCGCGCCCGTTTCGGGTGGTCGTGCCGGATGGAGAGAGGGTGATCGCGACGATTCGAAGTTTCGCAGAAGGGAAGACGGAGGCGTGGGTCGCGGCGCTGGCAGAGTTCCCGACTTCGGATGTGGCGGCGGAGCAGGAGTATTGGGAGGAAGAGGTGGAGAGGGTGGTGAAGTTTGCGGGGAAGATGGAGGCGCAGAGTCTTTTGGGCCGGGATTGACTGGATTTTTTGGATTCACAGCATTCTGACTTCGGGTGACTGATTGTTGGGTGTTGAGGTCTTGCGTGCGGGGGGATGTGTCTTTATAAAGCGTGGCTATGACTCCATTCACTCGCCGTCGTTTTCTTCAGACTCTCCCCGCTTTTGCAGGTGCTGCGACCTTGCTGCCTGGGCAGGAGCCTCCGGCGCTGCCGTTTGGGGCGGACTACCCGATGCTGGACAGCCAGACGACCGGAAAGTGGTGGGTGAAGGCAGCGGATGCCGGGAAGGCCAAGGGCAAGGCGAAGGGAGGTCGCGGGCAGATCATTGACCTCAACGTTCCCCGCAATGAGGTGGTGGCTTTTGCGGTGTACACGCATGACGCAGGCGTGCTGAAGCTGTCGGCGCAGCTTTTCCCATTGATGCCGGATGAGGCGAGGGTGGTCCGGCTGGAGTTCAAGGAGGATGGGGAGTGGAAGGAAGCGGGGAAGTCAGAGGTGATTTATCCAGGATGGAGCGCGCATTTTCGGCTGGAAGGCTGGGACGGGACGCAGGACGTGCCGTATCGGGTGCGCCACGGCGCGGAGGCGATGTTCGAGGGGCTGATTCGCCACGACCCGGTGGAAAAGGACGAGGTGGTGATCGCCAACATGTCGTGCAACTCCAGTCGCACGAAAGGCCAGCGGCCGGAGATCATTGAGCACTTGAAGAAGCAGAACCCGGACGTGCTTTTCTTTGCGGGTGACCAAACCTATCACCACACGGAGCACACGGCGGGCTGGCTGGAATTTGGCCTGCAGTTCCGGGAGATCATGAAGGATCGACCGACGATCTGCATTCCCGATGACCACGATGTGGGGCATCCGAATCTCTGGGGTGAAAATGGCAAGAAGTCGGAGCGGAAGGATGGCGCGGATGGCGGCTACTTTTTCCCGCCGGAATATGTGAATCTCGTGCAGCGGGCGCAGAGCTGGCACTTGCCGGACCCGGTGGACCCGGAGCCGATTCTGCAGGGCATTGGTGTGTACTTCACCAGGCTGCGCGTGGGCGGAGTGGACTTTGCCATTCTGGAGGATCGCAAATTCAAGTCGGGTCCGTTTGGCAAGATTCCTGAGATGGGACCCCGGCCGGATCACATCAATGACGAGAGCTACGACCCAGCGACGGTGGATCTGCCGGGCTTGGAATTGCTCGGCCAACGGCAGATGAAATTCCTCGGTGATTGGGTGGAGGACTGGCAGGGTGCGGAGACGAAGTGCGTGCTGTCGCAGACGGCTTTTTGCGGCGCGGTGCATTTGCACGGGAGCCCCGACAACCGCTTGCTCGCGGACTTGGATTGCAACGGCTGGCCGCAAACGGGACGTGATGAGGCGCTGCGTGCCTTGCGTCGTGCGGGAGCCACCCACCTGTGCGGGGATCAGCATCTGGCGGTGGTGACGAAGCATGGCATCGAGGCGTTTGGTGACGGTCCGTACTCGTTCACGAGTCCGGCGTTGGTGAACACGATCTACGGCCGCTGGTGGCATCCGAAGGACGAGCAACCAGGGCCCAATCCGGTCGAGGGCAGTCCGCTGCCGTGGACGGGCGATTTCAAGGACGGCTTGGGAAATCGCATCTCGATGATGGCCTACGCGAATCCCGAAGATATTCAGGACGAGCAGAAGCGTGCCGATGGCTATGGGGTGGCTCGGTTTGTGAAGAGCAGCGGACAGGTGACCTTCGAGTGCTGGCCGCGGTTTGATGACCAGAATCAGTTTCCCGGCTGGCCGATCACGGTGGAGTCGGCGGCCAATGATGGCCGGAAAGTGGCGGCGACGTTGCCGAAGATCACCGTGACCGGTTCGGACAAACCGGTGGTCCTGGTGATGGACGAATCCAGTGGCGAGGTGCTGTATTCACGCCGCATGACCGGGCCGGAGATCGAACCGCCGGTGTTCGATGCCGACGGGAGCTACACGGTGAAGGTTGGCAAAGACCGGCCAGATGGGAAGACCTTTGAAGGCGTGAAGGTGGGCGGGGAGGTCTTGGCGGCCGACGTGTGAGACGTGGGAGCCGAGAAACATGGTTGTGTCTGGCGATCTGAGCTTATCCTGAGCTTGGATGGCCTGCTGCGGAATGAATTCAGCGCCCCGGGGTTTCAGTCCTGCCAAGTGGAGAGCACGAGGAAGGGTTTGGCGAGTCCGAGTTGGGCGAGGTGCTCGCCGAGTCCGTCGTCGATCCACAGGCAATGCTGGGAGCCTTGGAGGAAGCTTCGGGCGTTCGGAATCGGGAAGCACTGGGCATGGTAGGTGCCCCACTGTTGGTTGAGCGATTCGTAGGTTGGCCACTGCCAGGGCATCTCGACGTTCCATTCGATCTTGAGCTGACGGTCGTCGTTGAGCGATGGACGGGCGGTGAGCTTGCCGTAGTAAAGGCCCGCTTGCGCTTCGAAGAAATGCGGGTCACCCATGTAAAACGTGGGCGATGTGTATTCGGCCAGCAGGGAGTTTTGCTGTTCGAAATCAAAGGTGATCCTCTCCCGAAGACGGATCATCTGCTCTTGGACGGGACTGCTGCCGATGAAGATGCGGGATTGAATCTGAAGGTCGTTGCCGCTCGCATCGAGGTAGTGCTGCATCATCTGCGCGGATTGACGGAGCACGTAAGTGAGGCGACCGCCTTTGGCGAAGCAGGTGTAGAGGTCGGTGAGGAACTGCTTTTCGGCATCCGTAAAGTTTTCGCCGTGGATGGCCTTTTCTTCGAGGGCATCCACACGGGCTTGGAGGCGGGGGGTTCCGAGACCCGTGGCGAGGGTGATGGCCATGGGAGCTTGTTGCCCTGGGAAGTGAAGAAGAAAAGCGGCGACGGCAGTGACTGCCACGACCGCCCATGCAATCATACAGCGGCGGAGGATGCTCTGTTTCTTCTTCATCCGTCGATCTCAGTCGAATTGAGATCGAAGGTCAATGGGCTTTCGAATGCAGCGGGCCGAGGTCGGCTCCCTGGGGTGCGGGAATCGAGTCTTCGTGCTGGAGTGTTTGGCCGCCTGGAAGACAGAGTCGTTAGCGTCACTCGCCAGGCAAGGGCTCGGTGGGGAAGGTCTCGATCCAGGGGAGGCCGTAGGCGTTGAGGTCGGCCATGAAGGGATCGGGATTGAGCTGCTCCACGTTCCAGACGCCGGGTTGGCGATACTCCGCGGGATTGGTGAGGAGTTGTTTGGCGGCGATCATGGCGGGGACGCCGGTGGTGTAGCTGACGCCCTGGCTGTTGGTCTCCTTGTAGCAGTCTTCGTGGTCCTTGATGTTGTACACGTAGTAGCGCTTGAACTCACCGTCCTTGCCGGTGCCCTCGATCCAGTTGCCGATGCAGGTCTTGCCTTTCGTATCGGCTCCGAGGGTGCCGGGCTCGGGGAGGAGGGTTTTCAAAAACTCGATGGGGATGATTTCTTTCCCCTGATGCATGACGGGATCGATGCGTGTCATGCCGACGTTCACGAGCACTTCCATGTGCTTGATGTAGGCGTCGCCAAAGGTCATCCAGAAGCGGGCGCGGCGGATGTCGAAGTGCTTGGTGAGGGACTCGAGCTCTTCGTGGTAGAGGCAGTAGATGTTCTTGGGTCCGATGCCGTCGGGGAAATCGAAGCTGCGCTTGATCTCGAGCGGCTTGGTTTCGATCCACTGGCCGTTTTCCCAATAGCGTCCGTTGGCGGTGACTTCGCGGAGGTTGATCTCGGGATTGAAGTTGGTGGCGAAGGCCTTGCCGTGGTCGCCCGCGTTGCAGTCGAGGATGTCGAGGGTGTCGATCTTGCTGAAGTGATGCTTCAGCGCGTAGGCGGTGTAGACATTGGTCACGCCGGGATCGAAGCCGCAGCCGAGGAGGGCGGTGAGGCCGGCTTCCTTGAAACGCTCCTGGTAGGCCCATTGCCAGTGGTACTCGAATTTGGCAATATCGCGGGGTTCGTAGTTGGCGGTGTCGATGTAGTGGACTCCGGCGGCCAGGCAGGCGTCCATGATGGTGAGGTCCTGGTAGGGGAGGGCGACATTGATGACGGCCTCGGGCTGGTAGTCCTTCAGCAGGGCAGTGAGCGCAGGCACGTCATCGGCATCAATGCCAGCGGTTTGGATGGGGCGGTCGAGTTCGGCGGCGATGGCGTCGCACTTGGCTTTGGTGCGGGAAGCGAGCATGATCTCGCTGAACACCTCGGGCAGTTGGGCGCATTTGTGGGTGACGACGCGGCCGACGCCGCCAGCTCCGATGATGAGGACTTTAGACATGGGGTTCTGTAAGGTGAGGGGCTGAAGATTCAAGCGACTGATTGTGAGATTGCAGTCGCAATGGAGTCAAACAAAGGCGTTGCCCGAGAGAATGGGGCCACCTAGACTTGGAACAGGATGAGCGAGCCGTCTAAAGAGCCTGAGAAGGGCGAAGAAAAGGAGAAAGCGAAGGAGGAGAAATTCTCCGGACCTCCTGTGACGCGCAAGACACTCATCGAGCGGCTGGACAATTGGTCCGATTGGTCGAGCTGGGACGAGTTTTATCGGACGTATTCCAGCTTCGTCTGGCATGTGGCTCGCAAGGCGGGCCTCAGCGACCACGAGGCGCACGATGTGGTGCAGGAGACGTTCATTGGTGTGGCGAAGAATCTGCAGAAGAAGAAATTCGACACGAGCTTGGGTTCCTTTAAGTCTTTCCTTCTCAATCAGGCGCGATGGCGTATTTTGGATCAATTCCGTCGTCGGAAAAAGCAGCAGAGCCGGGAGGCGAATTTGTACGCGTCGGAAGAGACCGATGACCGCCGCACGGCCCCCATTGATCGCTGTGCGGACCCGAATGGAATGGCGTTGGAAAAGCTGTGGGACAAGGAGTGGCAGGACCAGATCATGGACATTGCCCTGCGGCGCGTGAAAGCCGTGGTTTCTCCAAGGCAGTTTCAGATTTTTTCGTGCTACGTGCTGAAGGGCTGGAGCCCCGAGCGGGTCAAGAAAGAACTCGGCGTGAATGCGGCACAGGTCTATCTGGCGAAGCATCGGGTGGGCCGGATTTTGAAACGGGAGGCGGAAAAGCTGCGGGAGAAGGAAGAGGAAGAGTTTGGGGAGTGAGCGGGCGCTCAATCGGAGCACAAAAAAGCCTGCACGCCTTTGAGACGTGCAGGCTGGTGTCTTTGAATTGGAGATGAAGACTTAGGTGTCGTCTTCGAAGGAGGCGGTCGCAGCTTCCTGCGTTTCGTTTTCGCTGTCGTCGTTGCTCTCGTTGTCGTCTTCACGATTCGAGCGGTCATCGTCGCGACGGGAGACAGGCTTGGCACCACTCAGTTGAAGCGGGCGTCCCATGAAGTCCTGACCGCCGAGAACCTCGACGGCACGGCGGGCTTCTTCGAGGGAGGCCATGGTCACGAAGGCGAAACCCTTCGAGCGCTGAGTGCGGCTGTTGACCACCACTTCGGCATTCTGGACCGCGCCGACTCCGTTGAAGAGCTCAAAGAGGTCGCTCTCGGTGGCATCGTAGGACAGGTTGCCCACGTAGAGACGCTCGGTGTGAACGTCCGCAGGGCTGGAGGACCGGGGCTCGCGACGAGGCCGACTCCGCGGACGGCGTTCAGGGCGATCTGGCCGATCCGAGGCACCGCTTGGGGCGTCGCTTTTCGGACGGGGTTTCCGCTTGGGTGGCGCGCTTTCGCCGAGCAGGCCAAAGCTGACGGTATTCAGGAACTTGGAGAAGCCGCTGGGTTCAGGCTGCTTGCTCCGAGGAACGCGGCTGCGGATGTAACCGCTGCCGCCACTGCTGTTGCCGCCGCCACTGCTGCGACGACGGTTTTGACCTCCGCGACGTCCGCGGGAGGATCCGGATCTTTCGGAATTGTCTGACATGTTGGATATGAAGGGGTTGGGGGTGTGAACAGATGCCCAAGCCGCGGATCCGCGCCAATGACCTCATTGGCGGATACGAAGGACGGCCTGACACCACTGGCAGCACGAACGAGATCGTCAGTCTGCTGGTGGGCATCACGGTGGTCTGAGGTAGGTCGGAATGACCCGTCGCCCCACTGGCAGACACCAGCCAGATGGCGGCTCCTGATCGAGAGACTCGTCGTTCCCACAGTGGGCTTCAGCGCGGAAAACAAGCTGGCTGGGCGCATGCGGGGGAATGTGTTCGAGTAGGAGAAGCCTGGGGCGGTGGTAACCATCACTCACCGCGCCCCGACCTTAGACGAGCCACGGAGGGGGTCAATGGGCAATTCTGGGGGGAGGGGCCGTCCACGGATTCGTGAAGTCATGAGAGATCCGGTGAATGTGATTAGGCAATGGAGGCGTCTTGACCGGAAGCGGGCGCTGCGGGAATCGTTTGAGGGAAACACATTGTTTTCTGGATGAATCCGATGCCGCGTCATCATGAGGACAAGGATTTTGTCAAGCAGTTGCCCACGGCCCTATTCCCTCTAGATGCCCCGGGCGATTTGCCCGACCGGGTCAGCGCGCCCTGAGTTCCTGCGCGATCACCTCGTAGGCCTCCAAGCGAACCTCGTCCGGGAAGTCGTGGTCGCAGTCGGGATGCCGGACGGTGAGAGCATGCCTCGCACCGAGGAGTTCAAATACCGGCGAGGCGGCTCTGGCAATCCGGTCCACGCTGTCCCATTGAAAGTTGGAGTCGTGGAGCGGGGCATTGACGAAAATCCGGCGAGGCGCAAGGGCGGCGATCAGTTCAGAGAAGTCGAACGGAACCTCTTGTGGACGACCGAGGTAGTCGCCCATGCCCGGCATGTAGCGTTGCTGCACCCAGCCCTGAATGTTGCCACCCTTGTAGTCCAGGAAGGAATCGAATCCGCAACTGGAGACGATCACCTTCAATCGGTCATCGAAGGCGGCGGTGTAGATGGCGTTGTGCCCGCCGAGCGAATGGCCGATCACGCCGAAACCACGACCCTTGGCCACCGCGGGCAGGGACTCGAGAAGGTCGAGCCCACGAATGTTGTCCCAGATAGCTTTCATCGTGCCGCTCTCGAATCCGAGTTTTTCAAGG